>DASSLP010000001.1:0-25863 GCA_035689365.1 Methyloceanibacter sp.
GGCACCAACTCTTTCAGCTTCGCTCGCCGTTCTAGCAATGGCCGGTCGCGAAGCTCCTTGCCGTTCAGATGAAGAAGGTCAAAGGCGCAAAGGACCAGGCTTTGTGGCCGCCAGCGGACGGCTGATTTGAGCGCCTCAAAATCTGAGACGCCTCGCTCATCCTGGACAATGACCTCGCCATCGATGATTGCCGAGCGGCAGTCAAGCTGAGCTGCTGACGTCGTTATGCAGGGGTATCGCTCGGTCCAATCGAAGCCGTTTCGGGTATAGGCGCGTACTTTGCGGCGGTCGACGATCAGGAGAGTGCGGTACCCGTCATGCTTGACCTCATGAATCCATCCAGCACGCGGAGGGGGCTGATCGACTGCGGTAGCGAGTTGCGGACTGATGAACCCTAGAGACATAGAAGCCTCTTAGCAGAGGTCGGGAAAAATGCGAATCGACCGCGATGGCACGGAACCCCCCGGCATCGACAGCGTTGTGGGAGGTGAGGGATTATCGATCCGGTCATTTGTCGTTTGTTACCTCTACCGTTACCTTTGGAAGAGGAACGCGACCGTTTGTCGGGTAAATTACTTGGAAAGGCTAAAGCATGCCGGGGGGAATCGCTTTCACCGATAATTAGCGTTTCTCCCCTGAAGTAGCTCGCCCGTTGCCGTTTACCACATTTTGCCCTAATTTATCGGGCACGGTTAAGGCAATTAGACGGGAATCCGGGCCAACCGGTGGGGGACTTAATAAATTAAACCTCTGATTTCCCACCATTATGCCCGGCTGTTTACGGGGACGCTCTAAGCGCGCGAGTCTTTAGCGCGATTGGGGCAACTTAGGGGGGCTGCCGGCCGGAGCGAGTCTACGGGCGGAGTCTCCCGAGAGGTTACGGGGTAACCTGGAGGGAACATGGGCCGACGCTTGCCTCGTCGGGTGTGGCACACGGTCGCTGCGCTCGTGCCGCTTCCCCTAATCGCCTTGGGCTACGTGGCCGCCGTTCCCGGCAATCCGGTCGCTTTCCAAATCGAGCTTTATTTCTCCGGCCACGGCGCCGCCTATTCGCAGACGCGCACCGCCGATGCCACCCATCTTCCCGTTTCGATCCCGCGCGAGGCGGGATTTTTGTTCCGGGTTGGGGGCAAAGGGCCAAGGGCCGACCAGTATCTCGCTGAAAAGAGCGTCACCTACGCCGGCAAGCAGCTCATCGCCGCGAGCTTGATCGGCGATCCGGCAGCGACCGCCTCTCTGGCAAATGGCGGCGAGGTCAGTCGCGCCCATAAGGCCGATCGGCTGATCCCGACGACGACGCGCGTCGCCATGAAGAGGTCGGCCGGAGGGCCGCCTTTGAGTGACGGGTTGCTCTCGAATGCAAGCTATGGGTCGATGTTCGCGCCGAGCTTGGACGTCGATGGCTTCAAGCCCTCGCCGGAGGAGATCGCCTATCATCCGACTCCCGACGGACTGAACTTCCGCTACAAGGGCGAGAGCCAGGCCGAATTCGAGGCCCGCGAGCGGCGCTGCCTTGCCACCGCCATCTATTTCGAGGCCCGCGGCGAGCCTCTGCGTGGCCAGATCGCCGTTGGCCAAGTCATCCTCAATAGGGTGAGGAGCCCAATGTTCCCGCAGACGGTCTGCGGCGTCGTATATCAGGGGCAAATGCACCCAGGCTGTCAGTTCTCGTTCGCCTGCGACGGTCAGAGCGACAACCCGCGCAACGACGCTCAATGGGCGCTCGCCCAGAGCGTCGCCAAGAAAATCATGGGTGGCGAGCTGTGGCTTCCCGAAATCGGCTACTCGACCTACTACCACGCCAACTACGTGAGACCCGATTGGGTCGGTGACATGAACAAAATCGACAAGATCGGCCGACACATCTTCTACAAGAAGCGCGATGAGGCGCCTTACGAGGTCGATGCCTCCGACGAGACCGGCTCTGCCGACTCCTCGAAAGTTGCCGCTGGTAGCGCTGATGGATCGTCCGGCCTGACGCTTACCCCGACGCTATCCCTCGTTTCGACTTCGCTCGCCTCGGTAACCGGCACTACGACCCCATCCACTCCAGCGATGAGTCTAGGCTTCGCGCGGAGTGAGTAAGAGCTCCGACCGAAATCAGGTCGACGCCGGTTTTGGCGATCTCTCCGACATTCTCAAGCGTCACGCCGCCTGAAGCCTCGGTCACCACGCGACCGTTCACCAAAGCCACCGCCTTTCTCAGTGTCTCGACATCCATGTTGTCGAGCAGCACGGCGTCGATGGGAAAGTTCAGCGCGTCTTCAAGCTGATCGAGCGTATCGACCTCGATCTCGATTCTGACGAGGTGTCCCACCCTCGCGCGAAGTTTTTGCAGTGCGCCAGCGAGCCCTCCGGCGGCGGCGATGTGGTTATCCTTGACCAGCACTGCGTCGTAGAGTCCGAAGCGGTGGTTCATGCCGCCGCCGCACCTGACCGCGTACTTCTCAAATGCGCGCAAGCCAGGCGTGGTCTTGCGCGTCTCGACGATCTTGGCGCGAGTGCCTTGGATGGCTGCGACATAGGCAGCGGTCAGTGTGGCGATCCCGCTCAAGCGGCCGAGGAAGTTGAGCGCGGTCCGTTCCCCTATGAGCAATGCGCGAGTCTTGCCTGCGACAGTGGCGATGGTCCCTCCGGCTTCGACCTTGCTGGCGTCCTGAACCACTCTCCTGAAGCGGGCCTCTGGATCGAGAGATTTGAAAGCGGCCTCGACTAGATCCAGCCCTGCGATTACGCCAGTTTTCCGCGCGACGATTGAGGCTTCGCCCTGAGACTCCGCCGGGATGATAGCGTCGGTGGTGATGTCGCCCACGCTGCCAAGGTCCTCTGCGAGAGCGGCGGCAACCGCTTGCTCGACGAGAAAGCGTGGAAGATTGAATTCAGGCGCAGAAGCCTCGCTCATGCATGAAGCACGGCGCGAAGCTTGACGCCGGACGCCGCTGCCTCGACCGCCTCGCGTGAGATCCTCTCGGCATCGGCCAGGGTGAGGAAACTCCGCTTGGCAAGCGCCTCATTAGGCGTCGGGTAATCGCTGCGGAAATGGGCGCCGCGGCTCCCTTTGCGCTGATACGCGGCGGCCGTAATCAGCTTGGCGGTGGTGAGCATATTGGCGAGGCGCCGGTCGCCCGCGTTCTCACCCTCGATCACGCCGATCATGAGCAGCGCCTTGGCGAGAGAGGCCGCATCGCGGATCACTCCAACCTCTGCCGTCATAGTGCGGCGGAGTTCCTGCTCGCCGCGGTCATGCTCACGCGTGGGCTCGATCTCAGCCATTTCCTGGGGCGCGGCCGGCTCAAGATCGGCCGCTCCAGGAGAGGAGGCGATATCATTGGCCACACGGGCGCCGAACACTACGGCTTCGAGCAAAGAGTTGGAGGCAAGGCGGTTGGCGCCGTGCGCGCCGGTGGAAGCCACCTCGCCGCAAGCCCACAAGCCATCGATAGTGCTGCGCCCCTGCGCGTCGGTGAGAATACCGCCCATGTGGTAGTGCGCTGCCGGAGCGACGGGAATCGGCTCGCGCGCAGGATCGATGCCTGCAGACCGGCAAGCTGCGAACACAGTCGGAAAATGCTCGGCGAGCTTCGTGCCGAAAGACCGGCAATCGAGAAAGGCGCCGCGCCCGCTCATGACCTCGCGATAGACCGCGCGCGCCACAACGTCGCGTGGGGCAAGCTCGGCGTCAGCATGGACCGCACGCATGAAGCGCTCGCCGCGGGCATTGATCAGGAGCGCGCCTTCGCCGCGCAGCGCTTCGGTGGCAAGCGGCGCGGGGTCGCGGCCGATATTGATGGCGGTGGGGTGGAACTGCACGAACTCGGCGTCGGCGATCACTGCGCCGGCGCGCGCCGCAATGGCGATGCCTTCGCCGCGCGCCTCGCGCGGGTTGGTGGTGAGGGCGTAGATCTGGCCGGCGCCGCCGGTGGCAAGCACCACGGCTCTTGCAGGCAGAATGAGCTGCCGGGATCTGCCATTGACATAGGTGAGTTCGATCGCAGCAACACGCTCGTCGCGGAGCACGAGGTCGCGCGCGGCATAGCCTTCGAGCACAGTGATTGACGGCGTCTTTCTCACCGCGGCGAGCAGCGCATGCATGATAGCGCGGCCGGCAGTGTCGCCCTTGACGTGGAGAATGCGGTTTTTGCCATGCGCCGCCTCGCGGCCCAGGCTGAAATGGCCTTCGAGGTCCTTATCGAACGGCACGCCATAGCGAAGCAGGTCCTCGATGCGGTCGCGCGCCTCGTTCGCCAGGAGATGGGCGATCTTCTCATCGACGATACCTGCGCCGGCACGGATGGTGTCGGCGGCATGCGCGTCAGGGCTGTCGCCCTCGGCGACTGCCGCGGCGATGCCCGCTTGGGCCCAGAGGCTCGATGCGCCTTCGCCGAACCGCGCCGCGGAGACCACCGTCACCGGGAGCGGCACAAGCTTCAGCGCGGTAAACAGGCCGGCAAGGCCCGCGCCGACAATGACAATACCGCCGCCCGTACTTCGCGCCGGCATATGAGTTGTTGACCTGGTCACTTCGCGTACGCCTGCTACTCGGCGCCCCGTCAATTGTTGAGATTGATCATGCGCTCGACCGCCATCCGGGCGCGCTCGGCGACATGCTCGGGCACCGTGACTTCCTCTTTGAGGAACACGAGCGACTCGAGGATTTTCGGCAGCGTAATGCGCTTCATGTGCGGGCAAAGATTGCAAGGCCGCACGAACTCGACGTTCGGCGTTTCAACGGCGACGTTGTCGCTCATCGAGCACTCGGTCACGAGCAGCACCTTGGAGGGCTGATGGTCCCTGACCCACTTGATCATGCCCGAGGTGGAGCCGGTGAAGTCGGCCTCCGCAAGCACGTCGGGCGCGCATTCGGGATGCGCGATGATCTTCACCCCGGGATCCGCCTCGCGATAGGCACGAAGCTCGTCGCCGGTGAAGCGCTCATGCACCTCGCAATGGCCCTTCCAGGTGATGATCTCGACGTTGGTCTGCGTCTGCACCCATTTGGCAAGATACTCGTCGGGAATCATGATCACGCGCTCGGCGCCGAGCGATTCCACGACCTTCACCGCGTTCGACGAGGTGCAGCAGATGTCGGACTCTGCTTTCACCTCGGCAGAGGTGTTGACGTAGGTCACCACCGGCACGCCGGGGTAAGCCTCGCGTAGCGCGCGGACGTCGGCGCCGGTGATCGAGGCCGCGAGTGAGCAGCCTGCGCGGCTGTCGGGGATCAGCACCATCTTGTGAGGATTGAGCAGCTTCGAGGTCTCGGCCATGAAGTGCACGCCGCCCTGCACGATGATCTCAGCATCGGTCTTGGACGCCTCGCGGGCGAGTTGGAGCGAATCGCCGACCACGTCGGCGACGCAATGGAAGATCTCGGGCGTCATGTAGTTATGCGCGAGCACGACTGCGTTGCGCGACCGCTTAAGCTCATTGATGGCATGGACGGAGGGAGCGAATCCTGGCCACTCGATCGGCGGAATGACGCGAGATACGCGCTCGTAGAGATGCGCGGTGTCACGTGCGACCTCCGGCGTGTAGGCGAGGTCGGGCAGAAGGGCAGGGGGTACCGCTCTCTGCGCTCTCTGCGCTCTCAGCCCCTTAGCGGGGATTACGCTGTGAACGGACCTCATTCTCTCCTCCCGCTTAATGCTCAAGTTGAGCATATATGGGTCGTTAAAACATCCGGCGCAAGGCCGGCTCCTCCTATTCTCAGTTTGAGTATAGGGAACTGCAGGGCCGAATCCTAGGGGGACCGCTTCAATCCGCCGCGAGGCTGTCACTCAGGATTGGCTCTTTCTTGCCGTTTCGGCTTGAAACAGCTTCATAAAGGCCTCGAGTTCCTCGGCAGCGGCGTCGGACACCGCAAAATAAGTGACGCCGTCCTCGCTCCACGAGCGAACCAGGAATCCGCGCTCTTCATAACTTCTTGCCGCGGTAACGGACGCCTGACCGGCAGGTATCTCGGTGAGGCTGATAAGATGCTTGCCGCGGGAGTAGACGAGAGTGGCGGCAGGCTCTAGCCCGACGACATCGACCCTCGCTCCCACGAGCGGAAAGCCTTGGCTCCCGAAGTCGGGCACGACCGGCGCAAAAGCAAGCTTGCCGTTGAACCACGGCTTTACCGTGTGGTGGTCGGAAGATGGTACGTCGGTCGGCGCGGGTGCCATGAGGCTGCGGATATGCGCCGACACCACCTCGCCTGCAATTTCGTCGCCGGCTTGGCGATGGAGCACGCCGAGGGTCATCGACCCGGCAAGCACGACGCCCGCGAGAAAGGAGGCCGCCAGCGCACCCCAGGCCGGCCTCCGACTGGGGGCGCGCAAGTCGAGGCTGGATGTAATGCGGCGCCGGAGGTCGGGCGACGGCACATCTTCAGCGAGATCGGAGCGAAGCGCGGCCCTGAGCAGGCGATATGCCTCGATCTCGGCGGCGAGTGCAGGCTCCGACGCGAGCCGTGCCTCGAAGCGGTTGGCCTCGAGAGGGTCAAGCTCGCCGTCGAGATAGGCATTGAGCAGGAGCTCGTCGTCCTTGGAGAGGGTCATGGCGCGCCTCCGCTGATCGCATCGAGGAGCTTGCGACGGGCGCGGGCAAGCCGCGACATGACAGTGCCGATGGGCAGCTCGGCAATCTCGGCGATGGCGCGATAGTCGAGCCCATTGATCTCACGAAGCACCAGCACCTCGCGGAATGGCACCGGCAAAGTCGCCATCGCTTTTCTTATCTCCTCGGCCTCGACCTTGGCGATCAAGGCCGCCTCGGGCGTGCGTTCCATAGCGTCAGATTGATCGACGCGATCGTGGGCGGTCTGGTTTAGATCCTCTGTCAGCACCACAGCTGAAGGCCGATTCTTGGCAAGCCAGCTATAGCTCGTGTTGCGCACAATGGTCAGCGCCCAGGCGCGCGAGTCTCCACCGCCAAATCCACGAATACCCTTGAAGGCCCGGAGCGAAGCCTCCTGCACGATATCCTCGGCATCGGCACGGCTGCCAGCAAGCCAGCGGGCGAGCCGAAAGGCATCGACGAGGTGAGGCAGAAACACCTCGGCAAAGCGATCCTGATCTGTCGCGTCGCCCACATTCAACCGGTCGGAAGCTGCGCTCCCTTTAGTCTAGTCTCATTCAAGGCGTGACGATGATCTTTCCGGTCATGTGGGGATGGATCGCGCAGAAATATTCGATGGTGCCGGCCGGCGGGAACGTTTGCGTGAAGTTTCGTCAGTGTCGAGCGCGTTCGAGCGGAACGTCCCATTCTTCTCGGAAACCACACATGAGGGATGTCGTCGGAATTGACCCAAGTAACGGTGGTTCCTGCCTTCACCGTGAGCGTGGGCGGATCGAAGGTGAAGTTGGCGATCTTTATCTTGGCGTCTTCGGCAAGTCCCGGCGCGGCCCAGAGCATGAGCACGGCGGCGGCAAGTACCGCGATCTTCACGTGGAGGCTGGTCATGGTTCAGATCAGCCCGCGAGCGTGGTGTCGGTTATGGCGAGAGGCTTGTTGCCTACCCGCACTGAGACGCTGGTGATGCCGAGCACGGAGCGAAGCTGATCTGCCGGCACGGTCATGGGCCCGGGCGAAGGCGCGGTACCAGGGACCGGCTGGGGGAAGCAGGTCGAGCGCGCGGTGTGGAAGGTCATATTGCTTTCGACCTTCTGCACGATCTGATGGATGTCACCGTTGAGCACTGTCACCGAGCCGAAGCGCTTCAACATGTCGAGCGCCTGCAGGCCGTCGTCGGTGCCCCATCCCCAATCGGCATAGACCGTCCAGAGTGGGATGTGCGCGAACACGACGATCGGCGTCGAGTTCGACTTGTCCTTGATGTCGTCGGCAAGCCAGGCGAGTTGCTCGGGCCCAAGCCTGCCAAGTCCGCCGGCTTTTAGGTCGACCACATTCACGAGCCCGATGAAGTGCACGCCGTGATCGTCAAATGAATACCAGCCTGCTCCCTTGGTACCGTTGCCATAGTGGGCGAGATAGGCCTTGCCCATGCCTTCATCGACGAAGTCATGCTCGCCGGGGACGTAATGCACATCGAGCGCGGCCTCGCTGATGAGCTGGTTGGCATTGTCGAACTCGTCAGGCTTCGACAGATGGGTGATGTCGCCGGTATGGATCATGAAGGCGGGCTTGGCCGGCACCGCCTTGACCTTGGCGATCGCCTCGCGCAGCGTGCCTAGCGCGTCGGGGTTGGCGGGCTTGTTGAAGCCGATATGGCTATCGCTGATCTGGAGGAAGGTGAAGGCCGGAGTCTCGGCAGCGAGTGCGTTGCCGAGGAGGCCGTCGCCGAGGAGGCCCAAGGATTTCGGCACGCCGCCAGATAGGGTCCACAGCACGCCAGTGCCGGCCCAGATTGTGCATTCGAGCGCACCCCTGCGGCTAACTCCTGCGTCTTCCCCATCGTCTCCTGCGGCTTCAGTCTCAAGGGTTCTATCTTCGTTCATCGTGGCCTCCTCGTTGATGCCTGGGTTCGTGGTGAGAGGAGACCGGGGAAGAAAGCGATTTATTCCCGAAACCTGAAAAAATCTTATGCTAGGCGCTTAATGCTCAGAGTGAGCAAATTATTGGAAGCTGTGGCTTCTCGGGAACACAGAAGCCAATAGGCCCGAGAACTGGCCAATTCGTAGTGGCCCTGCCGCAACTCTCAGACTAATTTACGCGAGGGTACTTGGGCTACAGGCGATGCGAGTGCGATCCCTGGTCGCCGCCTTAGGCGCGGCGTTGCTGTGCTGTGCTGTCGCGTCTATTCCGAGCTTCGCACAGGATCATCCTGCTGCGGCACAATCTGCCGGGGCGCAAAGTGGCGATACGACGCCTGCCGATACCGCACCCGCGACTCCAGAGGCGGCTTCCCCAGCCATAGCTCCGCCTCCCACGGTAGTGCAGACCACGCCCCAGCCGGTCGCGGCGACGCCGGTCGTCGAGAGCATTCGCACCAAGCTCGCCAACCTCGACAAGACTTCGTCATCCGACGATGTCTCCGCCCTTGTCGCGTTCTACAACGAGCGCGGCGAGCCGCTCTGGATGACCGACATGGGCCTCTCCGGCCAAGGGCTCGCCGCGGTCGATGAGATACGACGGGCCGACGACTGGGGTCTTGCCAGTTCAGCCTTCGACCTGCCGCCCACCGGCGATCTTCCTGCCTCGCCCGAGACTGCTGCAGCTAACGAGATCAAGTTAGATCTCGCCATCCTCAAATATGCGCGCTTCGCTCGCGGGGGGCGCACCGATCCCGCCAAACTGAGCAAGCTGTTCGGCATGACGCCGACCTTGCGCGCTCCGAAGACGGTGATGGCCGAGATCGCCACTGCCGGAGCGCCTGATGCCTATCTTCGCTCTCTCAATCCGAAGCACGAGCAGTTCCAGCTGCTGCATCGTGCTCTGGTCAAGGCGCGCGCAGAGAGCGAGGCCAGCGCCAAGTCGGCTAACACGCAGAAGATCGTCATCAACATGGAGCGCTGGCGTTGGTTGCCGGAGGAGCTCGGCTCGCTCTATGTCTGGCTCAACATCCCGTCCTACATCGTGCACGTGGTCAAGGATGGGAAGACGATCTACACCGACAAGATCGTGGTCGGCGAATTGAAATACGCGACCCCGATCTTCTCGGCCGATCTCAAGTCAGTGGTGTTCAATCCTGAATGGACGGTACCCCCCACCATCGTCAGGGAAAACCTCCTGCCGAATTTACGGGGCGGCGGCGGACTGTTCAGCCGCAACACTTCGATCCTCGACCAGCACGAGCTAAAGGTGAAGTACAACGGCCGCTTCGTCGATGCCGGCAGCATCGATTGGAACAACGTCAATATGGGCGCGATAAGCTTCGTGCAGGCCCCCGGGCCTAACAACGTGCTCGGCAAGGTCAAGTTCGTCTATCCCAACCCCTATTCCGTCTACATGCACGACACCATCAAGGAAGGCCTGTTCGACAAGGAAGAGCGCGCGGAGGGGCACAATTGCCCGCGCGTCGGCAATCCGGGAAAGATCGCCGCAGTGGTGCTTGCTGCCGATCAGAATATGCCGCAAGCGGACGTCGACAAGCTGCTCGCCACCGGCTCCAACAGCTCGGTCAACATCACCCACCAAGTGCCGGTGCATACGACGTATTTCACCGCCGTGGTCGACGAGCAGGGCAAGGTTCAAACCTTTGCCGATGTCTACAAGCTCGATCCAGTGGTGGGCGCTGCCATTCTCGGCAAGGAGGCGAAGCCGGAGGCCGTCGCCGACAACGCCGATCCGAAGCCCAAGCCGCAAAAGCCAGACAGCCCCGCACCAAGCGGCTTTGCCCCAGGCATTGCCAATCCCTAATCCATAACCGGCGCAACGGGTGCAGAATCGCAGGATATTGTTGCATCCTGTGCATTACCCATGGGCCTTTGGGACTTCTTTTGCTAGGCTTGAGCCCGACTCGGCACCGAAGGAAAGCAACTTCCGTGCAATCGCAATTCACCGTCGGCATCAACGTTGAAGGCAGGGGCGACCGCATTGTGGTCAAGGCCGAGGACGCCCTGATTGCCGCGCTGAAAGTCAAGGCTGAGCGACCTCACGCCCAGATCACCTATGTGCGCCGCCTCAACCGGCGCGGCGATCAACGCCATCCTCCCCACAGGCTCGCCGAAAACCTCGGCTAGCTCTTGAGCCGGTAACCGGTCTTGAAGATCCACGCCACCACTGCAAGACAGATGGCGAGGAACAGGCCGATCATGAAAAGGCTCACCGTCGGAGTCACATCGGCGATCTCGTAGAAGCTCCAGCGGAATCCGCTGACCAGATAAACCACCGGATTGAACAGCGTAACCACCTGCCAGACTGGCGGTAGAACCGAGATCGAATAAAAGGTGCCGCCGAGGAACGTAAGCGGCGTGATGATGAGCAGCGGCACGAGCTGAAGTTTCTCGAAGCCATCGGCCCAGATGCCGATGATGAAGCCGAGCAGGCTGAAGGTCACAGCGGTCAAGAGCAGAAAGCCGGCCATCCAGAAGGGGTGCGCGATCCTGAGCGGCACGAACAGCCAGGCCGTGGCGAGGATGATCAGCCCCAGGATGACCGACTTGGTGGCGGCGGCCCCGACATAGCCGACCACGATCTCCAAGTAAGAGATCGGCGCCGAAAGCAGCTCGTAGATGGTGCCGGTAAAGCGGGGGAAATAGATGCCGAACGAGGCGTTGGCGACGCTCTGGGTGAGCAGCGTCAGCATGATCAACCCGGGCACGATGAAGGCGCCGTAAGGCACGCCCTCGATCTGCGTGATGCGCGAGCCGATGGCAGCTCCGAATACCACGAAATAGAGCGAGGTGGCGATCACCGGCGAGACCACGCTTTGCAGCATGGTGCGCCGCCAGCGCGCCATTTCGAAGCTATAGATTGCCGCCATCGCCGGCAGGTTCATCTCTGGCCCCTCACGAGATCGACGAAAATGTCCTCGAGCGAGCTCTGTGATGTGTCGAGGTCCTTGAATCTAATGCCGGCGCGGGAAAGGTCGGTGAGAAGACCGGTGATGCCGGTGCGCGGGCCTTGCGTGTCGTAGGTGTACACAAGCTCGCTGCCGCCATTGGCGAGCGTTAGATGATGTCCTTCGAGTTCGGATGGGATGGCGCGCAGGCTGTCATGCAGCTGCAGTCTCATTTGCTTCTTGCCGAGCTTGTGCATCAGCTCGACCTTGTCCTCGACGAGGATCAGCTCGCCTTTGTTGATCACGCCGATGCGGTCGGCCATGTCCTCAGCCTCGTGGATGTAATGCGTGGTGAGGATGATGGTGACGCCGGAATCCCTGAGCGAGCGCACGTTCTCCCACATGCCCTTGCGCAGCTCGACATCGACACCGGCCGTGGGCTCGTCGAGAAAGAGCACGCTTGGCTCGTGCGACAGTGCCTTGGCGATCAAGACCCTGCGTTTCATGCCGCCCGACAGCGTCATCAGTTTGGAATCCTTGCGGTCCCACAACGAGAGGTCCTTCAGCACCTTCTCGATATGGCTGGGGTTCTCCCATTTTCCCCACAGACCGCGGCTTAGCGAGACTGTGCCCCATACCGACTCGAACATGTCGGCGGTCAGCTCCTGCGGCACGAGCCCAATCATCGCCCTCGCGGCGCGGGCGTCGGTAATGATGTCGTGGCCGCCAACCGTGACGCTGCCGCTGGTCAGGTTGACGATGCCGCAAATGATATTGATCAGCGTAGTCTTGCCCGCGCCGTTAGGGCCGAGCAGAGCGAAGATCTCGCCTTTGCGAATGTCGAGATTGATGCCCTTCAGGGCCTGAAAGCCCGAGGCGTAGGTCTTCGACACATTTTTGATGGAAAGGATCGGCTGCATCGGCGAATCGAGAGGGTAGCAAGGAGAAGGAGAAGGCAAACTCGGCGGCCCTATCGAAGCTGGCAGTATGGCAACTATGCGGCGCGCGTCGCGATTTCAATCGGAAGCAGCTTCTAGCTTGAAGTAATTCACTACGCTTGGCTGGATCAGCTTCGCGTGGAAGGTCAAGAGCACCAGTTTGGCATCGAGGCTCGTACCGGGCTCGAGCGCGGCCTCGATTCGCCGTTCGACTGCGGAAGCAAGCCTAGCATCGTTGGCATGCGCGAAAGCGTCGCCACCGAGCATGCAGTAAGCGATGATTTCTGCCGAGGCACGGTAGGAGTTTGGCGCCGGTTCGCCGTCCTTGGCGTGCTCCCTCAGCAAGCTGACGGCGGTGAGCTTGACGGCCTCAGGCACAAGATTGGGGTGCAGATCGACCGAGCGAAGTGCTTTGTCGAACTCGCGCAGCTCGAGCGACCGTCCGAACAGGCCAAACAGGCCAAGCGAAAGTCCACGCCGCGCCATAAATGTTTCCTTGGAAGGTTGGGAGGCGCTCTCGTTCAGTTTTGCTGCCTCCCAGCCCGCTGTCAGCCCTGCCGTAAGCTTGATAATTTTGCCGTTGTCCTCGTCGGTGAGGGCGTAGACCGCGCCGTCAGGTCCTTGCACCACATCGCGGACGCGGGCGCCCATCGGGATGCGCTCCTCGTCCGTCACCTTCTCGCCGTCGAGCGTCAGTCTCACGATCGCCTTGGAGGTCAACCCTGCAAGGAGGAGATTACCCTTCCAGCCCGGAATGGCGTCGGCAGTGTAGAACATGATGCCCGACGGCGAGATCACCGGGTTCCAATGATAGATCGCATCGGCGAACTCTCGATGCGTTGGCGGCTCGGGGATCGGGCGGCCATCATAGTGCATGCCCCAGCTCACCACCGGCCAGCCGTAGTTGCGGCCTGCCTCGGGAATGTTCAGCTCGTCCCCGCCCCTTGGGCCAAACTCGGACTCCCACAGCTTTCCGGTCTTTGGGTTGATGGCGGCGCCCTGCGCGTTACGGTGGCCATAGGACCAGATCTCGGGCATTGCGTGCTCCTTCTCGACGAAGGGATTGTCACCGGGGACAGTGCCGTCGGGATTGATGCGCACGATCTTGCCCAAGTGGTTGCCGAGGTCTTGCGCGGTCTCGAACGTGAACCGCTCGCCGAGCGTGATGAACAGCTTCCCGTCAGGCGCGAACACAAGCCGCGACCCGAAATGATTCCCGCCGGAGACCTTTGGAAGTTGCCTGAAGATTACCTCGACATTGTCGATGCTGCCGTCACCAAGCTTGCCGCGGGCAACGGCGGTTCCGGCGTTATCTTCCCCTGGCTCCGCATAGGATAAATAGACCAATCCGTTGTCGGTGAAATGAGGATCGAGCGCCACATCGAGCAGCCCGCCTTGGCCTTGCGCGAAAACCTCCGGCACACCCTTGAGCGGCTCAGACTTTGCGCCGTCCTTGCTCACAATACGAAGCCTGCCTGGCCGCTCGGTCACGAGCATGCGCCCGTCAGGGAGAAAGGCGAGACCCCAGGGATGCTCGAGCCCGTCAGCAACCGTCTCGACCTTGATCGAGCCCTCCTTCGTGTCGATTACGCTCTCTGCAGCGCGGGAGGGTTGCGACATCATCGTCAATGTCGCGCTTGCCGATAGAAGCACAGCGCAGAGCAAGCCCCCAACCGCCTGACTGAAGCGAATTGCCAAGCTCTTGTTGCGCAATAGAGACCTCCAGATCACGTTAGCCTTGGGCGCGACCGGCCTTGACGCGCAAGCCCGGGGCGGGGCGCTCGAGCACCACCTCGCGGCGGAAGCGGTAGAGCCGCGCAGGACGCCCGCCAGTCTCGGTCGAAACATTGCCGGTGGCCTCGACGAGTCCACCCTTTTCGACGAGCCGCCTGAAATTCTGCTTGTGCAGCAGCGTGCCTGAAATGGCCTCGACGGTCTTTTGCAGGTCGTAGAGTGTGAATTCCGGCGGAAGCAGTTCGAACACAACCGGGCGGTATTTCAGCTTGCCGCGCAGCCTGCCCATGGCGGTGGCGAGAATCCGGCGGTGGTCGAAGGCCATGGCGCGCCCGAGCTCTGGCGACTCAGACCATTGTGCCGCAGCGGGGCGGCCGTCCCGCTTGGCTTCGGCTACGAGCCCAGCCTCGTAAAGAAGCTCGTAGCGCTCAAGCACCTTCTCCTCGTCCCACTCCCCGCCCACGCCGAACCCGATCTTGAGCCGCTCGGCCCGCCGTAACGCGGGGACAGGCTCATCCGGAAGCGGCGGACGCTCAGTCCATGACTTCAGCCGGGGAATGATGTCGTCGGTGAGGATATCAGGCTTCCCTTTGCGCCAGTCTTCCCAGGGGAAATAGGCATACCAGGGAGACCAGTGGGAGCCCATCAGCTCTTCGGCGCCGCGAGTGAGCGCGAGGTAGCCCACCGACAATGTATGCTGGCCGCCTGGCTCTGCGTGGCGGCCTCTGTCGCCGAAGGTATAGAGCTGCTCGACATAGCCAAGCTCGAGCCCGGTCTGGCGCTTGACCCATTCGCGGAGGCCGATCTCAAGCGTGCGGTGGGCGCGCGGCGCAAACGGGCCGAAGGGAAGCGCATCCCATGCGCCAGCCCCCGCCATGCCCGGCCGCACTACAAGGATGTGGGGCTGCTGCTCGCGCACCGTGACGATGGCGGCATTCAGCCCAAGCTCGATCTGAGGGTCGTTGCTCGAAGATTCCTCGGCGGGGGCCTTGCGCCTCGGCTCAGCCATAGCGGTTTCTAGGCGGCAACGCGCGCTGGCAGGGCAAACACCTCGGCCTCCTCCGCCACCCTGCCACGGCCGATGTCCTCCACCGCGGTCATCATGCGGCCATTGCGGGAGAGGGCTTCGTCGGCAAGTGCAACGAGAAGGCGGTTGGGATAGGCCGTCGGCGAGGCGCGGCGAAGCGTTCGCGCCACCTGAAGCTCCGAAGCATCGGGGTTCAACGCACAGAGCGTGATGAAGGCCGCGGCAGTGGAGCGGCTGATTCCCGCCCAGCAGTGGATCAGAAGCGGCGCCTTGCGGTCCCAGGCGAGGGCGAACCTGATGAGGTCCGATACGTGGCTCTCGCACGGGAGCACGAGGCCAGGCTGCGGCTCGCAGATGTCGTTCATGGCAAGGCGCAGATGCCGCTCGGGCCCGATGCTCGCCGGGGTGTCGATGACGGTCTCGTCGTTGATCAGGGTTACGAGATGGCTCACGCAGGCGTCGGCGATGGTGGTCTGGACCAGGCTGAGCGGCGCGACATAGATCGTCTCCGGCGGCATAGCGGGCTCAATCTTAGTCGGTTGTCTCGTTAGAACTAGGGTGTCCATCTCGCTTTGCCTTGCGAATCACTTTCTGCTCGGTTCCCAATCATCTGGCAAGTTCGTTGAAACGTTTTATGAACCGCGCCTCTCCCTCTGCCGCAGGAAACGGGCTCAAATGCGACAGTGTCTTGACGAGCGCGGGACTGAGGCCGCGTGGCTGGCCAAAAAAGCGCCTCGCCTCGTCGCGCGCAAACCCGGCGAGACAAGTTGCTTCATAGAAGGCCGCGATCCGATCGGCCCGCTTGATGAGCTTGGTGACCTCCGCCGGAAGCTTGACCGGAAGACCGAAACGGAGGTGGATGGCGGCAAGGAGCTTAGCCTCGAAGGCCCTGTAGTCGAGCGACAGCGCCGCCTTGAACGGGCTGATCAGGTCGCCGATGACGTATTCCGGTGCGTCATGGATTAGGGCAGCGAGCCTGAACCGCCGGTCGAGCTTTGGCTCAAGCTCCGAGACGATGGTCTCGACGAGGAGGCTATGCTGGGCCACCGAGAAAGCGTGCTCGCCGTCGGTCTGCCCATTCCAACGGGCGACGCGAGCAAGCCCGTGGGCGATGTCCTCGATCTCGATGTCGAGCGGCGACGGGTTGAGCAGGTCGAGCCTTCGCCCGCTCAGCATGCGCTGCCACGCGCGCGATCCGGCGTTTGCCGGAACTTTATTGATCATTTCAGCGGTGCCCATCGTCAAATCACGTCTCAACGGTGCAATAGTGATGCCATCAATAATTGCACCAGCGCCTCACGAAGAAATGGACGAGGCCCCTCATGGTGCCATTCATTGCAGTGGTTTGTCAGAGTACAGCTTAATCGAGTCCGTCAGGGAGACGCGATATGGCAAAAGCTACCAAGATATTCGTTGGCACATGACGTCAAGAGAAAGCGCTGGGTGCTCAGACATGAAGGCACCGGCCAAGCCGTCAAGAGTTTCGGGACCAAAGCCGCGGCGACCAAAGGCGGGGTGCTCGAGAAGGCCGTTGGCGGAAAAGGCTCCGTTCGCATCAGAAAACGTAACGGCAAGATCCAAGAAGAGCGAACCTATCCGCGCAGCGCAGACCCCCGTGGCTCTAAGGGTTAGATGGCGTTCGGCCGAGCCTTACGCAAGCCGCGTGACGAGGGCAGGTTATAAGGTGATCGTTCACCATGCCGGTCGCCTGCATGAAGGCATAGACGATCGTCGGACCGCAAAACTTGAAACCGCGCGACTTGAGCTCTTTGGAGATTAAGCGTGACAGCTCCGTCTCGGCGGGAATTTCGGCAATTGACTTGTAGCGATTGACGATCGGCTTGCCGCCAACGAAATCCCAGAGTAGGGCGCTGAAACCTGCACCGCTCTCCTCGATCTTAAGCCAGGCGCGCGCCGAATCGATCGCGCCCTCGATCTTCAAGCGATTGCGCACGATGCCGTCGTCTTTCATCAGGACCTCGACCTTCCTTTTGGTGTAGCGCGCGACCTTCTCGGGCGCGAAGCCGTGGAACGCGGCGCGGAAGGCCTCGCGCTTGCGCAAGATGGTGATCCACGAGAGGCCGGCCTGAAAGCCGTCGAGAACGAACTTCTCGTAAAGCGCGCGGTCATCCCGTTCCGGCACGCCCCATTCCTCGTCGTGATAGGCGATGTAAAGGGGATCGGTGCCCGGCCAAGGGCAGCGGTTTGAGTCGGCCTCGCTCATGCCGAAAGCGCCGCGACCGGGACCGAGAATTTTGCGAACAAGGGTTGGCGGAGCTTGAGCTTCACGCCAGCGGCCGTGAGCGGGATGCCGCGGGCGAGCGCCTCCTCGGCGCGGTCGAGCCGCACAAGCGCGAGCCCTGATGCGCCGCTGACCGAGCCGATGGTTCCGATCGGCATGTTTCCGACCTCGATGTTTGAGCCTGGAGAGGGAAGGGGACCTTCGCCCTCGACCGGCACCACGCGCCTCCTGGCCGTGCTTCTATGTTCCATGCGTGAAACGACCTCCTGACCGACATAGCAGCCTTTGGCGAAATCGACGCCGCCAAGCTGATCGAATAGTGCTTCGTGAGGAAAGGCGTCGCCGAAGGCAAAGTCGAGCCCGCCTTCCGGCACTCCTAGCCTTATCCGCAGGAGGTCGTAATCTCCTTCTGAAGCCTGCGCGCAACCGAGGTCGGCGACGTCGCCCTCGGCCTCGAGAATGATACGGAACCCGATTTCGGGTAGCCGCGGGTCGGCATAAGCGACAGCAGCTTCTCGAAGGCGAGGCGTCCCATCCCAAGCGGCCGCTATGGCAAGGGACGACTCCTCGGCGATCTCGACCTCCGCCCTCAACCGATAGAAACTGAGCCGCTTCGCGAGCTCGCCGGCCTTGACCTTGACAACGTCAAGGAGATAACCGCCGTCGGCCGCAACGACGAAGAAATCGAACAGAATCTTGCCCTGTGGACTGAGCAGCCCGGCATGTATGGCGCGGTCGCCATGCGCTTTGCCGACATCGTTAGTGACCAGCCCTTGCAGATATTTGCGCGCGTCGGCGCCTGCGACGCGGACGACGCCGCGGCGCTGAAGAAGAGCCGCATGACAATGGCTCATATCCCGCCCTTCTGCTACCAAGGCCTCCGACATTTATGGGAGCGGACTGAGTCCCGCAAGGGAAGCAGAGCCTTACGCCTTGGCTGAAACCTTCGACCTCGTGCTCAAGGGCGGAACGGTCGTCAACCACGCCGGCGAAGGCCTCGCCGATCTCGGCGTGAGGCACGGCCGCATCGCCGCGATCGGCGACATTGGCGACGGCGTAGCGGGGAATACCGTCAATGCGACCGGCCTGCACATCCTACCAGGCGTCATCGACACACAGGTGCATTTCCGCGAGCCGGGGCTGACGCATAAGGAGGATCTGGAGTCGGGCGGCCGGTCCGCGGTGTTGGGCGGCGTGGCTGCCGTGTTCGAGATGCCGAACACCAATCCAGCGACGACGAGCGCGCAGGCCCTCGCAGATAAGGTCGCGCGCGCCACCGGCCGCATGCTCTGCGACTTTGCTTTTTTCGTCGGCGCCACGCGCGACAATGTCGATCAGCTGCCGGAGCTGGAGGCTCAGCCCGGTGCCGCCGGCATCAAAGTGTTTATGGGTTCTTCTACCGGCGACCTGCTCGTCGACGACGAAGAGACGCTTGCGCGTATCCTCGCTAAGATCAGGCGGCGCGCCTCGTTTCACGCCGAGGATGAGACGCGGCTCAAGGCGCGAAGCTCTCTACAACGCGAGGGCGATCCTTCGAGCCATAGCGAGTGGCGCGACGCCGAAGCTGCGCTCGCCGCCACAGGGCGGCTGCTGCGGCTTGCCTCAGCCGCGGGAAAGCGCGTGCATGTGCTGCATGTCTCAACTAAGGAGGAGATGACTTTGCTCGCGCGGCATAAGGACATCGCGAGCGTCGAGGTCACGCCGCAGCACCTGACGCTGGAAGCAAACGGCGCCTACCAAACCCTTGGCACCAAAGCGCAGATGAACCCTCCGCTCAGGAATGCAGCGCATCAGGAAGGTCTTTGGTGGGGGCTCACCCAAGGTGTGGTCGATGTGCTCGGCTCCGATCACGCGCCGCATACGCTGGAAGAGAAGGCCAAGAGCTATCCCGCGACCCCGTCAGGTATGCCTGGCGTGCAAACGCTCGTCCCCATCATGCTGGATCACGTCAATGCCGGACGCTTGAGCCTTGCCCGCTTCGTCGATCTTACCAGCGCGGGCCCTCAGCGTATCTTCGGCATCGCCGGAAAGGGACGCATCGCAGTCGGCTACGACGCGGACTTAACCGTAGTCGATCTCAAGGCACAGCGCGTCGTCGAAGATGAGTGGATCGGCAGCAAATGCGGCTGGACGCCTTTTGCCGGGCGCAAGGTGAAGGGCTGGCCGGTCGGCACTGTCGTGCGCGGCCGGCTCGCCATGTGGGAGGGTGAGCTTGGCAAGGCAGGAGGCGAGCCGGTCCGGTTCGGCGAAGCACTGCCCAAGGCTACTGCATGAAATACTGCCACACGCCGGTGGGGGAGATGCCGAGCCGGTAATAGCTGTATTTGCCGGCCTTCTTCATCTGGATCGCGGCCTCAGGCGACAAGATGCGGTAAAGCTCGACCTCCTGGGCCGGAGTGAGCCTGCCAAGATCGGTCTCGGCGAAGTAGGGCCATACATAGATCTCGTTCTTGTCCTCGCCGACGCGGGCGAAGCCCGAGGTCATGACGTTGAGCATGGCGGCAAGCACATCGCGGCCCGTTCCGTCGGCCGAAGCCTTCTTCCAAAAGGCGATCGGGTCGTCGACATAGCCCGTGGTGACCATGGGCTTAAGCTCGTTCGATTCGAACACCGGCCGCATCTTCTCGATCTCGCCCGACTGAGCGGCATCGGCGATCTGTTGCAGCATGCGCTTCACAGGATCGGGCAGTGCATTGAAATCGTAGAGCGCCTTAGGTGTGTCGCCTGGCGGAGCAGCGGGCGTCGCGCCAGTCTCGGCGACATCGTCAGCAGGCGCAGCCGCGGTGCTCGGAGCGGCTCCGGCTTGAACCGCTTCGTAGTGCTGAGGCTCTTCGCGGCCGCCATAGACAAGGACCACAGCGCCAGCTACCAATGCGCCGAGGGCAATCATGACGAGGCTTTTTCGATTCATGCGTCACTCCATGAATGCTCGGTCAATCTCGCAGATCGGCGAACAGGCGCAAGTCCACGCGCCGCCAGGGCTCGCGCGGAACGCCGTCGCTTTGCCCGTTTTCCCTATGAGCCGATAGGCGCCAGGCCTTGCACCTAGGCGCGCATATCGTGCTGTCCGGCATCCAGCTCGTGCTTGCCGGCATCGCCATCGGCGTGCTGATGGCGGCGCCCATCGGGCCGGTGAATGTCCTCGTCATTCAGAGGGCGGTTGCCCGCGGTTTCTGGGGAGGGCTTGCCGCGGGCATCGGCGCCGTGCTCGCCGACGGCTTGCTCGCGGCGATTGCCGCATTCAGCATCAAGGCGATCTCCGACGTGATGGCCGCCAATGCCGACGCGATCCAGCTCGTTGGCGGCTTGCTGCTGATCGTGTTCGGTCTTGGCCTGCTATTTAAACCGCCGCAGCTCACCATTCCCCTAGGTCAGAAGTCGCACATCCTGGAGCATACTGGCATCATGCCGCAGACCTTCTTCCTCGCCATCACCAATCCGGGCGCCATTCTTGGCATGGCGACGATGATCGGCGGCCTTGGCTCTCTCATCGGCGGCCTCAACACCTATCTCGAGGCGCTGCTGCTCGTGGTCTCGGTGATGGGCGGGAGTCTACTGTGGTGGCTCGGCCTGTCCGAGCTGATCGCCACCATCAGGCACAGGCTCACCGAAGGCCGCCTGAAGCTCATCAACAGCATCGCCGGATCGGTGCTGATGGGCTTTGGGCTCGTGCTGCTGCTCGACGGATTGCTGCGTTATTTCCAGTGATGGCGACTATTGCGGGGTACGCTTCAGCGTGAACTCGCCATGGTAGATGCGGCGCGAGAGACCGGTGGTCATCTTCGCCACGGCATCCTCGCCGTAGACGGCGATGAGGTCTGACAGCGCAGCAAACAGCGCGGCATTGGCGAGCATCTCCGGCTCTATGCCGTCGTGCAACGCCTCTTCCCAAGCGTCGAGGATGTACCTGAGCGCCGCATGTTTCTCGGCGGTATTCGCCGAGCCGCGCAAGTTTCGTTTTGCCGACTGCAAGTCTAACGGCCCCCTTCAGGCTTACGAGACCTATCACAATTGCATGGCTCGCCTGCCCGAAGGAGGACAGATTGAACTAAAGGTTAATCTTACCCCGGGGCTAGAAGCCCTGGTCGGCGGGCTCTGGCGCTCCTTGCGAGGCTCCAGCCGGTGGAGGCGCCGCTACCTCGGCCTTGTGGTGCTTGTGGTGGCGCCCATTGGTCTCGGTGGCCTGGGCCTCTGTCCCGGCGGCTGGTTCAGTCGTGGTGGCGGCATTTGAGTTGGCCGCGGGCGTGCCTCCCGAGTTCGGGCCGGCAGCATTGTTACCCACCGCGCTAGCCGGAGCGTTTTCCTTATTTGCTTCGGGTTTTGCTTCGGATGCCGTGCCTTCCTTGCCGGGCTCTGCGGGCGGACTGCCCTGCTTGTTGACGTCGGGCGCACCCCCTGCGGGCTTGGTGTCGCTGGAATTCTTGCTGGCGAATGTCGAGCCTTGGGCAAGCGAAGCGGCGATCTGCGCTCCTTCGATGCTGAACCGCGCCGTGGCAAGCGTGGCCGACTGCGTGCAGGTGCGGTAGGTGCGGCGGTAGCCTCGGTAGCCATCGTTGAAGCTGTTCACGAGCTTGGCGCGGCGAACGGCGGTCGAGCCTTCGTTCTTCAGAATCTCCTTCATCTGGTCACGCCAGAGCTGTCCCTCCTGAGCTCCGCACAGCTCGCGCAGATAGTGGATTGCGCCAAGGATCTCGGCGAGCCGCATCAGCTTGCCGTCATAGGGGCGATCGTCAGGGGGAGGCGGCGCCGTGCTCTCCCGCGGCACGATAGGGGGCAGGTCGTCGCCCGGCGGCTTGGGCCTGACAGGCCTCGGCCTCGGTGCTGGCTCCGAGTTGAACCAGTTGAAGAACTGGGCCTCGGCAACGGGGGCAAAGGCCATTGAGGCCGCGGCAAGCAAAGAAATGCCGAGGCAAAGCCACAAAAAGCTCCTTCTGGGCTGTCCCATGGTGCCTGGGTAACGCCAATTTTTGTTGAAATCTAGCCGTCAGGGCATGCGTGTCCGGTGCGCCGCGACCCAAATCAGGTCAGCCGTGCCGGGCGTCATGGGAAGCTCCTCGACGTTGTCGAGATGCACCCACTCGGCAGCCTCGGCGTCGCCGCCGGCCTCGAGGCGGCCACCTGTCGGCCGGCCGTAAAACACTGTCAGCCGGTAGGTTATGCTGTCGCCGCCTTCGTTTGGCGCGATCTTGAGAGTGTCCACCACGCCTTCGATCTCGGCCTCGATCCCTGTCTCTTCCTTGAGTTCGCGGCGCACGGCGTCTTGCGCGGTCTCGTTGCCCTCGGTCTTTCCTCCGGGCAAGCTCCACAGTCCGGCATAGGGAGGGAGAGCGCGCCTTACGAGCAGCACGCGACGATCCTTGAACACGGCGATGCTCGCGCCGTCGCGCAGCCCTGCTAGGTCCTTCTGTTGGGGGAGGCGCTCGGTCATGGAAGCGGGTGAAGCTTGGTCCGGCCCGCTTCGCGGAGTCAATTAGCGGACGCCGAATAGCGCGCCAATTCGACGAAGAGCATTGGGCGGTTGACTGTTGGCGATGGCATCCGCTTCGTCGATCAGGGCGCGTAGGCGCCGCGCAGCATTGGCGCAAGCTTTGTTCAGCTCACGCGAATTCTTGTCTGGGTCGTTGAGGTCGGCGGCAATCTCGGCGACGAGGGCCAGTGCCTCGCCGTGGAAGCGGGCGACCGCCTCATCGAACAGCGCGCGGCCGCTAGTGGGTGCCTTGCGATAGGCGGCTATGGCGAGGGCCTTGTCGCGGAAGTCTGAGTTCGCGAAATGATCTTCATAGCTGACCGGCCGCCAGGAGAGCAGATCATCGGCTGAGTCTTGCGGCTGCGAGGAAGCCGCCTCGAGCAGCGTCACGAGCTTGCGGAAGTGATTGAGATAGTCGCTCGCGATCAGCGTAGTTTGGTTGATGTCGGTGCCTGGAACATGGGACCTGAAATGGCCGACCATGGTCGAGCGGAATGTCGCGGCGATCTCGTCGCGTTTCGCATCTTCACCGATTTCAGCAGGCTGCACGTCGCGCTTCTCCTGAGCAAACATCGCCGCATCCTTGACGCCAGAGATTGGGTTAGAGTGTTGGTCGACTATGGTTGCCAAAAAGTTACCGGCCTGACTTACCATGTGCTCGCGCTATAACCTGACCTCGCCGCTTGCCCGCTCGGAGGAGGTTCTGGTGAAGGCCTCGTTCCGCAACACCATGCGCTGGCGGCGCTGCCTAGGAGGCGGGTCTACCAATCCCTGAAAACAAATCAGCACCGGAAGATCCAAACGAAGACCGTGTTCTGCGATATCTTGATCGCGCGGTTATCGAGCACCTTCAAAAAATTCTTAAGGCGCAGCGCCAGCAGCCCTACGACACTGTGCGAGGCATTTCACGAGGGTGGCGAGCTATATGTCAACAGCGGCTTTTCTCAACGCGCTCACGTACAGGTAGCCGTTCGCAACAATTTCACGGTGTGTTTTTACCTAAACCCTACCCCAGTCTCTAGGGCGACCGCACAGCCTGCTTCTTCAACCGACCCGAGGGTGCTCAGCTGACCGGGCCCCTAGCGCTCAAAAACCCGCTACCAGGCCCCTAACTCTAGCTGGCACTATATGCCTAACGTTCGGGGGCGGCTCCTCCGCAGCATACTCGCCGCTGGCATATCAGACCCGATCGCCGTCCTCGATGCAAAGCAACAACGAAGAGCGCCGCGATAGAACGCGCTGAACAGCGATTGGATTTAGTCGAAGAAGAACGAAGTGCTAGCTGACGGCGTCCACCACCTTCTGTCCCGCCTTGCCAATGGCGCGCGCCACCTTCCGTCCAGTCTTGCGAACGGCGCGTGCCATCTTCCGCCCCGTGCTGCGCTTAGCACGTGCCGTCTTCCCTCCGGTCCTGCGATTGGGGCTTGCCGTCTTCCGTCCCGTCCTGCGGGTGGCGCGTGCGACTTTCCGCCCGGTCCTGCGGACGGTTCGTGTCGTCTTGCGCGCAGTTCTCTTTGTCGTCGCCATAGTTGTTCTCCCCTTCTGTCTGATGTCGCCATCTGCCCTTTCAGGGTGAACGCTTTTGCTTTTTGCAGACTTTGTCGTCGCACATGGGAAGTCAATTACTTTCGGGAACTTGTCTACACGTAACCTGACCGCCCGATGGTCTAGATACTTGTCGCCTTCATTGAAGAGTACAATGACTTCGATAGCCGCGCGAAGCTCGTCAATAGGTGGGTCCGCAAAGTATCGGGATCATTCATTCATCAGGCAAATTCGGACTGCACACAAAAAAGCTGTCGGTTGAACGGTCACCGAGGTAATGCCTTAGGCATTGTGATCCTTGATCCTGAGGCCCTGCATACGCTTCGGCCCGTAGGTCTCCATTAACGCGGAGTGAAGAATGACAAATTCGACAATTATCGCGCGCCTTATGGGGCCCGTTCTGCTCTTCATGGGTATTGGTGCAGTGATTGGCCTCCTGGGGAGGTTCCCAGAGGCCTACCTCGACGTGCTCAGAGAGATGAATAATCAGTCCGCTACGATTATCCTGGGAATGTTCGCGCTCCTGGCGGGCCTCGCCATCGTGAACGCACATAATCTCTGGGTCTCAGACTGGCGCGTGATCATTACCATCCTTGGCTGGCTTGCGATCGTACGCGGCGCCCTCAGCCTCTTGTTCCCGAATAAGATGTACGGGATTGGCGACGCCATCTTAGCAAGCAGGTCAGGCCCAATGATCGGCGCTGCGATCGTCATCGTACTTGGGGGCATCCTGAGCTGGATGGGGTATCGGGGATCTAGGTCAGAGCTCCCAGGCCGATAGGCGTTGCCTCCGGCCTTGCTGATTTGGCCCTGGTCAGCTCTCTGTGCAGTGACCAAAGGAGAAGGACAAGGCCCCTGAGATCGTGTACTGCGAACCTCCACTCTACTCACGACCAGCTGATGGAGATGGTGACAAAGCTCAAGGAGGCAAGCTGAGCCGTTTTGTGCAGCTTTGTTACCTTAGGAGTTGCCTCGCGGAATTCCTGATCGAGTCGTCTCTGCTGACGATGGTGGGCGGCATGGCCGGGGCCGTGCTGGGCGCAGTGACAGCCTACGGCATTGCCCTAGCCTCGGGCTGGCCTTTGTCGATTGACCCGGCGGTGGTGGGCGGCGTCCTTCTGCTGTCTCGGGCAGTGGGTATCACGGCAGGAATGTATCCCGCATCCGTCGCATCGAAACTCGATCCGGTAGAAGCTTTGCGAAATTAGAACTGTGAATCACGTCGGCGCTCAACGAGAAATAAAGAAGAGATGGAGTGCCGCTTTTGGATGGGGCGCTATCTGCTTGCAGGCACAGCAGGCGCGATAAATCGTGGTGAAGGGATCTTTTGGCTCGACCAAGCTGCTGGGACATTCATGAGCCCGAATACGCTCCGTTCGGCATTGAGCGCCTGTAACACGTAGTGCAACTCTCGCTTTGTGAGCACACGCTTAACATCAGGGTGAGAGGAACGTATTCGATCCGTTGGCGGCACGCCCGTCTGGGCCCCATTGCCTTTGAAAGCTCAGTGGAACCGCTGCAACCCTC
>DASSLP010000002.1:0-7448 GCA_035689365.1 Methyloceanibacter sp.
GGCCCCGGTCGCGATCAGCCGGAAGGTCGTGCCCCTGAGCTCGACGCGGAAGCCGGGGGCGCGGGCTTGCGTCGGCAAGACAACCTGGTGGTCGCGCTTGAGCATGGAACGGCTTAGCTTGAATTGACGGACGAGATTCGACGATTTCGAAAGCTCCCTGTTTCTGAACGAAAATCCGGGAGAAAGAAAGGCTGTATGGGAGCGGCGGAGGGCGAGATTAACGAGGCGCAGGCCGGCGGCCGGCTTGGTCTCACCGTCGAGGTGGAGCGATGGCCGATCAGGGGCGCGTTCACCATCTCGCGGGGATCGAAGCGCGAGGCGGTGGTTGTGGTCGCCACGGTGAGCGACGGCAGGTACCGCGGCCGTGGCGAATGCGTGCCCTACGCGCGTTACGGCGAGAGCGTCAATGGCGTGGCGGCGGCGATGGAGGGTTGTGCTGCCGCAGTCGCCCGGGGGCTGACGCGGGCAGAACTTCAGTCGCTGCTTCCGGCAGGCGCAGCGCGGAACGCGATCGACTGCGCGCTTTGGGACTTCGAGGCGAAGCGGGCAGGAAGGAGCGCCGCAGAGCTTGCTGCTGCCGGGCCTCTCCATGCAGTTGAGACGGCCTTCACTATCTCGCTCGCCTCACCTGGAGTGATGGCCGCTAAAGCACGAGAGGCGAACGGCTACCCCTTACTCAAGCTCAAGCTTGGCGGCGACGGCGATGAGGCGCGACTTACCGCGGTGCGCGACGCCGTTCCTCACGCGCGCCTAATCGCCGATGCCAACGAGGCCTGGCAACCGCACGAAGTCGAATCGCTTCTTGCCACAGCGGCAGCCGTAGGCGTCGAGCTGGTCGAGCAGCCCCTCCCCGACGGCAACGATGAGCTCCTTGCGCATGTCGAGAGACTGGTCCCGGTCTGTGCCGATGAGTCGGTGCATGACAGGGCCTCGCTCGATTTGCTCGTGGGGCGCTTCGACGCGGTGAACATCAAGCTCGACAAGACCGGAGGACTGACCGAGGCGCTCGTCGTCGCAGCGCGCGCCCGCGCACTTGGGCTGAAGGTGATGGTGGGAAGTATGGTCGCGACCTCGCTGGCGATGGCCCCTGCCCTCCTGCTCGCGCAGGACGCGGAATGGGTCGACCTCGACGGGCCTTTGCTGCTCGCCCGCGACCGCGTTCCAGGTCTCGCTTATGGCGGCGGAATAATTCCTCCCCCGACGTCCGAACTTTGGGGGTGATGCCCCGGCACCACGAGGCCGCCGTGCCAGCGCCGCATCAGTAGAAAAGCGCTGCCACCTCCCAAGAGCGCGAGCAGCGCCATCGCGGCATAGGCTTCGCCCGCGAGTATGCGGTAGAGCGGCCCTGAGGCAATGGTCACTGCACCGAGCACAAGGCCCCGACGAAGGCCGCGTAAAGTCCCTGCGCCGTGGCGGCGCGATCCTCAGGGACGGCGTGGGCCAGGAAATGTATTGCGGCGACATGGGCTGCGCCGAACGTCATGGCATGCAAGATCTGCAGCAGGGTCGTCGCCCAGAGCGGCGGGTCGCTCGCCATAAGGCCCCAGCGTAAGACCGCCGCAAGCCCCGCGAACATCAACAGACTCGCCGTGCCGCAAAAGGCGTCGCCGATCATGCCGTCGGAGACCCTGCGCGCGCCAATTGAGGCTGCCGAAGCCGTAATAGAGCGCGTGGCTCGATTGGATCAGGCTCGCTGCGAGCAGGAACAGAAGGAATGGCGGCGCATGGAGAAGCCTGAAGGCGTCGGAAAGGTTCAAGCGGCGCAAGGGCGAAGGGACGTGTGACGCTCCGGCCAGCGTGCGCGGCACGAGATGGGCGCCGACCACCATGAGCGCGGCGCCGCCAACGAGGAGCGGAAGGACGGTCTGCGAGCCGACACCTGCCGATGACGGGGCCGGAGCCGAGGCTCGCCACAATGAGGCTCAACGAGCCCCACAGCCGCACTTTGCCGTAGTCTAGGGTGCCTCGCCTGATGCCGCTTACCGCGACAGTCTCGACCAGCGGCAAGATCGTCGTCCAACTCGCGGCAAGCAGCAAGCTCGCGAGCAGCATCTGCCAGAACCCTTGGGCCCGCCCAAAGCAGCAGGAAGGAGCCGAGCGAGCCCCAAGCGAGCCCGATCAGGATCGGCCGGCGCCCTCCTGCCCGATCAGCGGCGAAGCTGATAGCCGGCGTGAACACGATGCGGGCGAACGGCGGCGTGACGAGCAGCACCGCGATCTGATCGGCGGTGAGGTCGCGCCAATGGAGCCAGACCGGCAGATAAGGGAGATAGCAGCCTCCGACCAGGAACACGGCGGCATACAAGAAGCCGAGCCGCCAAGCGCGTGGCGGAGAGGCGGCGCGGACTTCAACTTTTTCGGCCACAGATTGTGACAAGTGCCTATTACTTCAGCTTGACACTGCCGCCCTCACCCCGAATCGCGGTAAAATTGCGGCTATGGGGGAACGTGTCCCGGACGACGCAACTGCGTCGCAATCTAAGGGGCCAGGCGGATCGGCTCTGGAAGACTATGCGGCGCTCGAAGCCGTGCTGAGCGCAACGCCGCGCGGGCGCTGGTTCCTTTCCGAATATGCTCGCCAAAACCGCAGGGCCGAAACCGGCATGCTGCTCGGAGCAATGAGCAAGCTCGAAACTGCGGTACGAGGGGAGCAGAGCGAGAACGCGCTGCACGCAGTCTTCGTGGAACTTGCCGAGATCAGCGAGGCTATTGTCCGCGCGCGCTGCGCGGTCACTGAGAGCGATGAGGCGGCCTCGGACAGATTGAACACGATGCTGGACTCGATCTTGCAGCGCATCAACGCCTTGATCGAGATCTGGAGGGCCGGGGAGATCGAGGCAAAAACGGACGATGCTGAAGGACCCCAGCCTTCAAACGAAGCGTCGCTGGCGACAGATTTGAGCCGCTGCCAAGCGTGATGCCCCAACTCTGACAAGAATTATTATCAAGCAAAATCAGCCTATTAACTCGGGACAGCGAAGTTTTTTAGTCGGCCCCTTGAAAGGTAGTAGGTGCTTAACCATTTCAGGGGAGACGCGAGTTCCCCCAAAGCGTCCCCCAAACTGACGCATGAGAGTGAAACGGCCCGGTTTCCCCCCAACCGGGTCGTTTTCTTTTGTCTCCTCCACTCTCTCCGCTGCTTCATTTGCTCGGTGCGTTTCTGTCGCCAGCGGCGAAATCGCGC
Organism: Methyloceanibacter sp.; assembly: GCA_035689365.1. Lineage (GTDB taxonomy): Bacteria > Pseudomonadota > Alphaproteobacteria > Rhizobiales > Methyloligellaceae > Methyloceanibacter. Next base: position 3,185 of record DASSLP010000002.1, read on the forward strand.
CTGCCTTTCAGGCAACCCCATATTGTGGGCAACGAGCACGTTCTCGATAAACTGCCGCGCCGAATTTTCCCAGCTATAGAGCAGCGCATGCTCCCGGGCAGCATCGCGGTCGAGGTCGAGCGCGCGTAAAGCGGCTTCCCGCAACTCGTAACTCAGTACGCCAACCCGCGGATCGGTCAGCACGTCGCGCGGCCCGCTCGCAGGATAAGCGGCGACCGGAACGCCGGAGGCGAGTGCCTCTAGCAGCACGAGGCCGAAGGTGTCGGTGAGACTTGGAAACACGAAGACGTCGGCAGAGGCGTAAGCCTGCGCGAGCTCCTCGCCGTGCTTCGGGCCGGTGAACAGCGCGTCGGGATAAGCCCTAGCAAGTTCTGCGATTTGCGGTCCTCCTCCGACCAGGACTTTGCGTCCGGGAAGGTCGAGGTCGAGAAAGGCCTTGATGTTTTTCTCCACAGCGATGCGGCCGACATAGAGAAAGACGGGCTTCGGCCCGTAGAGGCGCACCGGCCTTGGCCGGAACAGATCGATATCGACGCCGCGCGACCACGGCATCAGGCGTTCGAAGCCGCGCGCCTTTAGCTCAGCCGTCATCGATTGCGTGGCGACAAAAGTGCCGGCGGCGCCATTGTGAAACCGCCGCTGCAGCGCATAGCACCAGTCCTCGGGCACCGGCAGGCGCGCCGAGATGTATTCGGGAAATCGCGTGTGATAGCTCGTGGTGAAAGGGTGCTTGGTCTTGCGGCAGTAGCGCCTCGTCATGAATCCGATCGGTCCCTCCGTGGCGATGTGGATGAAGTCAGGGCGCAGCGCATCGACGTGGCGCGCGATCGCGCGCGGACCTGCGAGCGCCAATCTGATCTCCGGATAGGTTGGGCAGGGCAGCGTGCGGAACAGGGGCGGGGCAAGGAAGCTAACGTGAAAGCCGAGCTCAGGTGCCTCCTGAGCGAGCCGCTCATAGGTGCGCACCACCCCATTGACCTGGGGATGCCAGGCATCGGTCGCGACCAGCACCCGCATCAGGCAGCAGCCTCGAGCTCCTCGACAAGGGTTTCCTGCTTACTCATGCCTTCCGGCGGGTGCGTCCAGCGGATGATCTCGAAAATTCCCTCCTCGGTCTCGGCCACGGCGGTACAGCTTTCGACCCAGTCGCCGGTATTGATGTAGATAACGTCGCCGACCTGACGCATGGCGGCGTGGTGGATGTGTCCGCAGATCACCCCTTGCGCGCCGTGGCGGCGCGCTTCCTGCGAGAGCGCCAGCTCGAACTCGCCGATATAGTTCACGGCGCGTTTCACTCTGTGCTTGAGATATGCTGAGAGCGACCAATAGGGCATGCCGAACCAGCGGCGCAGCACGTTGAAATGCGTGTTAGCCCACAGCGCGAGCTCGTAGCTCCAGTCGCCGAGGAGCGCGAGCCATTTCGCGTAGCGCACCACGACGTCGAATTCGTCGCCATGCATAACGAGATAGCGCCGGCCGTCGGCGCCGATATGGATGGTGTTGCGCTCGATCGCGACGCCGCCGAACTTCACCCCGCAATAGTCGCGCAAAGCCTCGTCGTGATTACCGGGGATGAGCACGAGCTCGGTGCCTTTGCGCGCCTTACGCAAAAGCTTCTGCAGCACGTCGTTATGGGCTTGTGGCCAATAAATGCCGCGCCGGATGCGCCAGAAGTCGACGATGTCGCCGATGAGATAGATGCGGTCAGCGTCGTGGCAGCGCAGAAAATCGAGAAAGGTCTCGGCCTGACAGGCCTTGGTGCCTAAATGCAGATCCGAGATGAACAGTGCGCGATAACGCCTCACCCCCGGGTCATGCTGCACGTCTTCGTCTCGCGTTTTCAACACGATGTGCCGGGACTTAAAGTGATTTTGTATCAGCCTTGTGACATCAGCGGCCTCCGGGTAACGGCACGATGAGCGACAGCGAGCTCAGAAGGCGGACCGAGCAGGCGCTCGGCTCACGCATCGTCGAGACCAGCCCTCTCGGCGTCGGATTCGGACTCACCGGGCTCGAAGTCAGGACCGCCGACGGCAGGCATCTCGCTGTCAAGGCGCGGAAGACGGGAGGCACAGAGCGTGCCGGCCTCGACCTTGAGGCCTACATGCTCAACGAGCTGGTGCGCCAGTCCGAGCTCCCAGTCCCGCATGTGCATTATGCCGACGCAGATCTGCTTGTGATGGACTTCATCGAGAATGACGGCGGCGGCATCACCCAAGGCGTCGAGCGTCATGCTGCTGAGCTGATCGCGAAGCTCCACGCCACGCCGCGTGAGTGGTTCGGCTACGCGCGCGACACGCTGATCGGGCCGCTTCACCAACCCAACCCAAAGTCTTCGCGCTGGGTGCCCTTCTTTCGCGACCACCGCCTGCGGTTCATGGTCGAGAAGGCGCATGCCGAAGGGAGCCTACCTTCCCCACTCTATGCGCGCATCGAACACCTGGCAGAGCGAATCGAGGACTACCTCATCGAGCCAGCCTTCCCGAGTCTGCTGCATGGCGATCTATGGACTGGGAATGTGCTCGTGCGTGGGGGTCGCATTGCTGCATTTGTCGATCCCGCCATCTATTGCGGGCATCCCGAGGTCGAGCTTGCCTTCACCACAATGTTCGGGACGTTCGGCCAAGCCTTCTTCGAGGCTTACGAAGCGCTGGCACCGCTCGAGCCAGGTTTCCACGAGCTGCGCTCAAGCCTCTATAACCTCTATCCCACCCTCGTCCATGTCAGGCTGTTCGGCTCCGGCTACCTTGCTCGAGTCGACCAGACGCTCGCAAGGCTAGGGCTCTGAACGGAAATAAAAAGAACCGGCCCGGACGGCGCCGGGCCGGTCTTCCCTGCGAAACGAGCCGAGCTCTAAAGGCATGGCCTTAACAGCGGGCTTGGCTCGCCCCCCCATCGTGTTCCTGAGCCGTGTCTTTCGCTTGTGCTTCAGGTCCCTCTAGCTCTTCGCGCGGTGTGGGTAACTAAGGCCCCCCAGCCCCGTCCCCCGATTGATGCCGAAAGGCTAGCCTAGCCCCGCTGCAAGCTTCAACATTGTGCAATGCCAAAGAATAAAATCGCCCGACGAGTGTTGCCCAAATGCCAATTTGGCCTTTCTGTCGCACCCGCCTCTTCTCGTTTTATTACTATTAATCACTTACTTAGGTGAATTCTGCATACGATGTCTGAGCTGGCTGGCGCAGTGCAGCGAGCGATCACATGGAGGCTCGAACGCCCTTGATCGGCAGAAAATTTGTAGAGCTTTGTTGCAGTTGGGCAACGCCCCCGTTCGGCATGACAAAGGGCAAAGAAAAGAGCGATGGGATGATTCCCATCGGCCTCCCCTTAAGCCCGCGCGTTCGCGAAGTGGTTGTAAGAGCTTCTGAAAAATGGCTAGCGGTGCAGCGAGACGCTGGCCGCCTGCCGATAGGTGCCGGATTTCGGATCGAGCTGGACGATGTTGATGGTGTGACTCGAGCCCGACACGTTGATGCTCATCCGGCCCGAGAACTTGTCGCCGTTGATGACGGCATGCACGGTATTGCCCACGGCGCTGCCGCTGACAGTGCCAGAGGCGTCGTAGGTGCTCTCGCTCCAGGCCCCAGAGATCTTGCCGCCGCTATAGGTGAGCTTCGCGCTGGTGTTGAATTTGTAGTCGGTGCCGGCGCAGCGCATGCTTTGCGAGACGTTCGCGCCCGCCACGTTATAGGTGACGTGGCAGTTCACCCTCTCCGGACTTGTCTTCTTGCCCGGAGCAATCATGCCTCCGCCCGTCCAATAGCCCTTCAAGATGCCCGTTCCCTTTGACGCCGCCTTCTTGGTCGCCGCATCGCTAGGCAACGACAAGAGCGCCACGAGCAGAAGCGTCACGACCGGCGCAACTCCGCCGATCCAATTCGGAAGCATGCGAGGTGCCATGAGCCTATCCCTCTCAAGTCGCTGAAGAACCTAGACCTGGCCGAGCCAGTCATGAGGCGGCCGTTGCCGCTTCCCGCGCCCGCGTGCATCATGCACAAAAACGGGATTGGGGGAAGATCGATGAAGCTTCTGCGATTTGGCGAATTCGGCCGCGAAAAGCCGGGAATTCTCGATGGCAACGGTCAAATTCGCGACCTGTCGCACGTCATCGAGGACTTCGCAGACGGGGCGCTCGGTCCGGAAAGCCTATCCCGCATCAAGACACTCGACTTGAGCAGCCTTCCCTTGGTTGAAGGGAGGCCACGCATTGGGGCGCCAGTGGGTATCGTGCCGAAATTCCTCGGGATCGGCCTCAACTACCGCGATC
>DASSLP010000003.1:0-4661 GCA_035689365.1 Methyloceanibacter sp.
GAGATCGGCGCGCTCGATACATCCATCGCCTCTGCGGCAAAGGCGCTTTGCGCGCTCCAGCGCCCCGACGGCCATTTTGTCTTCGAGCTAGAGGCTGACGCGACCATCCCGGCCGAATATGTGCTGATGCGGCACTATCGCGGCGAGCCCGTCAACGCAGAGCTCGAAGCGAAGATCGCGCGCTATCTCAGCCGCGTTCAATCCGCGGACGGCGGCTGGCCGTTGTTCTACGACGGCAGGTCTGATGTCAGCGCGAGCGTGAAGGCCTATTTTGCGCTGAAGTTGATCGGCGATTCTCCGGAAGCTCCGCATATGGCACGGGCGCAGAGATTGATCCGGTCAAAGGGTGGCGCCGCCAATAGCAATGTGTTCACGCGCAACCTGCTCGCGCTTTATGGCGCTGTCCCTTGGCGTGCAGTGCCGGTGATGCCGGTGGAGATTATCCTGCTGCCGACATGGTTTCCCTTCCATCTCGACAAGGTCTCCTACTGGGCGCGCACCGTGCTCGTGCCGCTCATGGTGCTAAATGCGCTCAAACCGAAAGCGCGCAATCCTAGGGGAGTTGGGATCGATGAGCTCTTCGTAGTGCCGCCAGATCGGGTGCAGCACTGGCCCAAGGGCGCGCACCAGACTTGGCCTTGGCCCCAGTTCTTCGGCGGCATCGACCGTATTTTGCGAGCGGTTGAGCCCTATATGCCCAAGACCACGCGCGCCCGCGCGATCGAGCGGGCAGAGGCGTTCGTGACGAACCGCCTCAATGGAGAAGACGGACTTGGCGCGATCTTCCCAGCGATGGTGAACTCGCTCCTGATGTTCGATGCATTTGGCTACGGCGAGGACGATTGGCGGGTTAGGACGGCAAGGGGCGCAATCGAGAAGCTCCTTGTCGTGAAAGACGACGAAGCCTATTGCCAGCCTTGCTTGTCGCCGGTGTGGGACACTGCGCTCACGGCCCACGCTCTGCTCGAGGTCGATGGCACGGATTGCGAGCAGCGCGCATTGGCGAGCCTGGAATGGCTCGCTCCTTTGCAGGTGTTCGACACGGTGGGAGACTGGGCCGCGCAGCGGCCCCGTATTCGTCCAGGCGGATGGGCGTTCCAATACGCCAATCCGCATTACCCCGATCTCGACGATACGGCCGTGGTCGCCATGGCAATGGATCGCGCCACCTCCCGCTTGCCCGGGCCCGACCGCAGGAAATACGCGGAGCCGATCGGCCGCGCACAGGAATGGATCGTTGGCATGCAAAGCGAGAATGGCGGCTTTGCTGCCTTCGACACCGACAACGAATATTACTACCTGAACCAGATTCCGTTCGCCGATCACGGCGCGCTGCTCGATCCTCCAACAGCCGATGTCACTGCGCGCTGCGTGTCGATGCTTGCTCAGCTTGGTGCGCGAAGGGGCGAGGGCCAGCCGCTCGACAAGGGGATCGACTATCTGCTGCGCACCCAGGAGAAGAACGGGAGCTGGTACGGCCGCTGGGGCATGAACTACATCTACGGTACCTGGTCTGTGCTCTGCGCGCTCAACGCCGCGCAGCTCGACGCATCTTCGCCGCCGGTCCGCAATGCGGTGGAATGGCTGGTGTCGATCCAGAATTCCGACGGCGGCTGGGGCGAGGACGGCGACAGCTACAAGCTCGACTATCAGGGCTATGAGTCAGCCCCGAGCACTGCATCGCAGACCGCGTGGGCGTTGCTTGGCTTGATGGCAGCCGGCGAGGTCGATCACCCATCTGTCAAGCGGGGCATCGACTATCTTCTTGAGCGGCAGGGTTCGGATGGGTTTTGGGCCGAGCAGCGCTTCACCGCGACCGGTTTCCCGCGCGTCTTCTATTTACGCTACCACGGCTATGCGAAATTCTTCCCGCTATGGGCGCTTGCCCGCTATCGCAATCTGAGGGCCTCGAACACCATATCGGTCCTGGTCGGGATGTGAGCGACTCGCAAAGCCCAAGCTTTGTTGTCGCCGCGACCGGTCTTCGCGCAGAGGCGCGCATGGCCGCGCGAATCCCGCAGGTCAGAGCCGTCGCGGGAGGAGGCGATGGCGGCAGGCTAGAGCAGCTCATCCGGAAGGAAATTCCTCAAGGCGCCAAGGCCATCATCAGCTTTGGTATTGCCGCCGGGCTTGCGCCAGGGAACGGATCTGGGACTTGCCTCGTCGCTCGCGAGATTGCGCATGGCGACATTCGCTATCCAACTGACCAAACATGGGCTGCACGATTGCGTGCTGCCCTCGGTGCCGAGCTTGCAACCATTACGGGAGTCGACCGGCCTCTGCAAAGTCTGGCAGAGAAACAGGCGCTGTACACGAAGACGCGCGGCCGCGCGGCAGACATGGAGAGTCACATCGTGGCGCGTCTGGCGACTGAGCACGGTCTGCCCTTTACCGCGCTCAGGGTCATCGCCGATCCCGCCACGCGGGCAGTGCCGCCGGCAGCGCTGGCGGGCATGGGCAAGGACGGAAGAGTCGATGTGTTGGCGGTTCTCGCCTCGTTGGCGCGAGCGCCGGATCAACTTCTAGCGATGATTGGTCTTGCAGCCGACACGCGCCGGGCAGTGGCCGAGCTATTCCGCTGCCACCGGCTTCTCGGTCCTGGCTTCAGCTTCCTCGATCTCGGCTAGTTTCTGCTGGACGTGCCGCGCGAACACATATTCTGCAGGCCGTTGGCCGCTGAGCGGGATCTCAGGCGCCATCGGTCCATCGGTCTTAATTCCGGCAAGCGCAACCTTCGCGGCTTTCCACGGCCGCTTGACCGCGTCGGTGACGGCCGAGGCCTCGAAACCGCTATGCACCATGCAGTCGGCGCATTTCTCGTATTTGCCAGTGCCGTATTTGTCCCAATCCGTCTCTTCCATCAGCTCGGCAAAGGTCTTGGCGTACCCTTCGCCGAGCAGATAGCAGGGGCGCTGCCATCCGAACACGGTTCGCGTCGGGTTGCCCCAAGGCGTGCAGCCATAGGTCTGGTTGCCAGCGAGGAAATCGAGAAACAACCCCGATTGGAACAGCGGCCATTTGCGCGGCCCCCGCGCTTTGAAGAGGTCGCGGAAGAGCTGCTTGGTTCGGGTGCGGTTCAAGAAATGCTGCTGGTCAGGCGCCCGCTCGTAGGCGTAACCCGGCGAGACGGTAATGCCATCAGTACCGAGCTCAACCACGCGATCGAAGAACCTCGCCACGCGCTCTGGCTCAGCGTCGCTGAATAGCGTGCAGTTGATGTTGACGCGGAAGCCCTTAGCCTTAGCGGATTGAAGTGCGGCGACCGCCTTATCGTAGACACCCGACCGGCACACCGATTTGTCGTGCATCTCCTTGTCGCCGTCGAGATGCACCGACCAATTGAAACGGCGATGCGGCCGGTATTGGTCGAGCTTCTTCTCTAGCAGCAGGCCGTTGGTGCAGACCGTTACATATTTCTTCTTAGCAAGCGCACCCGCCACGATCTCCGGAAGCTCCCGATGCAGTAGCGGCTCACCGCCGGCCAGCACCACCACGGGCGCGCCGCATTCGTCGATTGCTCGCATGCAGTCAGCGACCGAGAGGCGCTGATCGAGAATGGGATCCGGATAGTCGATCTTTCCGCAGCCCGCGCAAGCGAGATTGCATCGGAACAACGGCTCGAGCATCAGCACGAGCGGGTAGCGCTTCCGCCCACGCGAATGCTGGCGGAGAATGTAGCTTCCGACTGCTACGGCTTGCCCGAGAGGAATTCCCATGACCCGTTATGCCAATCTCCGCGATGTGAGCTCGGGCTCGGAAAGCTCGCGTGGAAGACTGAACTGGATCTTCTCTTCTTTTCCGGGAAGCGTCGACACTTTCACCGGGCCAAAGCGCCGCAGAGCCGCGATGACGTCGTCGACCAGCACTTCCGGGGCTGAGGCGCCTGCGGTGAGGCCGACCGTGGTCTTGCCGTTGAACCACTCGGGCTGCAACGCGCTGCCATCAGCGACGAGATAACTTGGCACGCCAGCCTCCGATCCGATCTCGCGCAGGCGATTCGAATTGGAGCTGTTGCTCGCGCCGACCACGAGGATCACGTCGACCAATCTTGCCAGCTCACGCACGGCCGTCTGCCGATTCTGCGTCGCGTAGCAGATGTCGCGTGTCTCGGGGCCGATGACATCTTTGAAGCGCTTCTTGACCGCCTCTATGGTCGCGCGCGTGTCGTCAACGCTCAGTGTCGTCTGTGTGATGTAGGCGACCGGCGCATCGATGGGGATGTCGAGTTGGTCGACCTCTTCTTTGTGTTGGATGAGATGCACCTCTCCCTTGAGCTGGCCCATCGTGCCCTCGATCTCGGGATGGCCAGCGTGGCCGATCAGAATGACAGTGCGGCCCTGGTCGATATAGCGCTGGCCTTCGTGATGAACCTTGGCGACAAGCGGACAGACGGCATCGAGCACAGCCAGATCGCGGGCCTCAGCATCCTCTTCGACCGCGCGAGAAACCCCATGCGCGCTAAAGATCGTCACCGCGCCCGCAGGAACCTCAGAAAGGTCCTCGACGAAACGTGCGCCTTTCGCCTTGAGACTTTCGACGACGTGCCGGTTGTGAACAATTTCGTGACGGACATAAACGGGCGGCCCGAATCGATGGAGAGCCCGCTCGACGATCTCGATCGCCCGCACCACACCGGCACAAAACCCGCGCGGTTGCGCCAG
>DASSLP010000004.1:0-45028 GCA_035689365.1 Methyloceanibacter sp.
CACGGTTCAGCCTCGTATCTGAAAACCCAACCCAAGAGGCTGCAAAGCCGGCCGGCGGAGCAATTCTCTTGTTCCGCTACGTTCAGGCAGGACAGCGCAAGACCTCGATCCTGTATCTCACCCCGGCCATGGTCGCCCGGTTTGCCAATCGCTAGTACATCGGCGGAACCGAGCAGATCATCGCGGCAAGATATAGCTGATAAGACTACGATTATTGCCCGAGTGTTGCCTGCCCGCACTAGTCATCCCGCGCCCTAAGTTCCTAAAAACTACCCTTGCGGCGAGCCTCAATGGGGGCGCAACAAGCCCCAAGCTCGCCGTTGGGGCGTTGAATGGGGCGACTGCATTATCGCGGGGGCCATCCAAGAGCGCGTGCCAAGAAGGGCGGCGAAGTCCCACGTTTTTCCAAGTCGGGAAGTAGCTCACGTCGTCCTCAGCTCCGTGCCGACCGCAAATCGCTGCTGCTCGGCACTGCACTTGCCCCAACCCTGATTTTCAGCGGTCCCCTTCCGCCAACACCAGCCTACGCGCTGACCAATTGCTTGGTTGGCAATCCGCCGCCGGGGCGGATTTATTCCCATGTCGCCGACGACATCATTTGCGTCAACGTAGACAATCGATTCAACGACGTCGGTCCCATGTGATCGACCTTGCCACCACCGGCGGCGGCGCCAACTACATAAATCTCATCCTCGCCACGCTCGATGCCAAGCTGGTCGCGCTGAGTGCCAAGGACGGCAGCATCGTGTGGCAGACCGACCTCGCCGATCCTTCGCTCGGCTATAGCGAGGGGCGGGAAGCTCTGGTTCGGCGGGTATTACAGGGTCATCCAAGGCCCCGAGCAATTCGGCAATGTGACTGCTGTCGACTACAACACCGGAAAGATCGCTTGGCAGGTGAAGTCGCCTCTGCCCATGGTTGGAGGCACCCTCGCCACCGTCGGCGGGCTCGTGTTCAGGAGCCTACGACGCCAAGACCGGCAAGGTACTTTGGTCGTTCTTCACCGGCGCGGGCGTCAATGCGCCTCCGGCGTCCTCCTCGGTCGACGGCAAGCAGTACATCGTGGTCGGCGCGGGCGGCAGCAGGGTGATCGGATCCAAGCGCGGCAACGACATCATTGCGTTCACGTTTTGAATGGTATTTGCCCGCTCGACGCCGGCAAGCTTCATCGCTTCGCCCGGCGAGCTAGAGCGGAATCGCCGTGATTCTTCCGGGCTTCAAGACAAGTGCTTTGCTTGGAGGTAGCGGAAAAAAGCTCCCGTATCGAGACCCTTGCCGGTTGCCTTCTCGATGATTTCCTCGGCCGAGAGATGGTGGCCTAGGCGATGGATATTGGTGCGCAGCCAAGCGAGCAGTCCGCCGAATTCGCCGCGGCGGATTTCGTCCTCAAGGGGATGCTTACGCGCGTAAGCCTCCGCGAGCTGCGCCGCATAAAGGCTGCCTAATGTGTAGGTCGGAAAATATCCGAACATGCCGAGCGACCAGTGCACATCCTGAAGTACGCCCTCGCGGTCTGTCTTCGGCGTTGCCCCGACCAATGACGTGCTGCGCTCGTTCCAAACTTGCGGCAGATCGCGAACGCCGAGCGAGTCGGAGATCAGCGCGACCTCGAGCTCGTAGCGGAGCACGATGTGGAGATGATAGGAGACCTCGTCTGCCGCCACCCGGTTCACGCCGGGCCGCACCAGGTTCACGCTCCGATAGAACGGCTCGGCGTCGATGCCATCGACCGCCTCGGGGAACAATTTCCGCAAGCTCGGGAGCGCGTAGTCCCAGAACGCGCGCGCGCGGCCGATATGGTTTTCCCATAGGCGCGCCTGGGATTCTTGCAGGCCCATGCTGGGGGCCTCGGCAAGCAGTGTGCCGCGATCACCCGGATCGAAGCCTTGGTCGTAGAGGCCGTGTCCCCCCTCATGCAGGGCAGCCAACACCGCTTCAGAGATATTGCTCTCATCGACTCTGATGGTCAGACGCACGTCGTCCAGGCCCGCGAGGAGCGAGAAGGGATGGGTCGAGCGGTCGAGCCGCCCCCGCTCGAAGGCGAAGCCGATCGCCGCGAGCAATCGCCGGCTGAGCTCCCATTGTTCGGCTTCAGCGAATTTGCGTCCGTGCAGCACCCCGTCGGAGTGCGGATCGGCCGCGCGAACCAGAGGCACCAGAGCGTTGCGCACCTCCTCCAGGACGGGATCGAGACGCGCGCTGCTCATGCCGGGCTCGTGCTCGTCGAGCAGGGCGTCATAAGGGTCGCCCCCGCCCGCAAGCGCCCGCGCGCGTTCTCGCACCAGCGCGACCAGCCGCTCAAAGGATGGCGCGAACAGAGCATAGGAACTCTTTTTGCGTGCCTCTTCCCAAGCCCCAAGAGCCTGCGATCTCGCGTGCGCAAAGTGGCGCACGAGATCCTCAGGCAACGCTAAAGCTTGGCGGCGCAAACGCCGGAGCAGGAAGAGCTCGCGCAACAGCCGCTCGTTCCCGTCAGACTGTGCGGCGACTTCCTCCACCAGATCGCCAAGTCGGTCCGATGCCAGCAATCTGTGGCGAATGCCCTCCAGCGTCGCAAGCTGCTGCCCGCGTTCCGTGCGGCCCGCAGGCGGCAGCACCGTTTCCTCGTCCCAACCGAGCAGCGCGATCGTCTGGTCGAGATGGCGCAATTCCGAGATTTGCGCGCGCAGCGACTGCTCCAAATCCTCGGCCCGGCCAATGGGACGTTTCGGGATGCGCAGCTCAGCCGGCACCTCGGCTTCGAGCACTGCAGCGAGCCCCCCGCGCTGCGCGACATTGACGACTTGCTTCTGCGATACCCGGCAGATAGTGCCGAGCCCATTCTCGGTCGCGGCAAAACCCATCACCGCATAGAACGGCTCGCCGAACACGCGCCCGTCCGGACCGACAACCGGGAACTCATGCACAGGAAGTTGCGTCGCCGTCTGCACCACCCACGAGTTCTCGGGATCGTCCGCGCTCAGCACCGCCTTCTGTAAAGCTGCTTCCCAGTCCGCCTGCTTCGTCGCCGGACCGATCATCACTCCTTCACCGCCACAGGCGCGGTTAGGTTTCAGCACTAGGAGGTCGCGGTTCTTGCGGGCATATTCGAGCAGGCCGCCTTCCTTGTCGTGGGGCAGCGTCGTGCGCCGATCCGCCAAGAGCCGCGTCCACAAAACATGGCGCCGGAACAGCCTGCGGTCGTCCGCGCCGAAATACTGCTCGCCGAGCACGGGGTCGGTCAGGATCTCGAAGGCGCTCTTGTGATCGAAGTCGCCGACGAGCGATGAGACGACGCGGTTCTGGCGGAATAGTAGCCGCATTGCATCGAGCGGGCGTCCGATCTCCTTCTCCAGAGCAATCAGCTCGCGCAGCTCGTAATCGCGGTAAACGACGTCGATCTTGACGCCCTCGTAGAAGACCTCCTCCCCTTCCACGCGCAACTCGCGCGGATCGGCGTGGGCGATGGTGAGACCGTGCCGCTGCGAGAGGAATTGGCTCAACACCGACTGCTCGGCGGGCCCTTCATGCACATATTTCGGTTCGACGAAGCACAGCTGGCACGATTCCCGCCCGATGGCGCGCGCGTGATCGATCAACACCTGGACGAACAATTCGCGCTGGTCCCGCGGCAGCTCGATGACGAGGCTCGGGTCGTGCGCAAGCAAGGTCGGCATGACGTTGCGCATGACAAGCTGCTCGGAGACCGGGGCATAGTGAATTCCGCCGACGCCGGTAAGATTCGGTTCCATGAAGTGGAGCGAGTCCTGCCAGCCGGCGCCGGTGAAATCGCACACCGCATCGAGCCGGCCGTAGATCGAATTGAAGCGCGAGTGATCCTTGGTCCACGTATCGCGAAACCAGCGCTCCTCGTCCGGCGCGATCGCCACGATTTTCCGGATGCGCTCGTCTTGCAGATAGAGATCGGGCAGCCGCTTCAACGCCTCGATCAGCTGAAGACAGACGTGATGGACGTAGCTGAGCTGCTCCTGCATGAAGAGCAGCGGGCGCAGCATGAGGCGGACCGGCTCCTGTACCCCCTCATGCTCGTAGATCATCTCGTTGGCGCGCGCGTCCGCAAGGAGACGCGCGGCGATCCGCGCGAAGGTCGCGTCGCTGACGTGATTTGCGGCGCGCCTGATGCGCGCTTCGAGCGTGGCGCCGGAAAGCCCGAGCGCCTCGGCAGGACTGAGGATTGGCCGCGTCACAGCGGGATGTTGTCGTGTTTCTTGGGCGGGTTCGCGAGGTGCTTGTTGCGCAGCATCTGTAGCGCCCGGGCGCGCATGCCCGCAAGCTTCATCGCCTCGCCGGGCGAGCCCGCGAAGTCATGTCAAAGAGCTTCCCCCTTGGAAGGGGGATGACGATTACGGCACCGGGCCCTGCTTCTCCCGCTTGAAGCGGATCGAACTCCGTCTCAAGCTCGGTCAGCTGGCTCCTAGCAGGACCTCCTAGTGGGTCCGGAGGGAGCTCCGATGCCGCCCGAGCGCTCATGTTGCGTCCATGAGCCCGCGGGCGCCGCACCTCGTCCCACCTTCACGAACGCCTCGCGAGAGCGCCCTTCAATTGGACGAGGTGCTGCACAGGATAATGCAGGAGCGAAGGGTGAGGATAAGTTTCTGACCTCGCATGAATTCGTCGCCACGTGGTATGAATTGGAGAGAACTCCAGGGGGGTGAACGATCGGTTCAGCAGAATGGCATCATCAAGTCCGCGCGAGCGCCTCATCGAGGCAGGGCTCAAGCTGTTCTACCGCGACGGTTTCCATGCGACCGGCATCGAAGCGATTCTGGCCGAGGCCGGCGTCGCCAAGAAGACGCTCTACTCGCATTTTCGTTCAAAGGAAGACTTGATCGTTGCAGTGATGCGACGGCGCGACGAGAATTATCGCGCGTGGTTCACGAGCGAGGTCCAAAGGCGCGGCAAAACCCCCCTTGAGAGACTCCTCGCTTGCTTCGACGTTATCGAGGACTGGGCACGAAGCAAGGACTTCTACGGTTGCGCCTGCATCAATGCGTCGGCTGAGTTCGCCGATCCACGCGATCCCGTGCACAAGGTCGCCGCCGGAAACAAAGCCTTCGTTGCATCGTATCTTCGCCACCTAGCGCGCGATGCAGGTTTGCGAAATCCGGAGAGGCTTTCGCGCCAATTGCTCGTCCTGATCGACGGGGCCGTCGTGGTTGCGCAGGTCACAGGTGAAATCCAAGCCGTCGCCGATGCTAAGAGGGCAGCCGGACTCCTAGTCGCCGAGGCCAAGCCCGACGCTTCAGCTCGTGGAAGGACGGCACGGCCGAAGGCAGCGCTGCCTGTCTAAGCATTTCCCCAACCTTATTGCCGCACCGGTTGACTAAAAGAGACCGTTCGGTCTACAAGAGGAGACCGATTGGTCTATCAGCGAGACCGCCATGAATCCGGCGTGGGAATTGAGAGGCAGTTATTTCGAGGCGTGCAACTGCGAAGTGGTTTGCCATTGCATTTTCACCGAGCCCACCGAGCCACGGCGACTGCTCGGTGCTCTATGCCTGGCACATCGAAGCCGGCAGGTACGATAAGTTAAATTTGGATCATATCAACGTTGTGCTCGCCGCCTATGCGGCAGGCCACATGGTCGGCTTTTTCGAGCGATTCCTTGGCGTGAAGTCTGCGCCGATTACCTATGAGGCGAGCGGCAGCAAACGTGCGCTGCGCATCCCCGGCCTAGTGACGGCGGATATCGAGGCGATTTCCGGCCAGGAGGGGCGCGACACCACCGTGACCGGAAATCCCCTCTGCCTTGCGCCAGGCGAACCTTTCGTGGTCGCCAAATCGAAATCCGTGGAGCTTACCGACTATGACTGGCACTGGCGCTTCGGCGAAAGCGCCGGCGGCTATTCGGCGTTCACCTATCACAGCTAGCCGAAAGCATCACAAGCGAGAGGAGGCAAACATGCACATCGCTTTTCCCGTCTTCATCGCGGCAGCGATCTTGAGCCTAACTGCACTCACATGCGGTTCGTCGGCAAACGCCGCGGAGCCGAGCATGCGCGCGAGACCCGATGCGAATTCGATTGGCATCTGGAAAGCCGTCGTGCCGCACGGGATGAACGGCGAACTCGACAACTACGATCCGATCGGCCTGATCGCCGGAGCGCTGATCAAGACGGATTGCGCCTATAACTGGCGCGATCCTGACGACGGCAAGCTCTACTGTTTTGCGAGCCCGACCTCCCTCGTCTATTTCGAGAATTGGCCGAAGACCTATATCCGCCGCGCCCACGACGCGTTGGACAGGTTGCTCGCGCCGAAGCCCGGCTCTTAGCGTCGCCGCTTTGTGCGGCTCATGGACCGCTCGGTGCAACGTCCAAACACGCCGCGGGTAGCACGTTCCTCAATATGGATCGCCTTCGGTCTGTTTGCGATCCTGTGCGTCCTCGCCTGGGGTTGGCTTCTGCGAATGCAACTTCTCAACCCGGGCTACCACCGACACGCACAATGCATGGGGCTCGCCGCAAGTATCGGCATGTGGATCGCGATGATGGCGGCGATGATGCTGCCATCCGCGCTTCCCATGGTTCCCACCTTTTCGGCGGTGACCGCCCGACTTGAGCCGGGCTCGTCACTCCTCTGGGTGGTGGGCGTGTTCTTGACTGCGTATCTGGTTGTGTGGAGCATCTTCGGAATTGGCGCTAGCATTTTAGAGTGGCTCCTCGCACAGCAAGACCTCATACGCGAGTCTAGATTCGCCGATCCAGCGTTCAGCGCCGGTCTCCTCGCGCTGGCAGGTGCATATCAATGGTCTGGAGCGAAAAATTTCTGCCTGCGGCGTTGCCGCACGCCGCTCGGTTTCATGCTTGCGCATTATGCGATTGGTTGGCGTGGAGCCTCGCAGCTCGGATTGCGACACGGCGCCTTTTGCGTCGGCTGCTGCTGGGCACTGATGCTGCTCGCCTGGGTGGGCGGCGCCATGAATCTCGTCTGGATGCTCGCGATGACGGCGTTCCTGTCCATCGAAAGGCTGCTCGGCGTGCGCGTTTGGCTGATGCGGGCTTCAGGTCTCGCTTTGCTCGGTGCCGCCGTGCTGATCAGCGTCGCAGCCTGAGGCTAGACACTTCAAATCGAGCATCGCGCTAAAGCGGGATGTTGTCGTGCTTCTTGGGCGGGTTCGCGAGGTGCTTGTTGCGCAGCATCTGTAGCGCTCTCGCGATGCGCTTGCGCGTGCCGTGTGGCAGGATCACCTCGTCGATATAGCCGCGCTCTGCCGCGACGAAGGGATTGGCGAAGCGCGCCTGATATTCGTCGATGCGCTTCTTGATCTTGGCTGGGTCCGACAGCTCGGCGCGATAGAGGATCTCGACCGCGCCTTTGGCTCCCATCACCGCGATCTCGGCCGACGGCCAGGCATAGTTCACGTCGCCCCTGATGTGCTTCGAGGACATGACGTCGTAGGCGCCGCCATAGGCCTTGCGCGTGATCACCGTGACCTTGGGCACGGTCGCCTCGGTGAAAGCGAACAGGAGTTTGGCGCCGTGCTTGATCAGCCCGCCATATTCCTGGTCGGTGCCGGGCAGGAAGCCTGGCACGTCGACGAAGGTGACAATCGGGATGTTGAAGCAGTCGCAGAAGCGCACGAAGCGCGCGGCTTTGCGCGAGGCGTCGCTGTCGAGCACGCCGGCGAGCACCATAGGCTGGTTGGCGACGATGCCGATGGTGCGCCCTTCCATGCGGGCGAAGCCGATCACGATGTTGCGGGCGTAAGCTTCCTGGATCTCGAAGAAGTCGCCCTCGTCGACGACTTTCAGGATCAGCTCCTTGATGTCGTAAGGCTTGTTGGGATTGTCGGGGATCAGCGTGTCGAGCGACGGCTCGTCGCGGTCCCACGGATCGCGGGTCGGCAGCTCGGGCACGCCGGAGAGATTGCTCGACGGCAGGAAGTCCATCAGCCGCCGCATCTGGAGCAGAGTCTCGACGTCGTTGTCGTAGGCACCGTCGGCGATCGACGATTTGGTGGTGTGAACCACGGCGCCGCCGAGCTGCTCCGCGGTCACCTCCTCCTTGGTCACCGTTTTCACCACGTCGGGCCCGGTGACGAACATGTAGGAGGTGTCCTTCACCATGAAGATGAAGTCGGTCATGGCCGGCGAATAGACGTCGCCGCCGGCGCAAGGGCCCATGATCACGCTGATCTGTGGGATCACGCCGGAGGCCAGCACGTTGCGCAGGAACACCTCGCCATAGCCGCCGAGCGCAGCAACGCCCTCCTGGATGCGCGCGCCGCCGGCGTCGAACAGGCCGATGATCGGCGCGCGGTTCTGCAGCGCCATGTCCTGGATCTTGATCATCTTGTTGGCGTGGGCTTCCGAGAGCGAGCCGCCGAACACGGTGAAGTCCTTGGCGAAGACATAGGTGACGCGGCCGTTGATAGTGCCCCAGCCGGTGACCACACCGTCACCCGGCACGCGGGTCTGCTCCATGCCGAAATCGATGCAGCGGTGCTCGACATACATGTCGAACTCCTCGAAGGAGCCTTCGTCGAGCAGGAGGTCGAGGCGCTCGCGCGCCGTGAGCTTGCCGCGCTTGTGCTGAGCGTCGATGCGGGCCTGGCCGCCGCCGGCCCTCGCCTTGTCGCGGCGGATTTCAAGCTCTTCCAGAACTTCCTTCATCAGCCCGCTCCCATATGACGCGCCGGTGACGGTGAATAGCATGGGGGTTGCGCGCCGCAAATGGCCGGAAATCCCCGGGCGGCAAGGCCAAGCCGGTATCAGACGCCGCATGCGGCACCGTGCCTATCGATTGCTAAATTCTTGTCAAAATTGGCGAATAATCGCGGGGCGCTAACGAGGGAGCACCCCCCATGGTAAAACTTCGCCTGACGCGGCGCGGGCTCTTGGCTGTTGCCGGAAGCGCCGCTTGTTTCGCTCTGCTTCGACCGAGCATCGCCCGGGCCATCACTGTGCCGATCAACGACTTCAAGACGACCATGACCACGATGTTCTGGGTGGGCGAGCCGTCCAACGCCGAGAACGACTACATCCCCAATCACGAGAGCTACTGGGACAAGGATTGGCTCGCCAGTTTCGGCGGCGTCGACCATCCCCGGCACCGCGACAAGGATTGGCCGGCAGGCTTCACGCCGAAGGAGAACCCTTTCTATGTGGCCCTCCCCTATGGCGAGTTCGGCAAGGGAGACCGGCTGAAGACCGAGGCCTGAGACATTCCCTGGTACCGCCCAGGGCGCGATCCCTTGCTGAAGAACCGCTGGGTCGAGATTCGCTACAACGGGCGCTCGTGCTACGCGCAATGGCAGGATGTCGGTCCGTCCGGGGAGGACGACTTCGCCTTCGTGTTCGGCGACGCCGACGTGCCGCTCAACACCTTCGATGCGGAGGCAGGCCTCGACGTTTCGCCGGCGGTTTGGCACCGCCTCGGCATGACCGACAATGCGCTGACCGAGTGGCGATTCGTGGAGGAGTCAGAGGTTCCGGACGGACCCTGGACCGAGATCGTCACCACCTCCGGCAATAACCGCTGGTAGCGTCTGGAGCAGTCGCGCCGCCGCGTCGAAGTCGCGCCGCCGGTGCGCGCGGCGCTTGGCGGCCTCGGCATCCTCGCCCCATTGGCTGATCTGGAAGTCCTCGTCGACATGGGCTGCCTGCCACGCCTCCTCCGGCGTGAGCTTCCCCTTCGCCACGGCAAGCGCTAGCAGGGCTGAGCCGGTGAGCGTGGTCATCACGTGCAGGGCGGCAAGGCCGAAAGGATCGAGACCCTCGAGCGCCCGCCTGATGCGATCGAGCGATGCTTTGGGTTGGCCCACATGCACGACGCCCTCGGCGAGAGCGAGCGGCGCATCGAGCGCAGCCGTGGCCCAGCCAAGCACGGGGTCCCAATGCTTGGCCTGGGATGCGACCAATGCCTTTGGCCCTTCGGCGCGGTAACAGAGCAGATCGGAGCCTGCATATTTCAGAATGTCGGCGATGACCGCCTGCTCCCGGTCTTTGACGCCGTCGATTGCGCTATTGGCAAGCTTGGTCAGCGGCATGGTCAGAGGATCGATGCGGTCTCGTTGTGCGCGCCACTCCTCGGCCACCGCCTCTGCGAGCTCACACGTTGGCAATGCGAGATGCGCCTTGGCTGGCGTGCGCACCGGCTTGCCGTCGAGCAAAAGAGAAGCCGCCCCCCTCCCTTCGTCCTTGATCGCCACATCGTTGTAGAAGCGCTTGGGCAGATTCGCGATTCTCACGCCCTTCCCCGCCACGGCCTCTGGAGATTTCATGTGGCTTCTCCCGCTTTGTCGCCATCAGGTCTCGCCCAACGCGGCGTGGCGCCGCTCAAGGTGCCGCGGGATCTCCTCCTGGGCGAGTCTTATGTAATCCTCTCGGAGCTTTTCCAGCTCTCCGTCGTCGAGCGTCTCGAGATCGAGCAGGACGTTGCGCGCTTTCTGCGTCACGCGGATCAGCTCGTCGAGCTTGATATGCATGGCGGCGGTGTCGCGGTTCTGCGTGTTCTGAATCACGAATACCATGAGGAAGGTGACGATCGTGGTCGCGGTATTGATCACCAGTTGCCAAGTGTCGCTATAGCCGAAAACCGGTCCGGTCAAACCCCAGATCACGATCGTCGCGACCGCCAGAAAGAAGGCGACGGAGCGTCCTGTAACTGTAGCGATATAATGCGCAAAGCGCGCAAACCAGCTCGGTTTTGCATGCATCGAAGCTGCCTCCTGATGGGGCCCGCTTCCCGCCATCATAACGCGCCTCAAGCCTGCTCGGCCCCATTCCGAGCCTCGAAGCCGAACAGGGCAAAGGCCTTGGCCATGTGCTCGGGCAGAGGCGCGGTGATATCGACCACGCCCTCACCTGAGGGATGCGGGAAGCTGATGCGCCGCGCATGCAGATAGAGCCTGTTCGGGATACCCTCGGGCAGGTTCTTGTCGCCCTCATATCTGCCGTCGCCGAGGATCGGGTGACCAATGAGCGCCATATGGGCGCGGAGCTGATGCTGGCGGCCGGTGACCGGCTTGAGCGAGACGAAGGCAATCTTCTGCCCTGCCCTGTCTACCACCGCGTAATGCGTGACCGCAGACTGGGCAATGTCCTGTTCGCCTGGCCGCGCCTTGCGCACGCGGTCGCCGTCAGGACCCCCTGCTTTCACCAGGGCCGCGTCCACCTTGCCCTGCGACGGGTGCGGCACGCCATGCACGAGCGCCCAATAGATCTTGCGTACCGAGCGCGTCTGGAAGGCGCGGCCGAGCTTGGCGGCGACCGCGCGGCGCTTGGCGATGACGAGCACGCCGGAGGTGTCCCGGTCTAGCCGGTGCACGAGGCGCGGCCGTGTCTCGGGCCCGTCGCCCAACCCTTCGAGCAGGCGGTCGATGTGGTGCGTGGTCTTGGTGCCGCCCTGCACGGCGATGCCCGACGGCTTGTTGAGCACGAGCAGGTCGTCGTCCTCATAGAGCGTAATCGAGGCGAGAAAGGCGCGGTCCGCTTTAGATAAAGCGTGCTTCGGAGCGGGTGGAGGCGGCGTATCGGGAAGCGGCGGGATGCGCACGGTCTGTCCGGCGGCAAGGCGCGTGCTTGCCTTGGCGCGCCCGCCATCGACCCTCACCTGCCCAGTGCGCAGCAGCTTCTCGAGCCGGCTGTGAGGCAGCGAGGCGTAATGCGTCTTGAACCAGCGGTCGAGTCGCATGCCGTCCTCGGCGCGGCTCACCTCCTTGGTCTCGACTCCCGCCATTAGAGCCCGCTCCCTATCCCCGCCAATTCGGTAAGCCCACAAATGCGGGGCGAGATGACCTGCAATAGGCCTTGATCGGCGCGAATTCCTGTTTACATTCCCATCAAGTGCTGAAGGGGATGGAGTCCCCCTGAACCGCCGCTGCGCTAATGACTCCTACCGCATAAGCGTTATGCGGTGGGAGCTTAAGTCCGCAAGCCCGCCGCCAGGCGGGTTTCATTTTGCCCCAACCGCCTGACCCAATCTCCCGCGGATGCTCGAACCGTGGAGGCACGGACCATGACTGGTATTTGGGCACTGGCTGCGCTGTGGTTGGGACTGGCTCTCATTGCCTCCCTCCTCTCCATATGGCTCCGAATCTCGACGGCGCTGTCGGAGATCGTCGTCGGCACGATTGCCCAGCTCATCATCGGCGCCGCTATCGGCTCGGCGATCCTCGGCACCGACGAAACCTGGATCAAATTTCTGTCGGGCCTCGGGGCAATCGTCTTGACCTTCCTTGCCGGCGCCGAGCTCGATCCCGCCGTGTTCAGGCTGAAATGGAAGGAAGCCGCCGCGGTTGGGCTCGCAAGCTTCCTTTTCCCATTTCTCGGCTGTGCGGCAGGCGCCTACTACGTGCTTGGCTGGGACCCCATGCCGAGCTGGCTCGCCGGCGTCGCCATGTCCACGACGTCGGTCGCCGTGGTCTATGCGGTGATGCTGGAATTCGGCTTCAACACCACCGAATACGGCAAGACGGTGCTCGCCGCTTGTTTCGTCACAGACCTCGGTACCGTGGTGGCGCTAGGGCTGATCTTTGCGCCGTTCACATTCAAGACTCTGGTTTTCCTCGGTGTCGGCGTCGTGGTCTTCGGGCTTTTGCCCTTCGTGACACCGCGCTTCTTCGCCCGTTACGGCAATCGGCCTTCAGAGCTCGAGACGAAATTCCTCCTGCTTTGTCTCCTCGGCATGGGAGCGCTCGCCACCTGGGCCGACAGCGAAGCAGTGCTCCCCGCCTATCTCATCGGCATGGTGCTGGCTGGCACGGTCGGCAAGGACCATATCCTTGTCCGCAGGCTACGGACTTTGACCTTCGGCCTGCTGACGCCCTTCTATTTCATCAGGGCCGGATCGTTCGTCTCGATTCCTGCGCTAATCGCCGCGCCCTTCGCCTTCATCTTCTTCCTGGTCGTTAAAGTGGCCTCGAAGATCGTTGGCGTCTATCCGGTGACGAAGTTCTACAAGGCACCGAACCGCGAAGCGGCTTATACCACGCTACTCATGTCCACCGGCCTCACCTTCGGCACCATATCCTCGCTATTTGGCCTGTCGCACGGCATCATCGACCAGGGACAATATTCCGCTCTGGTTGCGGCCGTGATCGCAAGCGCCGTGATCCCCACGGTTATCGCCAATGCCTTCTATTTACCGCGGCACCTTATCCCCAGGCCCGAAGCCGAGCCCGCCGCCGAGCCCATCAAAGGCGGAAGGCTCGCCGCCGAGCCTGCCCGCGCCGCCGATCATTCGGCCTAACAGAAAAAGGCATTGCCAATGTACAAGACGATTCTTCAAGCCAATGACGGCTCGGCTGGCGCCGACAAGGCGCTCGTGCTTGCGCTCGATCTCGCCAAGCTATCAGGCGCTGAATTACACATGATTTGCGTCGAGGAGATCTCGGAGTTCCCCGAGATCATCGGCGAGGTGAGAGAGGAGAAACGGTTTGCGGACCGCCGCTACCGCCCAATCGTGCGGCGCGCCGAACAGTTGGCCGAAGAGAAAGGCGTCAAGCTCGTCACTCATATCGTCACCGGCCATCCGGTGCGCGACATCATCATGCTGGCTGGGGATCTTCCGGCCGACCTGCTCGTGATCGGAGCCACTGGCCACTCGACCTTCTACGAGCGTGTGCTGGGAACACGTGCCGACCGGCTGGTCGACCTCTCACCTTGTCCCGTGCTCGTGGCAAAGTGACAAGGCGCGCTCCGATCGCGACCGGCCTTTCAACCTTGCTCAAGGAGAACTGATTTCCGATGCCAATTTATCTCTGGATCGCCGTCGGCAGCGCGCTTGGCGGCATGGCACGTTACTGGTGCACTGGGTTTGCCGCGCGCATGTTGGGGGAGACTTTTCCCTGGGGCACTTTGTTGGTGAATATCACAGGCTCTCTCATCATCGGCTTTTTCGCCACCCTGACCGGGCCGGACGGCCGCATCTTCGCAAGCTCTACCGTGCGCCAGTTCGTCATGATCGGCCTGTGCGGCGGTTACACCACGTTTTCATCGTTTAGCCTGCAGACGCTCAGTCTCGCCAATGATGGCGAGTGGCTGCAGTCGGGCGGCAACATTATCGGCTCGGTCGTGCTCTGCCTGCTCGCGGTCTGGCTAGGACATATACTTGCCGTGTCAATCAACGCCATGAGGTGGATCTGACCATGCCGCTCACACGCGACGCCGTGCTGCTCCGCATCTTCATCGGCGAGGATGACAAGGCCGGCCACCAGCCGCTCTACGAGGCAATCGTGCTTAAAGCGCGCGAGATGCACCTCGCCGGCGCAACGGTGTTGCGGGGGCCGATGGGATTTGGCCACTCGAGCCGGTTGCATACCACCAAGGTGTTGCGTCTGTCGCAGGACCTGCCCCTTGTCATCGAGATTGTGGACAGCGAGGACAAGATCGACCAATTCGTCGCCGCCATCGAGCCGATGATGGGCAGCGCCCTGGTCACAACCGAAAAAGTCAAGGTCATCCGCTACGGCGAAAGCAGCCCCCGCGATACGACTTAAGTATGATTGCGGTCCTTGCGGGGGTCGGCGCAGGATCGCATTCGCCGCGATTTGCGGCTCATCCGGGTGTGGTACGGTCAATCGATCCGGAGATCGCGATGTCCTTTAAAATCAAGGTCAACGGCAGCGACCATGAAGTCGATGTCGACGGCGGCACGCCGCTGCTTTGGGTGCTGCGCGACGTGCTCGGCATGACCGGCACGAAGTTCGGCTGCGGAGTGGCGCTATGCGGCGCGTGCACCGTGCATCTCGACGGCCGTCCGATCCGATCGTGCATCACTCCGATCGAAAGCGTAGGCAACTCGGCAATTACGACCATCGAGGCGATCGGAGAGACACCTGCCGGCGCAAAGGTGCAAAAAGCATGGCTCGATCTCGAAGTCGTGCAATGCGGCTATTGCCAGCCTGGCCAGATCATGTCGGCCTCGGCCTTGCTTGCGAGCAACCCCAATCCGACCGACGCCGATATCGACGCGGCCATGTCAGGCAACATTTGCCGCTGCGGCACCTATCCGCGGATTCGCGCCGCCATCAAACAAGTATCGCAGTCCGCATGAAAATCTGGACCATGCCGAAACGGATCGACGTCGATAAAGATGATAAAGAAGAACGGCGGAAGGGTCTTTCGCGTCGGACGTTTCTTGTCACTGGCGCTGCCGCCGGCGGCGGGTTGCTGCTCGGCGTCTATCTGCCCCGATCGATTGGCGCCAAGGCGCAAACTGCCGCTGAGGCGTTCGCCCCGAACGCCTTCGTGCGCATCAAGCCCGACGACACCATCACGCTCGTCATGCCGCAGGTCGAGATGGGACAGGGGACCTACACCTCCATGTCCATGTTGGTCGCCGAGGAGCTCGAGGTCGATCTCGCTAAGGTAGGCCTCGAGGCGGCGCCGCCGAGCGACGAGCTCTATGCCAATCCCTTGCTCGGGTTCCAGGTCACCGGCGGCTCGACATCGGTGATGGGATTCTGGGAGCCTCTACGGCGCGCCGGCGCGACCGCTCGCGTCATGTTGATCCAAGCGGCGGCCTCTCAGTGGAATGTCGATCCTGCCTCGTGCAAGGCCGAAAAGGGCGAGGTGATCTCCCCGGTTGGGGACAGACTGACTTACGGAGCTCTGGTGGACGCGGCGGCCAAGCTGCCGGTGCCGGACAAAGTCGCGCTAAAGGATCCTAAGGACTTCACCCTCATCGGCACGCCAGCCAAGCGTCTCGATACGCCGGAAAAGGTGAACGGCAAGGCCAAGTTTGGCATCGACGCAATGATCCCCGGCATGAAGTTCGCGACCGTCGCCGCATGTCCCGTGTTTGGCGGCAAGCTCAAAAGCGTCGACGACAGCAAGACCATGGCGATCAAGGGCGTGCACCAAGTGGTCAAGATCGAAGACGCCGTCGCAGTCGTAGGCGACAATATGTGGGCGGCGAAGCAGGGGCTCGGAGCGCTCAACATCGAGTGGGACGATGGGCCCAACGCGAATGTCACGACGGCGAGCATCGTCGAGCAGATGGCGCGCGCGTCGCAGAACGAGGGAGTTGTTGCCCGGAGCGACGGCGACTTTGCCAAGGCGATACCGGGCGCTGCCAAGAAGATCGATGCCGTCTACGAGATGCCGTTCCTAGCGCATGCCGCTATGGAGCCGATGAATTGCACGGTGCATGTCACCAAGGACAGCTGCGACATTTGGGTCGGCATCCAGGTGGTGAGCCGGGCGCAAGCCACCGCCGCGCAGGTCACCGGCCTTTCGCCCGAAAAAGTCCAAGTGCACAATCATCTCCTCGGCGGCGGCTTTGGACGCCGGCTCGACGTGGACGGTATCACCCAGGCCGTCGCGATCGCGAAGCAGGTCGATGGGCCGGTGAAGATCGTCTGGAGCCGCGAAGAAGACATCCAGCACGACGTCTACCGGCCCTACTACTATGACCGGTTCACTGCCGGCTTCGATGCGCAAGACCAGCTCGTCGCTTACCACCACCGGGTTACGGCCTCCTCGATCCTGGCCCGCTGGGCGCCGCCTGCGTTCGTAAACGGCCTCGACGAGGATGCCGTCAACGGCGCGGCGAAGGAGTTTCCCTATGGCATTCCAAACATCCTGGTGGATTACGTTCGGGATGAACCCCCCGGCCTCACCACCGGCTGGTGGCGCGGCGTCGGACCGACCCACAATATCTTTGTGGTTGAGAGCTTCATCGACGAGCTGGCCGCAGCCACGAAAAAGGACCCTGTCGAATTCCGCCGTTCATTGCTCGGCAAGCGGCCCCGCGTGGTGGGCGTCCTCAATCTCGCCGCCGAGAAGGCGGGCTGGGGCACGTCGCTTCCGGACGGCGTAGGTCGCGGGGTCTCGGTGCAGTTCGCCATGGGCAGTTACCTTTCCCAAGTTGCCGAGGTCGAGGTGTCTAAGGAGGGCGAAGTCAAGGTCCGCCGCGTCGTTTGCGCCGTCGATTGCGGCCAGATTATCAATCCCGACACGATCGTGGCGCAGATCGAGGGTGGTATCATCTTCGGCATCAGCGCCGCGTTGTGGGGCGAGGTCACGCTGAAGGGCGGCCGCGTCGAGCAGCACAATTTCAACGATTATCGTGTCTTGCGCATCAACGAAGCGCCAGCGATCGAGGTGCATCTCGTAAAGAATAGCGAAGCCCCGGGTGGCATCGGCGAACCGGGCACGATCGGTATCGCACCGGCGATGGCGAACGCGATCTTTGCGATTACCGGAAAGCGCATCCGTAAGCTGCCCATCAAAGACCAATTGCGCCCTGCATAGGGATTTGGGGCAACTCAGCCACACTAGAACAACATACCCTGAGCAAGTTGCTAAGTGACCCGCACCGGGAAATTCTCTCTTCTCGCCCTTGTCCTGGTGGCAATTGTTGCAGCCGGATGGTGGGCTCTTCGTGCCGGCGACCCCACTGCCTTTGCCAAAGGCAAACGGGTCGAGCTCGCGGATTTCAAGGGGACTGATCCGACCGGAGCTCCCCCGAACCTCGCCGACGCCGATCTGGTCGCGCGCGGCGAATACCTGACCCGCGCTGCCGATTGCGCGGCCTGCCACACCGCGCCAGGAGGCAAGCCGTTTGCCGGTGGCCTGCCATTCAAGCTCCCCATGATCGGTACGATCTACTCGACGAACATCACCCCGGATCCAGAGACAGGCATCGGAGGATGGAGCAACGAGGACTTCCTGAAGATGCTGCATCAAGGAATCGGCAAAGGCGGCAAGCACCTTTATCCCGCCTTCCCCTATCCGTCCTACGCGCTGATGACCGACAACGACGGTCTTGCCATCAAGGCTTATCTCCTGACACTCACCCCAGTCAGATATACGCCGCCGCCGAACGACATCTCGTTTCCGTTCAATCAGCGCTATCTGATGATGTTTTGGAATGCGCTGTTCAAGCCGTCGCATCGTTTCCGGCCGAATGAGGATCAAGCGGCCGATTGGAATCGCGGCGCCTATCTCGTCGAGGCGCTCGGCCATTGCGGCGATTGCCACACGCCTCGCAACATTCTGTTTGGATTGAACAACAAACGGAAGTTCTCGGGGGCAATCGTTCAAGGCTGGAAGGCCTACAACATCACCCCGGATCGCGATTGGGGCATCGGTAGTTGGTCAGATGAGCAACTCCAGAGCTACCTATCCGCCGGTCATGCCGAAGGTCGGGGCTCAGCCGGCGGCCCGATGTCGGAAGTCGTGGACGACAGTCTGCGCTACCTGACGGAGCCGGACATTAAGGCGATTGCAACATACTTGAAGAGCGTCCCAGCCAATGGCGACGGCGCCGACGTCGCTGCGGTACCCACGCCCGCGACGGCCCGCGAGGTCAGCGAGCAACCCGCCTCGTCTCAAGAGAGCGGGCCAGGCTTGCACGTGTTCGAAGGAGCCTGCACCGGGTGTCATCGCTTCGACGGCAAGGGAGCCGTCTCCCATTACGCCTCGCTCGTTGGAGGACGGACGGCTAACGACCCGGCCGGCACCAACGCGACTCAGGCTCTCATTGGAGGCACTCATCTTGCCTTCGCCAAGACCTCGGGCTTCATGCCCGATTTCGGCGAGGGTTATTCCGACCCGGAAATCGCTGCGGTCGTCAATTATCTGACTGGGCGCTTTGGAACCCGTGCCTCTGCGCTCACGCCAAGCGAGATCGCGAAGCGGCGCCAAGCAAACTAAGTGGCAAGCTTCACGGCTTCACCGAGCGCTCCCTGCGGAGCTTGGCCCAGCGGTCGAGGCGCTGCTTCACCTCGGCTTCGTAACCGTAGGTCGTGGGGGCATAGAAGGTTTGCCGCTCGATGCCGTCGGGGAAGTAGTTCTGGCCGGAGAAGGCCTCCTCTTCGTTGTGGTCGTAGGCATAGCCGCGGCCGTAGCCTTCATGCTTCATGAGCCTGGTCGGAGCGTTGAGGATGTGCTTCGGCGGAAGCAGTGAGCCGCCCTCCTCCGCCGCGCGCGAGGCAAGGCCGAACGCGACATATCCCGCATTCGATTTTGGTGCGGTGGCGAGATAGATGGTGGCTTGCGCCAGCGCGAGCTCGCCTTCAGGCGTTCCGAGAAAGTCGTAAGTGTCCTTGGCGGCGATTGCCTGCACCAGGGCGTTCGGGTCGGCAAGCCCGATATCCTCAACCGCCATGCGCACCAGGCGGCGCGCGATATAGAGCGGGTCCTCTCCGCCGGCCAGCATGCGGGCGAGCCAATAGAGCGAGGCATCGGGGTCCGAGCCGCGCACCGATTTGTGCAGCGCGCTGATCAGATTGTAATGGCCGTCCTGCGATTTGTCGTAGATCGGCGCACGGCGCTGCACCAGTGCGACGAGAGCCTCGCGGTCGAGCGGCGTCTTGGCGCCAGACGAGGCGGCGAGGAACACGTCCTCGGCAAGGTTGATGGCGCCGCGGCCGTCGCCGTCGGCCATGCTGATGAGTGCCTCGCGGGCATCTTGCGTCAGCGGCAACTTGCGGCCTTCGTGCGCCTCCGCGCGCTGAAGCAGCTGTTCGAGCGCAGCGTCGTCGAGCCTCCTAAACACGAGCACGGTCGCCCGCGACAGAAGTGCGGAGTTCAGCTCGAAAGATGGGTTCTCGGTGGTAGCGCCGACCAGGATGATGGTGCCGTCCTCCATATGCGGAAGAAAGGCATCCTGCTGCGAGCGGTTGAAGCGATGAATCTCGTCGACGAAAAGCAGCGTACCGCGTCCTTCCTCGCGCCGCGCTTTCGCCGCGTCGAACACCTTGCGCAAATCCGAGACGCCGGAATGAATGGCCGAGAGCTGCTCGAAGTGGTGGTCCGTCACCTCAGCAAGCAGCCGCGCCACCGTGGTCTTGCCAGTGCCCGGCGGGCCCCAGAAGATCACCGATGAGAGCCGCCCAGCCTTCACCATGCGGCGCAACATGCCCTGCTCGCCGAGCAGGTGATCCTGGCCGATCACCTCGTCGAGCGTCTTCGGCCGCAGGCGGTCGGCAAGCGGGCGTAGCGCGCTTTCTGCGAGCCCGGCAGCTTCGAATAAAGTGGCTGCAGCCTTTTTCATGCTCAGCCTTGAATGGCGAGGTTATACACCTTGCCGTCGCGCTCGACCGACAGGCGCCAGCCGCCATCGGCACCCTCAAGCGCGGTCACGAGCTGCGCGACCGACTTTACCTTCTCGTTGTTGATCGCCACGACGATGTCGCCGCGCTTCACCCCAATGCGCGCGGCCGGCGTCTTGTCCTTTACCTCGAGCACGACCACGCCCGTGCGCGAATCGTCGTCCATGCCGATCTCCTGGGCCACGGCGGGAGAGAGGTTGGCGACCTTGCAGCCGGTGAGTGGATGATGCCCTTCGAGATCGCGCGCATCGCGCGGCGGGTCCTCGACCGGCGCAATCAGCGAGATGGTGGTCGTGAGCTTCTGGCCTTTACGCAACACGCTGAGATTGGCCTGGCCGCCGATGCCCTTGGTGACGAAACGGTACTGGAAGGCATGCGGATCTTGTACGGGCTTGTCGTCGACGCCGACCACGACGTCGCCAGCATGAAGCCCTGCCCGCGCGGCTGGCCCGTCGGCGCGGACATTGCTCACCAGCGCGCCGGAGGGCGTGGTGAGCCCGAGCGAGTCGGCGATGTCGGGCGTGACCGGTTGGAGCGAAGCGCCGAGCCAGGGTCTCTGCACCTTGCCGCCTTTAAGGGCAGCCTGAACCACCAGCCGCACCATGTTGGACGGGATGGCAAAGCCGATGCCGTGCGAGCCGCCGCTCCTGGAGAAGATCGCGGTGTTGATGCCAACCAGCTTGCCGTCCATGTCGACCAGGGCGCCGCCGGAGTTGCCGGGATTGATGGCGGCATCGGTCTGGATGAAGAACTGATAGTCGGAGATACCGACCTGGGTGCGCGCCAGCGCCGACACGATGCCGCTCGTCACTGTCTGCCCTACACCGAATGGGTCGCCGATGGCGAGCACGAGGTCTCCGACCTCGAGGGTGTCCGAGTCGCTGAAGACGATCGAAGTGAACTGCACGCCCTTGGCGTCGAGGCGGAGTATGGCGAGATCGGACTGCTCGTCCTTGAGAATAATCTTGGCGGGAAATTCGCGCCCATCTGACAGCGCCACGGTGATCTCTGCCTCGCCGCTCCCCTGGATGACGTGGTTGTTTGTGACCACGAGGCCCTCGGGACTCACCAGCACGCCAGAGCCCAGCGAATTCTGGATGCGCTCGCGCGGAATGCCGAAGCTGTCACCGAAGAACTGACGAAAGAACGGATCGTCGAGAAAAGGCGAGACGGTCTGCTCGACTCTGTGCTGGACATAGACGTTGACTACAGCCGGCGCCGCCTTCTTCACCACCGGCGCGAAGGATTGCTTGATCGCGACCTGACTCTCCGGAGCGGCACGTTGCTGGGCGAGCGCCGGCGTGCAAAGGCAGCCGGCTAGAAGCGCGAGCACGGCCGCCATGCCAAATTTGCTCGGTGATTTTGCCAAATCTCTCATTGCTCGCTCTGATATGGGGATTGGTCAGCGATGCTCTCGCATCTCCTATAACTCAAGCCGAATCAAGACTGAACCTGCCTTGCTTGAGACCGTTTCAAAGCCTTGCCCACCCTCATCTTTCCAATAAGATGCCCGCGGGCGTGCTTGGAAAGTCAACGTTACACCGTGGAGAGAAACGCATGCGTATCATGAAACTGGCCCTGGCCACGGGGCTGGCCGTATTTGTCGCAACCGGCTCGGCTCACGCGATCACGGTCAAGAAGCGAACCGAAGCCCCTGGTCTTCCGCCGGAAATCTGGCAAGTGGTCGGCGGCTTCTGCGCCATCAAGGACTGGCATCCTGCGGTTGCCAGTTGCGAGGAGACCAAAGAGGGCGACGTGACCTTCCGCACGCTCACGCTGAAAGATGGCGGCAAGATCAAGGAGAAGCTGACCGGCACCGAGGACACGGCCTATACCTACGAGATCGTGGAGAGCCCGCTGCCGGTGAAGAATTACAAGTCGAAGCTCTGGCTCGAGGTGGATGACGAGCCGGATCGCTCGGTCATCCTTTGGCAGTCCGATTTCGATGCCAATGGCGCGAGCGACGCGGACGCCAAGAAGGTCATCACCGGCATTCTCGCCGCCGGGGTGAAGGGCATCAAAAAGGCGGCCATCGACGCCTGGGACAAGAAGCATCCCGGCGAGGCCCAAAAGGACGAAGACGAGGACGACAAGAACTAAGCGAAAGCGCGCCGCTATGGGCACGCGGCGCGCTCTAGTCGAACGTCAGAAATGTCCTGGCTAACTAGGCGGCGGCCTTGTCGCCTTCGCCCTCGGTCTGTACGGGGCCTGAGTCCTTGCCGCGCGCCTCTGGATCGCGGTCGATCAACTCGATGACTGCCATCGGCGCCGAATCGCCATATCTGAATCCGGCCTTGAGCACGCGGGTATAGCCGCCGGGACGGGCGGCATAACGAGGCCCGAGCGTCTCGAACAGCTTCGCCACCATCGCTTCGTCCCTGACGCGGGCGGCGGCGAGCCGGCGCGCATGAAGATCGCCGCGCTTCGCCAGCGTGATCAGCCGGTCGGTGACGCGCCTGAGCTCCTTCGCCTTGGGCAGAGTGGTCGCGATCTGCTCGTGCTTGATGAGCGCTGCCGCGAGGCTCGCGAGCAGCGCGCCGCGATGGCTCGCGGTGCGATTGAGCTTACGGCCCTGATTGCGGTGCCTCATTGATAACCTCCGGTTATCAGAGCCTAGAAGCCTGAAACCGGGAACCAGAAGGGCAAACTTTCTGGTCTCTGGTTTCAGGCTTCTGGCCTTCTGATCAGTAATGATCCTCGAAGCGCTTGGCGAGCTCTTCGATATTCTCGGGCGGCCAGTCCGGCACTTCCATCCCGAGATGGAGTCCCATCGAGGCGAGCACCTCTTTGATCTCGTTCAGCGACTTCCGGCCGAAATTCGGTGTTCTGAGCATCTCGGCCTCGGTCTTCTGAATCAGGTCGCCGATATAGACGATGTTGTCGTTCTTGAGACAGTTGGCCGAACGCACCGAGAGCTCGAGCTCGTCGACCTTCTTGAGCAGTGCGGCGTTGAACACGAGCTCGGGCTGGCGCTCAAGAGTGACTTCCTTCTTCGGCTCCTCGAAATTGACGAACACCGAGAGCTGGTCCTGCACGATGCGCGCGGCCAGAGCCACGGTATCCTCCGGCTTCACCGAGCCGTCGGTCTCGATGTCCATAGTGAGCTTGTCGTAGTCGAGAATCTGGCCCTCCCGGGTGTTCTCTACGCGATACGACACCTTGCGCACCGGGCTGTACAGCGAGTCGACCGGAATGAAGCCGATCGGCGCGTCATCGGGACGGTTGCGCTCGGCCGGCACATAGCCCTTGCCGGTCGAGGTGGTGAATTCCATGCGGATCGAGGCACCCTGGTCGAGCGTGCAGATCACGTGATCCGGATTGAGAATTTCGATGTCGGCGCCGGTCTCGATGTCGCCGGCCTTGGCGACGCCCGGGCCCTCCTTCTTCAGCACCATGCGCTTGACGCCCTCGGCATGCTGGCGCAGCGCGATTTCCTTGATGTTGAGGATGATGTCGGTCACGTCCTCGCGCACGCCGGGAATCGAGGAGAATTCGTGCAGCACGCCATCGATATGCACCGACGTGATGGCGGCGCCTTGGAGCGACGACAGCAGCACGCGGCGAAGCGCGTTGCCGAGCGTAAGCCCAAAGCCGCGCTCAAGCGGCTCGGCCACGACCGTGGCAAAACGCGACGGATCGCGTCCGAGAGTGACGTTGAGCTTGGTGGGCTTGATGAGATCTTGCCAGTTCTTCTGCAGCACCGGTGAAGCCCTTTCTTGGTCCAGGAGCTGGGCAGCCTGTCCCAGCTTTCGAGAATCCTCGTGCAACATTTAGTGTTAGCCTTTGCCTTTCTTGGTTAGACGCGCCTGCGCTTGCGCGGGCGGCAACCGTTATGCGGGATCGGCGTC
The DNA here is from genome assembly GCA_035689365.1 of Methyloceanibacter sp. Classification (GTDB taxonomy): domain Bacteria; phylum Pseudomonadota; class Alphaproteobacteria; order Rhizobiales; family Methyloligellaceae; genus Methyloceanibacter. The sequence goes on from DASSLP010000004.1 coordinate 23,854, forward strand.
ACATCGCGAATCGATATGATGTTGAATCCCGCAGCTTGAAGTGCGCGCAGCGCCGACTCGCGCCCCGATCCCGGACCGCGCACCTCGATCTCGAGATTCTTCATGCCGTGTTCCATCGCCTTCTTGCCGGCATCTTCGGCGGCGACCTGCGCGGCATAGGGCGTCGATTTGCGCGACCCCTTGAAACCCATGGCCCCGGCCGACGACCAGGAGATGGCGTTGCCCTGCGCGTCGGTGATGGTGATCATCGTGTTGTTGAAGCTTGCATGCACGTGGGCTACGCCCGAAGTGATGTTCTTCTTCTCGCGGCGACGAACCCGCGTCTTGTCCTTGGCCATGCTCTAATCCCGCATTTGCAAACTGACGCAGGCCGAAGCCAAAGCTCGGGCTGCTCTATCAGGGCTGCTTACTTTTTCTTGCCGGCGATCGGTTTGGCCGGCCCTTTACGCGTGCGCGCATTGGTATGGGTCCTCTGACCGCGCACAGGCAATCCGCGGCGATGACGCAAGCCCCGGTAGCAACCGAGGTCCATCAACCGCTTAATGTTCATGGCCACTTCGCGCCGGAGATCGCCTTCAACCACATAGTCGCGGTCGATCACCTCGCGAATCTGACTGATCTCCGATTCGGTGAGCTGGCTCACCCGCCGCTCCGCCGGGATCGAGACCTTCTCGCAAATCTGCTTGGCGAAGGTGTCGCCAATGCCGTGGATATAAGTCAGCGCCACCTCGACCCGCTTATTGGTCGGGATATTCACACCTGCAATTCGGGCCACGCAGTCGTCTCCTCGTGCACGGCTAACGTGCTGAAATCAAAAGCCGGATTACCCAATCGGAACACAACGAGACCGACCGCGGACAGGCTCTACCCCCGGGGACCGGTCAGTCCATTTTTCAATGGTGCGGGCGCTTATGTAGCGATTCCGCTTGACAAGGTCAACCGGCGCTATTTGGCCGTTTTTCGGCCCTCAGCCTGAGCCGGGCCGAGCGCCAGGGCGATCTCCTTTTGCACCGCGGGAATATCGGCCATGCCGTCGACCGCCCTCACCTTCCCCTGACGCTCGTAGTATTCGATCAGAGGCTCGGTCTGGGCGTGATACGCCTTCAGTCGGGCTCGCACCACCTCCTCGTTGTCGTCCTTGCGCCGCACGAACTCGGTCGAGCCGCAGCGGTCGCACACGCCCTTGACGTTCGGCAGCTTGTACAGGTCGTGATAGCCCTCGCCGCACTTGGCGCAAGCAAAGCGGCCAGCAATGCGCTCGACCAATGCGTCGTCATCGACGTCCATCACCACCACAGCGTCGAGCTTCTTGCCCCGCTCCTTGAGCAGGCGGTCGAGAGCCTCAGCTTGCGCCACGGTGCGCGGGAAGCCGTCGAAGATGAAGCCCTGACCGCCGGCGTCGTCATCAAGGCGCTCGGCGATCAGCTTGATGACGAGGTCGTCGGGAACGAGCTCACCGCGCTCCATGATCTGACCGGCTTTGCGCCCAAGCGCCGTGCCGGCAGCCACGGCGGCCCTCAGCATGTCGCCGGTCGAGAGCTTGATGAGCGAGCGAGAGTCTTCGAGCAGCTTTGCCTGGGTGCCTTTACCCGCGCCAGGAGGGCCGAGCAGGACCAGGTTCATCGGTTCCGCCTCGCGCCTCTGAGCCGCGCCCGCTTGATCAGGCCCTCATATTGATGGGCCAAGAGATGGCTCTGAATCTGGGCGACGGTGTCCATGGTGACGCTCACCACAATGAGCAGCGAGGTGCCACCGAAATAGAACGGCACGCCGGCATAGGAGATGAGGATCTCGGGCAGGACGCACACGGCGGCGAGATAGATCGCGCCGACCACCGTGATCCTGGTCAGCACGTAGTCGATATATTCTGCGGTGCGCTCGCCGGGCCTGATGCCGGGCAGGAAGCCGCCATACTTCTTCAGGTTGTCGGCCGTGTCCTTGGGATTGAACACCACCGCCGTGTAGAAGAAGGCGAAGAACACGATCAGCGCGATGTAGAGAATGATGTGCAGCGGTTGCCCGCGACCGAGCATGGCGGTGACCGTATTCAACCATTCAGGTCCCCGCCCGGCCGAGAAGTTGGCGACGGTGATCGGCAACAGCAGCAGCGACGAGGCGAAGATCGGCGGGATCACGCCGGCGCTGTTCAGTTTCAGCGGCAGATGCGAGGCATCGCCCTGGAACATGCGGTTGCCGACCTGGCGCTTCGGATATTGCACGAGCAGACGGCGCTGAGCGCGCTCCATGAACACGATGACGCCGACCACCACCACGCACATGATGAGCAGAAGAATGATGAGCGTGGTCGAGAGCGCCCCCTGGCGCCCGAGCTCTAAGGTTCCAACCACGGCATGGGGCAACTGCGCCACGATGCCGGCGAAGATGATCAGCGAGATGCCGTTGCCGACCCCCCGCGCGGTAATCTGCTCGCCGAGCCACATCAGGAATACGGTGCCGCCGACCAGCGTAATGGCCGTGGTAATGCGGAAGAACCAGCCTGGATCGAGCACGACGTTGCCAGCGCCTTCGAGGCCGATGGCGATGCCGTAGCCCTGCAGCGCGGCAAGAATCACCGTGCCGTAGCGCGTGTACTGGTTGATCTGGCGCCGTCCCTGCTCGCCTTCCTTCTTCAGCTGCTCGAGATGGGGCGAGACCGTCGTCAAGAGCTGAATGATGATCGATGCCGAGATATACGGCATGATGTTGAGCGCAAAGATCGCCATGCGCCCGACCGCCCCGCCCGAGAACGCATTGAACATGCCGAGGATGCCGGACTGATTCCGCTGAAACATCTCGGCGAGCGCTTGCGGATTGACGCCGGGAATTGGGATGTAGGTACCGAGCCGGTAGATCAGCAACGCGCCGAGCGTGAACCAGATGCGCTTCTTGAGCTCGTCAGCCTTGGCAAAGGCCGCGAAGTTGAGGTTGGCGACGAGCTGTTCTGCGGCAGAGACCATTTAGACGCTTCTCTCCTTAGCCAGAAATGCGAGGGCCATTTAAGGCCCGCCTCACGTCACTCTGACTTGTCCGCCTTGGCGGGCTTCGCTTTGGCCTTCTTGGCCTCGCCCTCATCGGCCTTGGGCTTTCCGCCGTCGGACTTCGCCTTGGCGGCCTTCGGGGAGTCGGCTTCCTCGGCCTGCTCACCCTTGGGCTTCTTGCCACCCTTGGCTTCAGCCTTGGCCAAAGCAGCGGCGCGCTTGGCCGCCCGCTTCTCGGCCTTGATCTTGTCGGCAGCGGGCTTCTCGCGGCCAGTGATGGATCTCAGGGTAACCGTGCCGCCCTTTGCCTCCACCGCCTTGACCGCGCTTTGCGACGCGCCGGTGACCTCGAAGGCGAGCTTGCCCTTGATCTCGCCCGAGCCGAGCAGGCGCACGCCGTCTTTGGCGCGGCGGATGAGACCCGCCTCTTTTAGCGCCTCGACGGTGATCGGCTTGTTGCCGTCAAGCGCGCCAGCGTCGATCGCGCCCTGAATCTTGCCAAGATTGAGCTCGTTGAACTTCTTGGTGAAGATGTTGTTGAAGCCGCGCTTCGGCAGGCGCCGATGGAGCGGCATCTGGCCGCCTTCGAAACCTTTGATCGAGACGCCGGCGCGGGCCTTCTGGCCCTTGGTGCCTTTGCCCGCCGTCTTGCCTAGCCCCGAGCCGATGCCGCGGCCGAGCCGCTTCCTTGCGCTGGTGGCGCCTGGCCTGTCCCTGATCTCGTTGAGCCGCATGGCCTTTTCTTCCTTTAAGCCTTGTTCTCGTCATCGACGATGCGGACGAGGTGACTGACCTTGGCGACCATGCCGCGCACCTGCGGGCTGTCGATCAAGGTACGCCGCTTGTGCATCTTGTTGAGGCCGAGCCCGATCAACGTCGCGCGCTGGATATAGGGACGTCTGATCGGACTCCCAATCTGCTCGACGACAATGGTCTTCCTTTTCGATGACTCGGTCATCTCACAATTCCTTGTGACCAGATTTCTTAGACTTCGGCCTGGCCTGCGCTCTCGCCGGCGCCGTCTCTCCGCCGCGACACGATCTCGCTCACCTTCTTGCCGCGTCGGGCCGCCACGCCTCTCGGGCTATCCTCGTGGCGCAATGCGTCAAAAGTGGCGCGCACCATGTTGTAGGGATTTGAGCTGCCAAGCGACTTCGCCACCACGTCCTGGATGCCGAGCGTCTCGAACACCGCGCGCATCGGTCCGCCGGCGATGATGCCGGTACCGGGAGGCGCTGCCCTGAGCACCACCCGCCCAGAGCCATGATGGCCGCTCACATCGTGATGCAGCGTGCGGCCTTCGCGCAGCGGTACCTTGACGAGGTTGCGCTTGGCGGCCTCGGTCGCCTTGCGGATGGCTTCCGGCACCTCGCGCGCCTTGCCATGACCGAACCCGACCCGGCCTTTCTGGTCGCCCACCACGACGAGCGCGGCAAAGCCGAAGCGCCTTCCGCCCTTGACCACCTTGGCCACGCGGTTGATGTGCACGAGCTTGTCGACGAATTCGCTGTCGCGCTCGCGCTCTTCGCGGTCTCTTCCTTGCTGGCCTCGTGCCACTGTCGCCCCTTTCTTAGAAGTTCAGGCCTGCCTTGCGGGCAGCCTCGGCGAGCGCCTTGACCCGCCCGTGATAGAGATATCCGCCGCGGTCAAACACCACGTCCTTCACGCCGGCGGCAAGTGCCCGCTCAGCCAGGAGCTTCCCGACCGCGGTCGCGGCGGCGAGATCGCTGCCCTTGGGCAATGCCCCCTTGAGGCCCTTGTCGAGCGTGGAGGCCGCAGCCACGGTCTTGCCGGCGCGGTCGTCGATCACTTGCGCATAGATGTGCTTCGATGAGCGGAACACCGAGAGGCGCGCCCGTCCATTCGCCGCGCGCTTCAGCGTGTGGCGCACGCGGCGCGACCGCCGCACAAAGCCTTCATTCGAAGCGGCCATCGTTGTCGTCCTACTTCTTCTTGCCTTCCTTGCGGAGGATAAACTCGCCCGCATAGCGCACGCCCTTGCCCTTGTAGGGCTCCGGCGGCCTGAATTTCCTGATCTCGGCCGCGACCTGGCCGACCTTCTGCTTATCGATGCCAGACACCACGATCTCGGTGGGCTTCGGACATTGCACCTGGATTCCTTGCGGAATGGGATAGGTGATGTCGTGGCTGTAGCCAAGCTGGAGCTGGAGGTTGGAGCCCTGCACCGCGGCTCTATAGCCGACGCCCGTGATCTCGAGCCTCTTGGTGAAGCCTTGGGTCACGCCGGCGATAAGATTGGCCACAAGCGTCCGCGACATGCCCCACATGGCGCGCGCGTCTTGCGTGTCCTCGCGCATCGAGATCTCGATGCCGCCTTTGTCGAGCTTGGCAATGATGTCGTCGACGAGCACGTGCTTCAGCTCGCCCTTGGGGCCTTTGACTTTGACCTCCTGGCCGTTGACCGCCGCGGTTACGCCGCTTGGGACTGAAACGGGCTTCTTGCCGATACGTGACATGGGTCTGACCTAGAACACGTTACACAGAATCTCGCCGCCGACATTCTCGCTGCGGGCGCGCGAATCCGACATCACGCCTTTCGGCGTGGACAGGATGGCAACGCCAAGCCCGTTGGCGACAGTCGGCAGATCCTTGACCGACGAATAGACGCGGCGGCCAGGCGTCGACACCCGCTTGATGTCCTTGATCACCGGCTCGCCGTCGAAATATTTGAGCTCGATCTCGAACTCGGAGCGGCCGCCCGTATAGTCGACGCGCGCATAGCCACGGATATAGCCCTCTTCGGCCAGCACTTCGAGCACGTGCTCCCTGAGCTTGGACGCAGGCGTGGTGACCTTTGCCTTGTATCGCAGCTGCGCGTTGCGGATACGGGCAAGCATATCGCCTAGTGGATCGTTGATGCTCATCGATGGTCCTTACCAGCTCGACTTGATCATGCCGGGAATGAGCCCCTGGCTCCCGAGGTCACGCAGCGCAATGCGCGACATGCGGAGCTTGCGGTAATAGCCGCGGGGACGGCCGGTGAGATCGCAACGGTTGCGGATGCGGGTCGGCGAGGAGTTACGCGGCAATTCGGCGAGCTTCAGCCGCGCGGCGAAGCGCTCCTCGGCGGGAAGCGACCGGTCGGCGGCGATCTCTTTGAGCCGCGTCCGCCGCGCCTTGAATTTCTTCGCAAGGCGGCGCCGCTTGTTGTTGCGCTCGATCATGCTCGTCTTAGCCATTCACGTCCTCCTGTCGCGGCCTTTGGCTTCCCATCAGCTGCGGAACGGAAAATTCAAGCCTGCAAGAAGCGCGCGCGCCTCGTCGTCGGTGCGCGCCGTCGTGCAGACGATGATGTCCATCCCGAGCACGTCTTCGACCTTGTCGTAGTCGATCTCGGGAAAGATGATGTGCTCCTTAAGCCCAATGGCGTAATTGCCTCTTCCATCGAAGCTTTTCTGGTTCAGCCCACGGAAGTCTCGCACCCGCGGAAGGGCGATATTCACGAGCCGGTCGACGAACTCGTACATGCGGTTTTGCCTGAGCGTGACCTTGGCGCCGATCGGCATGCCTTCCCTCAGCTTGAAAGTCGCGATCGACTTGCGCGCCCGCGTGATGACCGCCTTCTGTCCCGCGATCAGCCCAAGGTCGGAAGCCGCGGCGTTCACCTTCTTCGAGTCGCTGATGCCCTCGCCGACTCCCATGTTGAGCACCACCTTGTCGAGCCGCGGTACCTGCATCGGGTTGGCATAGCCGAAGTCCTTGGCGAGCTGCTTGGAGAGCACCTCCTGATAATGCTGCTTGAGGCGAGGGATATAGGCCGTCTCAGCCATCGATGACCTCTCCTGAGCGCCTCGCAAAGCGGACCTTGCGCCCGTCCTTCAGAAATTTGTACCCGACGCGCGTCGGCTTCCCGTCCTTGGGGTCCTCAAGCGCGAGATTGGAGATGTGGATTGGCGCCTCTTTCGAGATGATGCCGCCCTCTTGCGACGCGGTCTGGCGCTGATGACGCTTCACCACCGCCACGCCGCTGACGATGGCGCGGTTCTCGTCCGGCAACACCTTGAGCACCTCACCCTTCTTGCCCTTGTTCTTGCCCGTGATGACCACAACATGGTCGCCCTTTTTGATCTTGAGCTTGGGCATCACAACACCTCCGGAGCGAGTGACACGATCTTCATGTGCTTCTTCGCCCTGAGCTCGCGAGTCACCGGCCCGAAAATGCGTGTTCCGATCGGCTCGCCCTGTGGATTGACCAGGACCGCTGCGTTGCGGTCGAAGCGAATGATTGAGCCGTCGGGGCGGCGCACACCCTTGGCGGTGCGTACCACGACCGCTTTCATCACTTGGCCCTTCTTGACGCGGCCGCGCGGGATCGCCTCCTTGACGGAGACCACGATGGTGTCGCCGATCGAAGCGTATTTCCGCTTCGACCCGCCGAGCACCTTGATGCACTGGACGCGCCGGGCGCCGGAATTGTCGGCAACGTCGAGATTGGTCTGCATCTGGATCATAGCACTTCGCGCCTTCTAGCTCCCGCTTCGCCGTCAGCTCGCCGTCCGCGGCAAAACCGTCCACCGCTTCCGCTTCGAGATCGGAGGGCATTCCTCGATCCATACGGTTTCGCCGACCTTGAACTCGTTCTTCTCATCATGGGCGTGATAGTTCTTGCTCCGCCGCACGGTCTTTTGCAGCAGCGGATGCGTGAAGCGTCGGTCGACGCGGACCACCACGGTCTTGTCGTTCTTGTCGCTCACCACGACCCCTTGCAGAACTCGTTTCGGCATCGTCTCGTCCTAACCCTTCGTCTTCTTGGCCTTGGCCGTGGCCTTTGGCTTGGCCTTTGCTTTCGGCTCGGCCTTCGTCTTGGTCTTCGTCGCGGTCTTTGAAGCCTTCGGCGCCTTTGGCTCGGCGGGGGCCTTGGCTACCGCCTCACCCGCTGGCCTCTCTCGAGCGATCGTCTCGATGCGCGCGATGTCGCGCCTGATCTGTCTCACCCGCGCCGTGTTCTCAAGCTGGCCTGAGGCGGCCTGAAAGCGCAGGTTGAACTGCTCCTTCTTGAGCTTGACCAACTCGTCGGAGAGCTGATCGTCGGTCATCCCGCGAACTTGAGCGGCCTTCATGACTTAAGCCTCGACCACGCGCGCAACGATGCGCGTCTTGATGGGGAGCTTGGCGGCGCCAAGGCGGAGCGACTCGCGCGCGACAGCCTCGCTCACGCCGTCGATCTCGAACATGATGCGGCCCGGCTTGACCCGCGCTACCCAGAACTCGGGCGTGCCCTTGCCTTTGCCCATGCGCACCTCGGTCGGCTTTTTCGATACCGGCACGTCCGGGAACAGCCTGATCCACACCCGCCCCGAGCGCTTCATCTGCCGCGTCATGGCGCGCCGTGCAGCCTCGATCTGCCGCGCGGTAATGCGCGCGGGCTCCTGCGCCTTCAGCCCGAAATTGCCGAAATTGAGCCTGACCGCGCTCGAAGCGGCGCCTTTGATACGCCCCTTGTGAGCCTTGCGGTATTTCGTTCGCTTCGGTTGCAGCATGACTTGAACCTAATCTCTTAGCTCTGCGCCGCGGCCGGCTCGCGGCGCCCGGTCGAGCGGCCGCCTTCCTGCGCTTCGAGTGCCTTGTTCTCCTGGGCCATGGGATCATGCTCCATGATCTCGCCCTTGAAGATCCACACCTTGACCCCGATCACGCCATAAGCGGTACGCGCGAGCGCAGTGCCGTAATCGACGTTGGCGCGCAGCGTATGCAGGGGCACGCGGCCCTCGCGATACCACTCCATCCGCGCAATCTCGGCGCCGCCAAGCCGGCCGCCGCAATTGATGCGGATGCCGAGCGCGCCCATGCGGATAGCGGACTGCACTGCTCGTTTCATGGCGCGGCGGAAGGCGACCCGGCGCTCGAGCTGCTGCGCGATGCCCTCGGCGACCAGCGTGGCGTCGATCTCTGGCTTGCGCACCTCGACGATGTTGAGATGCACCTCTGAATCCGTCATCGCGGCGAGCTCGCGCCTGAGCTTCTCGATGTCGGAGCCCTTCTTGCCGATCAGGATGCCGGGGCGCGCGGTGTGCACCGTCACCCGGCACTTCTTGTGCGGGCGCTCGATCACCACCTTCGATATGCCGGCCTGCTTGCGTGACTCGAGGATGTGATTGCGCATCTTCAGGTCTTCGTGCAGCAGGCGCGCGTATTCGCCGCGCGACGCATACCAGCGCGAATCCCAGGTGCGGTTGACGCCGAGCCTAAGCCCGATCGGATTGACTTTCTGACCCATTAAGCGGGCTCCTCAACTTGGCGCAGCACGACAGTGATCTGCGCAAACGGCTTCTCGATCCGGGCGGCGCGGCCACGCGCCCGCGCCCGGATACGTTTCATCACCAGGCTCTTGCCGACATAGGCCTCGGCCACGACCAGCGCGTCGACGTCGAGGTCATGATTGTTCTCGGCGTTGGCAATCGCCGATTCGAGGGTCTTCTTGACGTCCTTGGCGACGCGCTTGCGCGAGAAGGTAAGATCGGCAAGCGCGCGTTCAACCTTCTTGCCGCGGATCAATTGGGCAAGCAGGTTGAGCTTCTGCGGGCTCACCCGCATGAGCCGCGTCACCGCCCTCGCCTCGTTGTCTTTCAGCGCTCGCTCGCGCGCAGGCTTGCCCATGACTGTTACTCTTTCGCCGCCGCCGGCGTCGCCCGCTTGGCCTTGCGGTCCGCGGCATGGCCGTAGAAGGTCCGCGTCGGGGCAAACTCTCCGAACTTGTGGCCTATCATGTCCTCGGTGACGAGCACCGGGATGTGCTTGTGTCCGTTATGCACTCCGAAGGTGAGGCCGACGAATTGCGGCAAGATGGTCGAGCGGCGCGACCACATCTTGATCACGGCGTTCGAACCACTGCCACGCGCCTTCTCTGCCTTCTTCAGCAGATATCCGTCGACGAACGGGCCTTTCCAAATCGAGCGTGCCACTTGTTATCCCTTCTTCTGATGGCGGTTGCGCAGGATGTATTTGTCAGTCGACCGATTGTGGCGCGTCTTCTTGCCTTTGGTCGATTTGCCCCACGGCGTCACCGGGTGACGGCCGCCGGAGGTGCGGCCCTCGCCGCCGCCATGCGGATGGTCGATCGGGTTCATTGCCACGCCGCGCACCACGGGCCTCCGCCCTTTCCAGCGCACGCGCCCAGCTTTGCCAATCGAGATGTTGGAGTTGTCGGGGTTCGACACTGCGCCAACCGTCGCCATGCACTCCGCCGGCACCATGCGCGTCTCGCCTGAATTCAATCTCAGGATTGCGTAACCCGCGTCGCGGCCGACGAGCTGGACGTAAGTGCCGGCGGCGCGGGCGAGCTGTCCGCCCTTGCCCTTCTTCATCTCCACATTATGGATGATGGTGCCGATGGGCATGTTGGCGAGCGGCATAGCATTGCCGGGCTTAACGTCGACGCGGATGTCGGAGATCACCGCGTCGCCTGGCGCAAGCCGTTGCGGCGCCAAAATATAAGAGAGCTCGCCGTCCTCGTACCTGATCAGCGCGATGAAAGCGGTGCGGTTCGGATCGTATTCGAGCCGCTCGACCGTCGCCGGGACGCCGAGCTTGCCGCGCTTGAAGTCGACCTTGCGGTAGGCGCGCTTATGCCCGCCCCCGCGATGCCACATCGACACGCGGCCTTGATTGTTGCGCCCGCCGGTCTTGCGCAGACCCTCGGTGAGTGCCTTGACCGGCTTGCCCTTATGGAGATGGCTCTTGTCGACGAGCACGAGCTGACGCTGGCTCGGCGTGGTCGGCTTGAATGTCTTGAGCGCCATGGCCGTCAGATCCTCGTCGTCACGTCGATCGTGTCGCCCTCGGCGAGGCGCACGATCGCTTTCTTGACGTTCTGCTGCTTGCCCTTCACCCCGCGAAAGGTCTTAGTCTTGCCTTTGCGGAGAATCGTGTTCACGGCGAGCACCTTGACCCCGAACAGCTGCTCGATGGCGGCCTTGATCTCGGGCTTGGTCGCGTCGCGACGCACCTTGAACACCACCTGGTTCGACTCGGAGACGGCCGTCGCTTTCTCGGTAATCACCGGCGCGATGATCACGTCATATGCGGAGTGCGCGCTCATTTGAACCTCGCCTCCAGCGCCTCGACCGCAGCCTTGGTCAGCACGAGCTTCTCGTGCCGGAGAATGTCGTAGACGTTGATGCCAGCGACCGGCAGCACATCGACGTCAGGGAGATTTCGGGCTGCGCGCGCGAACTCGCCCTGCACAGCGGCGCCGTCGATGATCAGCACCGAGCCGAAGCCGAGCTTGGCGAAGCGCGACTTGAGCTCCTTGGTCTTGCCGTCCTTGAGCTCGCACTTGTCGATCACCACTAGCGTGTCGGACTTCGCCTTGGACGAAAGCGCGTGCTTGAGCGCAAGCGCCCTCACCTTCTTCGGCAGGTCGATGGCGAAGCTATGCGGCTTAGGCCCGAACGCCTTGCCGCCGCCCCTGAAAATCGGCGCCTTCTTACTGCCGTGACGCGCGCGGCCGGTACCCTTCTGGCGGTACATCTTGGCGGTCGTGGCATTAACCTCGGAGCGATCCTTGACATGAGCCGTGCCGCTCCGCCGCTTGGCGAGCTGGTAGCGCACCATGCGGGCGAGAATGTCGGCCCTGGGCTCGAGCCCGAACACATGGTCGGGGAGCTCGACGGTGCCCGCCTTCTTGGCGTCGAGGGTAGTAATGTCGGCCTTCATCACTCTTGGGCCCCACCCTCAGGCTGCTCGGTTGGAGCCCCGGTCTGCTCGTCCTTCGTCTTTTTGGCTTGCTTTGGCGCCTCGCCAGCAGCCTTGCGGAACGCGCCAGGCTTCGGCGCACTCTCGGGCAGCGCGCGCTTCACCGCATCATGGATCGTTACCCAGCCGCCCTTGGCGCCAGGCACCGCTCCACGGATCATGATTAACCCGCGCTCAGGGTCGGTTTTCACCACGCGGAGGTTCTGCGTGGTGACATTCACATCGCCCATGTGGCCGGCCATCTTCTTGCCCTTGAACACCTTGCCGGGGTCCTGGCGTTGGCCAGTCGAGCCGTGGCTCCGGTGACTCACCGACACGCCGTGCGAGGCGCGTAAGCCCCCAAAATTGTGACGCTTGATGACGCCCGCAAAGCCTTTGCCGATGGTCGTGCCCGACACATCGACATATTGGCCTTCTACGAAGTGATCTGCGGTGATCTCGGCTCCCACCTCGATCAGATTCTCGGGGCTAACCCGGAATTCGGCGAGCTTCCGCTTGGGCTCGACATTAGCCACGGCAAACTGCCCGCGTGCGGCGCGCGTCAGCCGCTTTACCTTGGGCCTGCCGGCGCCAAGCTGGACGGCGGTGTATCCGTTCTTCTCCTCGGTGCGCTGGCCAACCACCTGGCAATTGTCGAGGCGCAGCACCGTCACCGGGATGTGCTCCCCGGCATCGGTGAAGATCCTGGTCATGCCGACCTTTTGCGCGATGACACCTGATCGCATCGGTCTTGTTCCTTGCCTCGTCTCTTGCCGCCTTAGAGCTTGATCTCGACGTCGACGCCGGCGGCGAGGTCTAGCTTCATCAGCGCATCGACCGTCTGCGGCGTAGGATCTACGATGTCGAGCAAGCGCTTATGCGTGCGCATCTCGAACTGCTCGCGGCTCTTCTTGTCGATATGGGGAGAGCGGTTCACGGTGAATTTCTCGATGCGGGTGGGCAGCGGAATGGGTCCGCGCACCTCTGCACCGGTCCGTTTAGCGGTGTTCACGATCTCCTTGGTCGACGCATCGAGGATGCGATGGTCGAAGGCTTTGAGCCTGATTCTTATGTTCTGACTTTGCATCTCGATGGCCTCAAATTCGAGGAGCGCGCCGCTTGGCAGCGCGCTCCGTGCCTCCCCTACTCGATGATCGACGCCACCACACCGGCGCCGACGGTGCGGCCGCCCTCGCGAATGGCGAAGCGGAGCTTCTCCTCCATGGCGATCGGCACGATCAGTTCGACCGTCATGGCGATGTTGTCGCCCGGCATCACCATCTCGGTCCCTTCCGGCAGGTGCACGACGCCGGTCACGTCAGTGGTGCGGAAGTAGAACTGGGGACGGTAATTGCCGAAGAACGGGGTGTGACGCCCGCCCTCCTCCTTGGTGAGGATATAAGCCTCGGCCTTGAACTTGGTGTGCGGCGTTACCGAACCTGGCTTTGCCAGCACTTGGCCGCGCTCGACCGCCTCGCGATCGATGCCACGAAGCAGGCAGCCGACATTGTCGCCAGCCTCGCCCTGGTCGAGCAGCTTGCGGAACATCTCGACGCCGGTGACAACGGTCTTGGTGGTCGGCCTGATGCCGATGATCTCCACCTCCTCGCCGACCTTGATCACGCCACGCTCGATGCGGCCGGTCACCACGGTGCCGCGGCCGGAGATCGAGAACACGTCCTCGATCGGCATGAGGAACGGCTTGTCCTTGGGACGGTCCGGCTGCGGGATGTACTCGTCAACCGCATTCATCAGGTTCTCGATCGACTTCTTGCCGACTTCCTCGTCTTTGCCCTCGAGCGCGGCGAGCGCCGAGCCCTTGACGATGGGAATCTCGTCGCCGGGGAACTCGTATTTGGTGAGCAGCTCGCGCACCTCGAGCTCGACCAGGTCGAGCAGCTCGGGGTCGTCCACCATGTCGACCTTGTTGAGATAGACGACGAGGGCCGGCACGCCCACCTGGCGGGCGAGCAGGATATGCTCGCGGGTCTGCGGCATGGGGCCGTCGGCGGCCGAGACCACGAGGATGGCGCCGTCCATCTGCGCCGCGCCGGTGATCATGTTCTTGACGTAGTCGGCGTGGCCTGGGCAGTCGACGTGGGCGTAGTGCCGCTTGCCGGTCTCGTACTCCACGTGCGCGGTCGAGATGGTGATGCCGCGCGCCTTCTCTTCCGGCGCCTTGTCGATCTCGTCATAGGCGGTGAACTTGGCGCCGCCCTTCTCGGCCAACACCTTGGTGATCGCGGCCGTCAGCGTCGTCTTGCCATGATCGACATGACCGATGGTCCCGATGTTGCAATGCGGCTTGGTCCGCTGGAATTTTTCCTTAGCCATCCTGGCTCTCCATCCTTCAACACTAGAAACAAACTTGGCTCCGAAGGTCCTCTCGACCTCAAGAGCCTAGGCAAATTTCGCTTGCACCTCTTCAGCCACCGCCTGCGGTACCTGCGCGTAGTGGTCGAACTGCATGGTGAACTGCGCGCGGCCCTGGCTCATCGAGCGGAGCGTGTTCACGTAGCCGAACATATTGGCGAGCGGGACCATGGCGCTGATTACCGCGGCGTTGCCGCGGCTCTCCTGCCCGCGCACCTGGCCTCTGCGGCTGGTGAGATCGCCGATGATGCCGCCGACATAGTCCTCCGGCGTCACAACCTCGACCTTCATCATCGGCTCGAGGAGCTTCGGCGCCGCCTTGCGCGCGCCCTCCCTGAAGCCCTGGCGGCCGGCGATCTCGAACGCCATCACGCTCGAATCGACGTCGTGATAGGCCCCGTCGACCAGCGTCACTTTGACGTCGAGCATGGGGAAGCCTGCGAACACGCCTGAATCGATGACGCTCTGCACACCCTTCTGCACGCCAGGGATGTATTCCTTCGGCACATTGCCGCCGACCACCTTGTTCACGAACTCGAAGCCCTTGCCCTGCTCGTTCGGCTCGATGACGAGCTTGACGCGGGCGAACTGACCAGAGCCGCCGGTCTGCTTCTTGTGCGTGTAGTCTTCCTCAGCGCGCTTCGACACCGTCTCGCGATAGGCCACTTGCGGCGCACCGACATTGGCCTCGACCTTGAACTCGCGCTTCATGCGGTCGACGATGATGTCGAGGTGAAGCTCGCCCATGCCCTTGATGATGGTCTGGCCTGACTCGTGGTCGACCGAGACGCGGAACGAAGGATCCTCCTGGGCGAGGCGGTGCAGCGCGACGCCAAGCTTCTCCTGGTCGCCTTTGGTCTTCGGCTCGACTGCCACCTCGATGACCGGATTGGGAAACTCCATGCGCTCGAGGATTACGGGCTTTGCCGGATCGCACAGCGTGTCGCCGGTGGTCACGTCCTTTAGCCCTGCGAGCGCGACGATGTCGCCGGTAAAGGCCTCCTTGATGTCCTCCCGGTGATTGGCGTGCATCAGGAGCATGCGGCCGATGCGCTCCTTCTTGTCCTTCACCGTGTTCATCAGCGTCGTGCCGGAATCGACCTTGCCGGAATAGATGCGGCAGAAAGTGAGTGAGCCGACGAACGGGTCGTTCATGATCTTGAAGGCGAGCATGGAAAGTGGGGCCGTATCCGACGGCGCACGGCTTGTCTCATCACCCGTCTTGGGATCGATGCCCTTGACCGGCGGCACGTCGAGCGGCGACGGCAGATAATCCACCACAGCATCGAGCAAAGGCTGAACGCCTTTGTTTTTGAAAGCCGAGCCGCACAGGACCGGCACGAATTGACTGCTGACTGTGCCCTTGCGGATCAGAGCCTTGAGCTCCGCTACGCCCGGCTCCTTGCCTTCGAGATAGGCTTCGGTGGCGGCCTCATCGACCTCGACCGCCTGCTCGACCAACATATCGCGATATTTCTTCGCCTGATCGAGAAGATCGGCCGGGATCTCCTCGTCGTGAAATTTGGCGCCGAGCGACTCGTCGTCCCATACCACCGCCTTCAGGCGGATGAGGTCGATGATGCCCTTGAAGCTCGACTCAATCCCGAGCGGCAGCTGGAGAACGACGGGATTGGCGCCGAGACGCTCCTTGACCATCTGCACCGATACGAAGAAGTCGGCGCCGATCTTGTCCATCTTGTTGACGAAGATCATGCGCGGCACGCCGTATTTGTCGGCCTGACGCCATACCGTCTCGGTCTGCGGCTCTACGCCCTGGTTTGCGTCGAGCAGCGCCACCGCGCCGTCGAGCACGCGCAGACTACGCTCTACCTCGATGGTGAAGTCGACGTGGCCAGGCGTGTCGATGATATTGACGCGCTTGCCGTTCCAGAAAGCCGTAGTCGCGGCGCTCGTGATGGTGATGCCGCGCTCCTGCTCTTGCTCCATCCAATCCATGGTGGCGGAGCCTTCGTGCACCTCGCCCATCTTGTAGCTTTTACCGGTGTAGTAGAGGATCCGCTCGGTGGTCGTGGTCTTGCCGGCGTCGATATGCGCCATGATCCCGATGTTGCGGTAATCCTCTAATGGGGTAGCTCGCGGCATTTTCTAATCCTTGAATCCGTTACCAGCGGTAATGCGAGAAGGCTCGGTTCGCCTCCGCCATCCGGTGCGTGTCCTCGCGCTTCTTCACAGCCGTCCCGCGGTTGTTGGCAGCGTCGAGCAGCTCTCCTGACAAGCGCTCGACCATGGTGTTCTCGTTGCGCCCGCGCGCCGCGGAGATGATCCAGCGGATGGCAAGGGCTTGACGGCGGTCGAGCCTCACCTCAACCGGAACTTGATAGGTAGCGCCGCCGACGCGCCGCGACCTCACCTCGAGCGCGGGCATGACGTTGCGGAGCGCCTCGTGGAACAGCTCGACCGGGTTTGACTTCGCCTTCTTCTCCATCTGATCGAGGGCGCCATACACGATACGCTCGGCGGCCGATTTCTTGCCCTCTTTCATGATGGAGTTCATGAACTTGGTAAGCACGATGTCCCCGAACTTCGGATCTGGGATGACCTCGCGCTTATCTGCTCTGCGCCGCCTCGACATGTCGTTTGGTCCGTTCCTTAAGAACACAAAACGACCCGCTATTTGGGTCGTTTAGCTCCATATTTGGAGCGCCGCTGACGGCGATCGCTCACGCCTTGGGTGTCCAGCACGCCACGAATGATGTGATAGCGTACGCCGGGAAGGTCCTTGACGCGTCCGCCCCTGATCAACACCACCGAGTGTTCTTGAAGATTATGTCCCTCGCCCGGGATGTAGCTCGTGACTTCGAGCTGATTGGTAAGGCGGACGCGCGCCACCTTGCGGAGGGCAGAGTTCGGCTTCTTCGGCGTCGTGGTATAGACGCGCGTACAGACCCCCCGCTTCTGCGGGTTGGCTTGCATGGCCGGCACTTTGTTCCGCTTCACCGGCTGGCGGCGCGGCTTGCGGATCAGCTGTTGTATCGTCGGCATTTCCTGCCTTTAATGTCCATCCACAGGGCAAAATAGCCCACATCATCTAGAGCCGAACTGCGGGTCGCCCCCACAAGCTTCAGCGCCTCAACACAGAGGACCTTGGAGGGCAAGCCCCCAAGATCATGACCCCGATATGATCCCGGTTAATCCGGCAGCGTCTAACCCGCGCTCGAAGGCAACCAGACAAGGGTTACCGCCTGCCGCGAAAGTGCCGCGTTGTATCAGGCCGATTCTTGAATCGTCAAGGGCTGACGCCAGAAATCAGGGGCCAGAAACCAGAAGTCAGAAAGGAAAACCTCATCTGACTTCGAGCTTCCGATTTCCGACTACGCGGGGGAGCGCTCCTTCGCCTGATCCTCCTCCTCGATCTGGTCGGAAGCAGTGCGCTGACGCTCCTCAAGGATGAGCTCGTCGCGGTGAGTAGCGATCTTGCTCAACCTGCTCAACGTGCCGCCCGTGCCGGCAGGAATTAGCCGGCCGACGATCACGTTCTCTTTGAGGCCCTCGAGCGCATCGGCCTTGCCGTTGACCGCCGCGTCGGTAAGGACGCGGGTGGTCTCCTGGAACGACGCCGCCGAGATGAAGGAGCGAGTCTGGAGGCTCGCCTTGGTAATGCCGAGCAGCACCGGCTGACCGGTGGCGGGCTTGCCGCCGGCAGCCTCCACCGCGGAGTTGGCATCCTCGAAGTCGATACGGTCGACCTGCTCCCCCTTGAGGAACTCGGTCGAGCCTGGATCGTCCACCTCCGTCTTCTGCAGCATCTGCCTGACGATCACCTCGATATGCTTGTCGTTGATAGTCACGCCTTGCAGCCGGTAGACCTCCTGGATCTCGTTGACGAGATAGTTGGCGAGCTCTTCGACGCCCTTGATTGCAAGGATGTCGTGAGGTGCGGGGTGGCCATCGAGCAGGAACTCGCCTTTCTCGATGCGGTCGCCCTCCTGCACGGCCAAGTGCCGACCCTTGGGGATCAAGTACTCGACAGGCTCAGCGCCATCCTCTTCCGGCACGATGGTGATGCGCCGCTTGTTCTTGTAGTCGCGGCCGAGCTGCACCGTGCCTGAGACCTCCGCGATGATGGCGTGGTCCTTGGGACGCCGCGCCTCGAACAGCTCGGCGACCCGCGGCAGACCGCCGGTGATGTCGCGCGTCTTGGCGCTCTCGGTCGGAATGCGCGCAAGCACGTCGCCTGCCTTCACCTCGTGGCCGGCCTCGACCGACAGAATGGCATCAACCGGCAACAGGTATCGGGCCTCGGCGCCGCGCAAGAGCTTGGCCACCTTGCCCTTCTTGTCCCTGATCACCATGGCGGGTCTGAGATCGGCGCCGCGCGGTGACGCACGCCAATCGATGATCACGCTGTTGGTGATACCGGTTGACTCGTCGCGCCGCTCGCTGACCGACACGCCTTCAACCAGGTCCTCGAAGTCGACGGTGCCTTCGACCTCGGTCAGCACTGGACGGGTATAAGGATCCCACTCGGCGAGACGATCGCCGCGCTTCACCTTGACGCCGTCTTCGACGCGGAGATGCGTGCCATAAGGCAACCGGTGTAGGGCCCGCTCGCTGCCGTCCTGGTCGAGGATGACGATGGTAGTGTTGCGGCCCATCACCATGGTCCGACCCTGCGAGTCCTTGACGACGTTGCGCTGCTTGATCTTCACCGTGCCGTCGAAGTTCGACTCGAGCGACGACTGATCGACCACCTTGGCCGACGCCACCCCGCCCAAGTGGAAGGTGCGCATGGTGAGCTGGGTGCCCGGCTCGCCGATCGACTGCGCTGCGATGACGCCAACCGCCTCGCCGAGATTGACCGGCGTGCCGCGGGCGAGATCGCGCCCGTAGCACTTGGCGCAAATGCCGTTCCTGGTCTCGCAGGTCAACGCCGAGCGGATGCGCACCTCTTGCACGCGCGCAGCCTCGAGCGCCTCGACCTGCTCCTCCTCGATCAACTCGCCGGCCTTGATGATCACCTTGCCGGTCGACGGATTCTTGACGTTGTTGGCGGCGGTACGGCCAATCACGCGCTGTCCGAGCGACACGGTCACCTCGCCAGCCTCGAGTATGGCGCGTGCGGTGATGCCTTCGTGCGTGCCGCAATCCTCCTCGGTGACGATACAATCCTGCGCCACGTCGACGAGACGCCGCGTGAGGTAGCCGGAATTCGCCGTCTTCAACGCCGTATCGGCCAAGCCCTTGCGGGCGCCGTGCGTCGAATTGAAGTATTCGAGCACCGACAGCCCCTCCTTGAAGTTGGAGATGATCGGCGTCTCGATGATCTCGCCCGACGGCTTGGTCATCAGACCGCGCATGCCGGCAAGCTGTTTCATCTGCGCCGGTGAGCCGCGCGCGCCGGAGTGCGACATCATATAGATGGAGTTGATCGGCTTCTCGCGCTTGGTCTTTGGATCACGCTCGACCGCCGAGATGCGCTTCATCATCTCCTTGGCGACTTGCTCGGTGCACTCGGTCCAGGTGTCGACCACCTTGTTGTACTTCTCGCCCCGAGTGATCAGGCCGTCGTTATATTGCTGCTCGTACTCGCGCACGAGCTCGCTCGTTTTGTGCACGATGGCGTCCTTGGTCTCCGGAATGACCATGTCGTCCTTGCCGAACGAGATGCCGGCGCGGCAAGCATAGACGAAGCCGAGTCCCATGATCCGGTCGCAGAAGATGACCGTCTCCTTCTGACCGCAGTGGCGATAGACCACGTCGATCATGTTGGAGATCTCTTTCTTGGTGAGTAGCCGGTTGACCAGGTCGTAGCTCACCAGCGGGTTCTTAGGCAGAAGCTCGCCGAGCAGCATGCGTCCTGGCGTCGTCTCGTAGATGCGCGACACACGCTTGCCCTTCTCATCGACCGTGATGAAGCGGCCTTTGATCTTGGCGTGCAGCGTCACGACCTTGGCATCGAGCGCATGATGGATCTCGGCCACGTTGCCGAACATCATCCCCTCGCCAGGCTCATTGTCCATCACCAGCGACAGGTAATAGAGTCCGAGCACGATATCCTGCGACGGCACGATAATCGGCGAGCCGTTGGCAGGGTGCAGGATGTTGTTGGTCGACATCATCAAGACGCGCGCCTCGAGCTGCGCCTCAAGCGACAACGGCACGTGCACGGCCATTTGATCGCCGTCGAAATCGGCGTTGAAAGCCGCACAGACGAGCGGATGGAGCTGGATCGCCTTGCCTTCGATCAGCACCGGCTCGAACGCCTGGATGCCGAGTCGGTGCAGCGTCGGCGCTCGGTTGAGCAGCACCGGGTGCTCGCGGATCACCTCATCGAGGATATCCCAGACCTCGGGCTTCTCCTTCTCAACGAGCTTCTTCGCCTGCTTCACGGTGGCGGCATGACCCTTGGCGTCGAGCCGCGCATAGATGAACGGCTTGAACAGCTCGAGCGCCATCTTCTTGGGCAAGCCGCACTGATGCAGCTTGAGCTCAGGCCCAACCACAATCACCGAACGGCCGGAATAATCGACGCGCTTGCCGAGCAGGTTCTGCCGGAAGCGGCCCTGCTTGCCCTTGAGCATGTCGGCGAGCGACTTCAGCGGGCGCTTGTTGGCGCCGGTGATGACGCGTCCGCGCCGCCCGTTGTCGAACAGCGCATCGACCGCCTCCTGAAGCATGCGCTTCTCGTTGCGGATGATGATGTCGGGCGCGCGTAGCTCCATCAGCCGCTTCAAACGATTGTTGCGGTTGATGACGCGGCGATAGAGGTCGTTCAGGTCAGATGTGGCGAAGCGGCCGCCGTCGAGCGGGACGAGCGGGCGAAGCTCCGGCGGAATGACCGGAACTACGGTGAGAATCATCCACTCCGGTCGGTTGCCGGACTGAATGAAGGCCTCGACCACCTTGAGGCGCTTGGCGAGCTTCTTGGGCTTGAGCTCTGAGGTCGACTCAGCGATCTCGACGCGGAGGTCAGCCGCGATCTTCTCAAGATCGAGCGCCTTGAGCAGCTCGCGGATCGCTTCGGCGCCAATCGCGGCGGTGAAGGAATCCTCGCCGAACTCCTCTTGCGCCTTGAGGTAATCCTCCTCGGAGAGAAGCTGAAGCGGCTTGAGCGAGGTGAGCCCCGGCTCGAGCACGATGTAGTTTTCGAAATAGAGCACGCGCTCGAG
>DASSLP010000005.1:0-2752 GCA_035689365.1 Methyloceanibacter sp.
GAACAGCAACCACTCATCGTTGCCGAAGCCCGCGTGGGCGAGCTATTTGAGCGGGCACCGGTGGAGAAGAGGGCGGTCTCGGAGCCAGAGGTGCCTACGCCGGCCGAGACCGCAGAGCCCGCCACGCAAAATCGCGGCGATGCCGCAACAGCAGTAATAGCAGCGAGATTGCAAAGCCTGACCAGCACATATATCGCCACAACAGAAGGAAACCGTAGGGCCACAGCAATCCGAGCCGCCGGGCGGCGGCGAACAACCGCCCTCGATCCCGAGCGTGGCCCCACGGCCCAACCCCGAGCAGGCAAGCCCGTCTGTGCCCCTGCCGCAGCGAGCGCCGAAAGCTGCGATGGAAAAGGCGTCGCCGAAACCTGCAGTGAAGGAAAAGCCGGTGTCAAAACCCGCCGCGAAGCACGACCAGCCTGAGCAAGAGACCTCCAATACCACCTCGCGTCGAAAGCCGATGGGGCTTGCGCCGACCGACAAGCCTTCAACCGCGCTCACGCAAGGTCAGCCGAATTGGCCAGGTGCGGACAGCTACAGCGTGAAGATCTGGTCGGCACTCGCGCGCAAGAAGCCGAACACAGGAGAGCACGGCAGCACGACCGTGACACTCGCTATCGGACCGGCGGGCGCGCTGCGCTTCGTGCGCATCAGTCAATCGAGTGGCAATGGGCGGCTCGACCAACTTGCGATTGCGACCGTGTGAAACGCAGCACCCTCCCTTCGCCCCCGGTCCTCAGGGACGGGACTGCGGCCTACACCATCCGCATCGATTTCCACTAGACGCGCGGCGGCAAGTTGAACTTCACACCTGTCCGGCAATATCCTGACCGGATTGACGATTCGGTTGCGCTTTTGGGTGCTATGATCGATGCTAGCCGGCGACAGTGATCAGACGGGAGGAGCGCCTATGGCGCAAGACAGCTTCGCAAATCGCGGGCAGCGATTTACGGCCAAGGCGGCGGACTTTTCACGCGCCGTCTTGAAAATCGTCGGGGAGGACGTGCGCAGCTGGGACGTGTTCAGATGGATCGTGATCGTGCTGCTTGCCCTCAACCTCCTGCTCCTCCTTTCACTCGCCGGCGGCATCAGGTCCGAGATTGCCGCAGTGGAGCAAGACCGTAGCGCCGGCGCCGATCAGCTAGCGCATGTGACCAAGGACATTGCCGATATGAGGGCATCGCTGACGCAGGCGATCAGCGATATGAACTCCGGGCTGCAGAGCGATATCGCCAAGGTCAACACCAAGATCGATGCACGACTGCAACAGGCGGCGCCCAAGCCGAGCCCGCCGCCCGCGGCAGCGCCGAAGCCCGGCGCAAAGCCGAAGCCTTAAGCCTTGTCCGACGGGCGAACGTAGACATAGACGACGCGCTCATCCGCCTTCCGAAGTGCCTCGGTGACCTCGCGGATCGCCTCTTCGATCGCGTCGGTCGTGGAATCGCGGCGGAAGGCAAGAGTAAGCGCCACCAGAATCTTGCCGGGTCCAAGATGTAGAGTCGCCACCTCGTCGAGGCTGGTGATGCAGCCGATCCGAGCCAGAGCCTCCTCCAGCCGCTCCATCACGATGGGGGCCACGGCCTCGCCGGCGATCAAGCTGCGCGTCTCGTTGGCGAGGACAAAGGCGACGCTCGCAAGCAATAGGCCGATGGCGATCGACGCCAAGCCATCGGCCCAGGCGATGTGAAAGAGGCTTGCGGCGATCACGCCAGCCGCCGCAAAGCCAATGCCGATCAGCGCGGCGGAATCCTCGAGGAGGACAGAGAACAAGGCGGGGTCCTTCGATGCCTTGATGAAGTCCCACAGCCGGGTGGGCAGTCCGCGCACTACGCGCCGGTATTCACGATAGGCGATGCGAAACGATGTGCCCTCGAACACAGCAGCGACTGCCAGCACAGCAATGCTGACCCAGGGCGAGATCACCGGCTCAGGCGCGAGGATATGGCGCACGCCTTCATAGAGCGACAGTACGCCGCCCAAGAGGAAGACCATAAGAGCGACGATGAAAGACCAGAAATAAGTCTCCATGCCGTGGCCGAGAGGATGCCTCGCATCAGGCGGACGAGTGCCACGCTTCTGTCCGACCAGAAGCAAGACCTGGTCGCCGGTATCGACCAGCGAATGGATCGCCTCGGTCAGCATCGCGGTCGATCCAGAAATCCAGGAGGCGACGAATTTCGCGAGCGCGATGGCAAGGTTGCCCGCGAGCCTGACGATGATCACCAGTGTCGAGCCTTTGGCCATGACGCTCCCTCAGATAGCCTCTGTTCCATGTGCAGCCGGAGCATTAGACCCCTTCGATTGGGAAGAGAGCCTTGTCAAGCAAGCGTGGCAGCGGCTAGAACGGCGGGCGTCGAGCCCAGCGTCTTGCGGGGCTCCCCGTCAAGCTCCACATGGTGGGGGATCGTCTAACGGTAGGACAGCGGACTCTGACTCCGCCAGTCTTGGTTCGAATCCAAGTCCCCCAGCCACTAAAATAGCCCGCTACTCCAAAGAGTTAGCGGGTTTCTTGTTATCGGTTTCATGTGGCATTTCGCTTTCAGGAACGCAACATGCTCATGCGTTGTTTTCCGCCAAAATTTATCTTGTTGCGGCAACATGCGGCGTGTAGACGCGACATACGCGCAACATGAGGCCGCTCAAATGGCCCGCCCAAAGCGCCCAGCGAGCCTTGATCTTTCGTGCCGAGGACCGCGCTGACGTCATCGATTTAATTGCTTACCAGCCCCATAACGGCGCTCTTGCATCGTGG
>DASSLP010000006.1:0-35616 GCA_035689365.1 Methyloceanibacter sp.
GCGGCGGATCCTTCACGGTGAAGAGGTCCGCCGGATAATCGGCCGCAGCGCCGAAGCGCGGATTTAAGTAGGCGTCCCATCGCTCCTGCGCGAGTGCCGCGCCGACAGGAATGGAAATAATGGTCGCGATGGCGAGCATAAGTGCGAGGCGCTGAGCCGGCGTCGGCGCGTGTATGGGGTCACTCTGCATAGGGCTTGGCAAACTCTCATCTGCGCATTCCAAAAGATGAAGCCATTCTCGAAGTCGCTGCGCTGGCCGCCCTCCACATCATATTCGTCGCTGATCGGGAAGCCGAGCCAGGAGCCCGTCCCGCCTTTTCTACGCCGGGTTACTTGTCTGCGTGCCGGCTCGAGCGAGTATTTCCGGCAGAGCGGTAAGACCAGAAAGCTGAACAGCAGCTGTACAGTCTATTCAGATCCGGTTCAGGAAGCACAAGGTGGGACGATAGTTCTTTCGCCTCTTAGGACGTCGAAATCGCAGACCGGGAGGAACCCATGAAGAGACTGGTAGCACTAATCTTCGCCGTCGCTGTCTTCACCGTGCAACCTGCTGCGGCGGACGATCTCGTCATCGTTCCGAATCTCAAAGGCATGAAAGGTGGCAACGACATCATCGGCATTCTGAGCACGATGGCGCTCAATGCGAAATTTGCCGACCCAATCTTGGCCCCGAGCAGAAAGGTAGAGCTCACGGTCGCAGACACAGTTCCGCACGCGGGCACAAAGGTGCCCAAAGGATCCACGGTGCTTATCACCGCCTGTTCTCACTACGCACCTGTATCAGGGCATACCGGATGAGGCCGGAAAAGTGACGCTCAAGGTCTATGCTCCGTACTACCAGGGGAACGAACCGCAGACGTCGACCGCGGCGCCGTTGACTCCCCCGACTACCGGCGGTGGCGGCGGTCCTGTTGCCAGTTCTTCGGGTTGCCTCAGACCGGCCGCTGGAACAGTCATCACGACCAGCGTCGATACTGCCTGCTCGGTTGAATTCGCGGCCACCTTGGGCCTTCCTCCTGCCATGTTCAGCGATCTGCGTCTTGAAACCCAGCCGAGCCACGGCAGGGCGTCATGGAGGCAATGGCACGCCGACCTATACCCGGGCGTCGGGCTTCGGGGGCCCGACAGCGTCACGAGGTCATCGACGGCTAATACTGCCGTCAATGGCCAGAGCGTCACCATCGGCCGGCAGAACCAGGTTTGGAAAATCCTCGTTCAGTAGCGGCCGAACCGGCGCGCGGCGTGAGCTGCGCGCCCGAAAAGCTTGAGGGATGCTCAGTACGGCGTGGTCGCGACCTACCAGACGCGGTTGATCTTGGCCGGAGCCATGGGTGTGCCTGTCTTGCAGACAAACGTCTGGCGAAAGCCTTCCAGGTTCGCGAGCACACCGTTGACGCGATATTTGCCGGGGGCGTGCGGGTTAGTCTTGGCGTCCTCCCTGGCCGATTTCTCCGTGTGGTTCTCGCACCAGCCCTGGGCGTAGCTCAAGAAGAAGCGCTGCGCCGGAGTAAAGCCGTGAGCATCGGGTCCGGCCTTGGCGCCCGGCGTGGTCATGAACGCTTCATAAGAAAGCCGCGCGCCGCCATTGTCCGCCGTGTTCTCGCCGAGCGTCAGTTCTCCGTTCACGTGGACGCCCTTGGACCGGTCGCTCCGACCTTTGACAGCGACGAACGCATCGTATTCGCGGGCGAGGCCCGCGGCACGCGCATCGAACGAAGCAGCGTCCTCTTTCGTCCACCAGTCCTTCAGGTTGCCCTGCGCATCGTAGTGGCGGCCCTCATCGTCGAAGCCGTGCGTTAGCTCGTGACCGATGAGCGAAGCGAGGTTGCCGTAATTAGCCGCATCGTCAGCAGCCATGTCGAAGTTGGGGGGCTGGAGGACACCAGCGGGAAAGTAGATCGCGTTCAACTGCTCATCGTAATAGGAATTGTCGGTGGGCGCGGTCATGCCCCATTCGTCGCGATCGACCGGCTTGCCGATCTTGGCGAGGTCATCCCGCACATCGAACTCCGAAGCGCGCGTCAGATTCCCGAAAACGTCGCCGCGCACGATTTCGAGCTTCGAATAGTCGAGCCACTCGTCAGGATAGCCGACCTTGAAGCCAACATTGGCGAGCTTCTCAAGAGCGCGCGCTTTCGTTTCGTCGCTCATCCAGGTGAGCAACTTGATGTCGGTCTCGAAGGCCTTCGCGACCTCGCGCATCATCTTGAGCACGCGCTCCTTCGCCTCCGGACTGAAGGCATGCTGCACATAAGCCTCGCTCAGCGCATCGCCGAGCTGATCGTCAGTGGCATCGACGCAGCGTTTCCAGCGCGGCTCGATCTGCTCCTGGCCATCGAGCCGCTTGCCGAAGAACGCGAAATCCTCATAGACGAAGGCTTTGGGCGCCGCCGAGAGTAATCCGTCAACGAACGACCAGCGGAGATAGGTCTTCCAGTCATCAAGCGAGAAGGATTTCAGCGACGCTTCGAGGCCCTCGAAGAAGCCAGGGTCGGCCACATCCAACGAAACGAATGGGGGAGCGCCGATTTCAGCGAGGTAGGTCGTCCAGTCGAATGACGGCGCGAGCTTCACGAATTCCGCAAGCGTCGTCTTGTGGTGAATGTTCTTCGGCTCGCGGCGATCGACCAAGCTCATTGCGGCTTTGGCAAGTGCCGTCTCGATGCGAAGCGTGGCGTCAGCCTCAGCCTTAGCCTTCTTCGTATCGTCGCCGACTAGCTGGAAAATGCGCTCGAGATGATGTCGGTACTCGGCGCGCTCGCTTTTGTAATCGTCGGTGAGATAGTAGTCGCGGTCGGGCAGCGCGAAGCCATCCTGGTCAGCCTCGGCGATCATCATCGCAGCGTCGGTGTAGTCAGGCGTCGATGAGAAGTAGAACATGGGCGCCGCGCCGCTCAGATGTAGGCGCGCGATCTCAGCGGCGAGCTCGCGCTTGTCCTTGAGTGCGGCAATCCGCTCGAGCTCTGGTTCGAAGGGCTCCAGGCCCTTGGTTTCAATCCTCGCTTCGTCGAGGCAAGACGCATAGAAGTCGCCGAGCTTGCGGCGGTTCTCGGTGTGGGCGCCTTTCCCTGCCGCAGCATCGTCGAGGATCGAGGCCAAGACCTTCCGGGTATGCTCGTCGAGCTCGCTGAAGCGCCACCAATCTGTCTGGTCGGGCGGAACCGGGTTCGTCTTCAGCCACGCGCCGCAAGCGTATTGGTAGAAGTCGGAGCATGGCTTGACGCTGGGGTCGATGGCCGCCGGGTCGAACACCGGGGGCAGCGGCTTCTCGGGCTCCTTCGCCGTCTCTGCCCGCACCGCCAAGGTTGCGGCCATGGTACCTAAAGTAAGGATCGCTACGAGGAGTCGCTTCAACCGCCATGCTCCTCGTGTGGCCGGCGCGAGCCTAGTTTGGTCCGGCGCTAGAGCGCGCCTCCGCCGCAAGCCTGACCAGCTCTTTGCGGGCTTCGGCCGGTGTCCTCACCGGGACTGCAAACAGAATCCGCCGGGCGGCGCCATCGAGAACGATGTCGCAGCCTTCCGGATCGATGCCGGTCATGCGCCACCTCCCGGGCGAGGCGCCAACAGCCCTTGCGTAGAGCTCGACGGCGTCGGCGTGGTGGCTGTTCATATGCTCAACGATGTCAGCCTCGGCACCGACGAGACGCTTGGCGCCGTCGGTTTGCAGCAGAAGGTCGCCTGGAGAGAGATCGAAGATACGCCCGAAGCCGCCGATGTAATGAGCGCCTTCGACCGCGAGCCGCCAAAAGGCGAAGTCGGGGAAGTCGGCATAGAAGGAAGCCTCTGGATGGCGGGCGAGAAATCTCCGTTTCACCCCTTCTTCCGCATCCTTCTCAGCGCGACCCCAAACCGTGATCCTCGCGCCTTGCAGCGGGTCGGCGAGAGCCCCCGTCTCGTCGAGCATGATCGAGGCGCGCGGGTCCTTGGCGAGGTTTGCGGTGTGACGCGCCAAGTTCGAAATCAGCATGGTCGGGGCCCCCGGGGCATCGGTCGCGACCGTGATCAGCGAGCCATAGGGGTAGCCGTTGCTGCGGTCGATGGTCGCGAGGCACCCCTTGAAGGCGCGCCGCAAAAGCGCCCGCGCAGAAGCCGCGATCTCGGATTTAGCGGTCATGTCGAAAGACTTATTTACTTGCGCCATAACGATATTTGTTGCATTGCGGTAAATACGGGTGGCGAGCCGCGCCCCGATGCTGCCACAATTGAGCGCAGCCCTGAAACACACCCTTTAACCACTCAATCGCCGCAAGGGGCCCCTAATGCCAACAATCGCACTTGTCGACGACGATCGTAACATTCTCACCTCCTTGCGTATGGTCCTCGAAGCCGAGGGCTACAAGACCCAGACCTATAATGACGGCGCAAGTGCGCTCGACGGCTTTGCCGAGAGCCCGCCCGACCTCGCCATCCTCGATATCAAAATGCCGCGCATGGACGGGATGGAGCTGCTCCGCCGTCTGCGCCAGCGGAGCGAGCTGCCGGTGATCTTCCTGACCTCGAAGGATGAGGAGATCGACGAACTGTTCGGCCTCAAGATGGGCGCCGACGACTTCATCCGCAAACCTTTCCCGCAGCGGCTTCTGGTCGAGCGCGTGAAGGCGGTGCTGAGACGTGCCCAGCCGCGCGACACCGCCGCTGTGGTCGAGGACAAGTCCAAGGTGCTAGAGCGCGGCAAGCTCAAGATGGACCCCGAGCGCCACACCTGCGTGTGGGACAACCGCCCGGTCACCCTCACAGTGACGGAATTCCTGATCCTGCAATCACTTGCCGCACGGCCCGGCGTGGTGAAAAGCCGCGACGCGCTCATGGATGCGGCCTATGATGACCAGGTCTATGTCGACGACCGCACCATCGACAGCCACATCAAGCGGTTGCGCA
This sequence comes from Methyloceanibacter sp., assembly GCA_035689365.1. Taxonomy (GTDB): domain Bacteria; phylum Pseudomonadota; class Alphaproteobacteria; order Rhizobiales; family Methyloligellaceae; genus Methyloceanibacter. Next base: position 4,879 of record DASSLP010000006.1, read on the forward strand.
AGAAATTCAAGGCGGTCGATTCGAGCTTCGACGTGATCGAGACTCTTTATGGCGTTGGCTACCGGTTCAAAGAGTGACGGAACTAGCCAATGACAGCCGAGGCCGACAGGTCCTGGCAACGACCTGACGCCGCAACTCTCAAGGAGCGCGTTCGCAGCGTCTTGCGCATCGCCCGCAATCGTGTGCGCAGCACGGCCGGCTGGCTCGTCGAGCATCTCCCGTTCCGCAACGGCTTCTCGAGCCTCACGCGGCGTATCGTCGTGCTCAACCTGATCGGGCTCGCGATCCTCGTCTCGGGCATCCTCTATCTCAATCAGTTCAGGGCGGGGCTGATCGACGCCAAGGTGCAGAGCCTGCTCACGCAAGGCGAGATCATCGCCCGCGCCATCGCTGCCTCCGCCGGCGTCGACACCAACGAGGTGCAGCTCGATCCCGAGAAGCTGCTCGAGACCGAGCATAGCCAGGCAAGCGACGATGATGATTTGTCGAACTCGCTCGATTTCACCATCGATCCGGAGCGCGCTGCCCCAATCCTGCGTCCCCTGGTGAAGCCAACCGGAAGCCGCGCCCGCGTCTATAACCGCGACGGCGCCCTGATCCTCGACTCCGACACGTTCTACTCGCGCGGCGAGGTGTTGCGTTACGACCTGCCGCCGCCCGATGCGGAAAAGCCCGATGCGTTGAGCCGCTTCTGGCAAACCGTGACCACGCGCATGAGCCAATATGACCTGCCGCTCTATACCGAGATCGGCGGGGCCAATGGCAAAGCCTACCCGGAGGTGGCTACGGCGCTGACCGGGACGTCCGTGCCGATCGTGCGCGTCAACGACAAGGGCGAGCTTGTGGTCTCCGTCGCCGTGCCGATCCAGCGCATGCGCGCCGTGCTCGGCGTTCTTCTGCTCTCGACGCGGGGTGGCGATATCGACAATATCGTCGCTGCCGAGCGTTGGGGCATCGTGCGCGTGTCGCTGTTCGCGGCCGCCGTCACCATCGTGCTTTCGATTATCCTCGCCAACACCATCGCCGGACCCGTGCAGCGGCTCTCAGCCGCGGCAGAGCGCGTGCGCCACAGCGTCAGGGCGCGCGCCGAGATCCCCGACTTCACCGACCGTACCGACGAGATCGGCCATCTCTCCGGCGCGCTACGCGACATGACCAACGCCCTCTACAAGCGCATCGACGCGATCGAAAATTTCGCGGCCGATGTGGCCCACGAGCTAAAGAATCCGCTCACCTCCTTGCGCAGCGCGACCGAGACGCTTCCGCTCGCCAGGACGGACGAGTCGAAAGAGCGGCTGATGGAGATCATCAAGCACGACGTAAAGCGGCTCGACCGGCTGATCAGCGACATCTCCGATGCTTCGCGCCTCGACGCCGAGCTGGCCCGCGAGGATGCCAAGACGGTCGACATGGCGGAGCTGTTGCGGACCACCGTGTCGTTGTTCAACGACATCCACCGCGACGACACGCCGGAAGTCGTGCTCGACATCGCCTATGCACCCGGCGCCTGGCCCTATAGGGTCATGGGCCACGACAGCCGCTTGAGCCAGGTCATCGTCAACCTGCTCGACAACGCCATCTCGTTCTCCCCGCCGGGAGGCCGCGTCGCGGTGCTCGCGCGCCGCATCGGCCACGAAATCCAGATCGCTGTCGAGGACGAAGGCCCGGGCATTCCCGAGGAGAACCTCGAGCGCGTCTTCGAGCGTTTCTACACTGACCGCCCACAGGAGAATTTCGGCCAGAACTCGGGGCTCGGCCTCAACATTTCGCGCCAGATCGCGGTCGCGCATGGCGGGAGGCTGTGGGCCGAGAACCGTCCCCCGAAGGGCGTGGGCCGGGGCAAGGGCGACGCGAGCGTCGGCAGAAGCGGTGGCGCGCGTTTCGTGATGCGGCTGCTGGCAACCTGACCATCCCGGACTTGAACGAGGCATGCTTGAGAGAGGCGCGCGAGCTTGTGCATGGCACGTCCGTCGCGCTCGGCCGGCGGGCCGCGTTGTTGCGCGGTGGCTCTGGCGCTGGCAAGTCAGACCTTGCTCTGAGATTCATGGCGCTACAAGGCGAAGGCGCGCTCAAGCCGCAACTCGTTGCCGACGACCAGGCGTGGGCGGAGGCGACCTCGGATGGGTCTCTCATCATCTCGGCGCCGGAGACCATCGCCGGCAAGATCGAGGTGAGGGGACTGGGGATTGTGTCGGTGCCGTTTCTCGCGCAAGCCAGGCTCGTGCTTGTTTGCGATCTCGTCAGCGGCGAGAACGTGCCAAGGATGCCACCTGAGCCATGGGAACGGACGGTGATCGCGGGCGTTCCTGTGCCGGTGGTGAAACTCGATCCCTTCGAGCTCTCGGCGCCCCTCAAATTGAAACTGGCGCTTTTACTGGCGCCGGAACAGCTTCTTTGACGTGCGAAAGCTTTGACTTGCGCATGGCACCTCTCCCGACAAAGATAGCGGCCTTTGGCCGGGCGGCATTCACCAAAGAGGCAACATGATCGGCGTCGTCATCGTCACGCACGGCAAGCTTGCGCACGAATTCCGTGCCGCGCTCGAGCATGTGGTCGGGCCGCAGGAGCAGATCGAAACCATATCGATCGGCCCCGATGACGATCTCGATGTGCGGCGGAGCGACATGCTGACAGCGCTCGCCCGCGTCGATACCGGCGGAGGTGTCGTAGTGCTTACCGACATGTTCGGCGGCACTCCGTCGAATCTCGCCATTTCCGCCATGGAGCGCTCCAATGTCGAGGTGATCGCGGGCGTCAATCTGCCGATGCTGGTGAAACTTGCGAGTGTGCGCGGCGAGTGCAAGTTGGAAGAAGCGATCACCCAGGCGCAAGAAGCCGGACGCAAGTATATTAGCGTGGCAAGTCAGATCCTCGCCGCAAGCTAGCCTGTGATAAATTTCCCAACGCCAACATTGAAGCGATGACCAAATGGAGCAGGTGACAGAGCCTAAGCCGAACGAGGAAGAGCCCGGCAACGGCCTCTATTTTGCCGAGGTGGTGATCCCCAACAAGAAGGGCCTGCATGCGCGGGCCTCGGCCCAGTTCGTGCGCTGCGCGGCAAGCTACACGGCCACGGTGCGGGTGACGCGCGAAGGCCACACTGTCCTCGGCACCTCAATCATGGGCTTGATGATGCTCGCCGCCGGCCAAGGCCACTCGATTCTCATCGAGACCGAGGGCGAGGAGGCGAATGCTGCGCTTGAGGCGCTGATTAAGTTGGTCGAAAGCGGCTTCGGCGAGGAAGATTAGGAAAAGCCAAGTCTCCGCCGGTTTACGCCGACCACACCCGACCGGCATTTACCCATTTCCCAACGGGCTTTCCGCCTCTGCCCCCCACCGGGCAAGAGACGAACAAATCGCTTCGGCGGGCGTTGTCCTAGGGAATTGGAAATCAAGCAAATGGGAGGCCGAAATGGCAGGTAAGCGCCAATCGAACGAGAATGTTCGGCAGGCTCGCCGGTCAGCCGAACTTGGCCAGAAGAAAGCCAAACTGGAGAAGGCGAGCAAAGAAGAGCTGAAGCACATGGAACGCAGCGCCGCGAAATCCGCCCCGCGGAAAGCCAAAGAAGCAGATCTTGGTCAAAAAGAAGCTCGACTGGAGAAGGCGAGCAAGGAAGAGCTTGAGCATATGGGTGGTAGCGGTGCCGCCGCACCAGCACGGCGCCAAGGGAGGTCCACGATGAAAGTTCAGATGGCGATGCACAAAGGCGTGGAGTGGGTTGGTCCGGAGACCCCCGTCTCTGAGCTCGCGAAATTGATGCGTAAGTACGACATCGGCGCGATTCCGATCGGCGAGAAAGACCACCTTGTCGGCATGGTCACCGACCGCGATATCGTTTGCAAAGGCTTGGCCAACGACGGGTTCGATGCAAGCCGCGCGACGGCGCGTGACGTGATGACTTCGGGAATCCATTGCTGCCGAGAAGACGACGAGCTTTCCAAGGCGGTGCAGCACATGGAACAGCTCCAAATCCGCAGGCTGCCGGTCATCAACAAGAATAAGCGCATGGTCGGCATGCTCAGTCTCGGCGATGTCAGCCAGGCTGCACCGACCGACGTGTTGTCCGAATGTGTCAGGAGCGTTGCGGCCCATCATAGCTGAGGGCCCCGGAACGAGCTCCCACGAGGCAGTAGTAGTCCGCCCCACGGGCCGTCGGCCCGTTCCGCGGGCCAATCGGCGCGACTCTCGATAGGAGTAGAGTACGGAGAGCATGGCGGCGATGGCAAAGAAGCACGACGATGACGCGCCGGTCCTCTCCGGGGTCGAGGCGAGAGCCGGCGTCACGGGACACCACGTGCGTCACGTGCTCGCCTTCGGGCTTGCCGGCAGCGTCATCGCCTTCGTCGTGATTGCCCTCTATTTTTACTATGCCAAGCTGATCTCTGCACTTTCCCAGGCCTCGACCCAGATCGGCTTAACCAGGCTTGTCTATGTCACCATTCCGCTCGCGCTGGGCGCAGTGGCTGTCGTGCTTGTGCTCGGCCTGTGGAACATGGTGGCAAGGCCGAGGCCCGAGATCAGCCAAACCTTGATGCGCTGGCGGGTCGCGCTGCAATTCATCGCGCTTTGCCTGGTCATGGCGGCCCTCTATCTGTCAGCCAAGTCCTAGGCTTTTCGAGCGTCGCGGCGCTTCTCGCCAGTAATCATGGCGCGCACCAAATTCTCTCGATGCACAAAGCTCGCAAGCACCACTGCAGCGATGTGGGCGAGCACAAGAGCGGCCGTCACGTTAGCGAGGAGTCCGTGCACCTCCTCGACTGCCTCACCCGCGTCCTTGGAGAATATCCCGGCGAGCGGACCGGCGTGCTGTTCCCCGCCATAGACGACGAGCCCGGTCGCCACAGTCGCAGCCAAGAAGAAAAGAAGGAACACGATCATGGCGCCGCCGCCAGGGCTGTGGCCAAGGTGGCGCTCGGCCCTGAGCAGGAGGAGGTCACGCATATAGCGAAGAGTCGTCGCGGGGTCGTAGATGAAGTCGGAGAAGCGGGCATGGGCCGGTCCGACGAACCCCCACATCACCCGCGCCACGACCAGAGCACCCACGACGTAGCCTGCCCAGACGTGGACCTGAAGGAGATCGTCCTCGGTAAAGTAGGCAACGGTGAAGGCAATCACCAAAGTCCAATGGAACAGCCTGACGAAGCCGTCCCAAACGTGAACCTGGGCTTTGTTCTTTCGACTTTGATTAGTCATGGGTTCCTCTAGTCCTTCCCCTGGGTCCTGCCTTGACGGAGATCAAGGCTTGGCTCTTCTCAAGCCGGTGGCAGGCCAATTCGCACTGGTCAGGCATATGGAAAACGTATAAGGAGTTCTTTATATCTTTATGATCCGAGGCCAGGAGTAGAGGGCATGAACTACCACGTCAGAGATATCGGGCTCGCCGAGTGGGGCCGCAAAGAAATCGCCATCGCCGAGACGGAAATGCCGGGGCTGATGGCGGTGCGAGAGGAGTACGCGGCCAAGCAGCCGCTCAAAGGAGCGCGCATCGCCGGCTCGCTGCACATGACGATCCAGACCGCTGTCCTCATCGAGACGCTGAAGGCGCTCGGCGCCGATATCCGCTGGGCCTCGTGCAATATTTACTCGACGCAAGACCACGGCGCCGCGGCGATCGCGGCCAAAGGCATCCCAGTGTTCGCCTATAAGGGCGAGAGCCTCGAAGAATATTGGGACTACACCCACCGCATCTTCGAGTGGGCCGATGGCGGCACGCCCAACATGATCCTCGACGACGGCGGCGACGCGACACTGCTCGTGCATCTCGGCGTCCGGGCCGAGAAGGGCGACACGGCCTTTCTCGACAAAGCCTCCAACGAGGAGGAAGAGGTCGTATTCGCCGCGATCAAGAAGCGGCTCAAGAAGAAGCCCGGCTGGTACGCGGAGATTGCCAAGAACATCCGCGGCGTGACTGAGGAGACCACGACCGGCGTGCATCGCCTCTACGAGATGCAGAAGAAGGGCACGCTGCTGTTTCCCGCGATCAACGTCAACGACAGCGTGACCAAGTCCAAGTTCGACAACCTTTATGGTTGCCGCGAGAGCCTGGTCGACGGCATTCGCCGCGGCACCGACGTGATGATGGCGGGCAAGGTGGCGATGGTCGCAGGGTTCGGCGACGTGGGCAAAGGCTCAGCCGCGAGCCTGCGCAATGCCGGCTGCCGCGTGATGGTCGCGGAGATCGACCCGATCTGCGCGCTGCAGGCCTCGATGGAAGGCTATGAGGTCACTACCATGGAGGACGCGGCACCGCGGGCAGACATTTTCGTCACCGCGACCGGCAACAAGGACGTGATCACGTTAGATCACATGCGGGCGATGAAGGATCGCGCCATTGTCGCTAATATCGGCCATTTCGATTCGGAGATTCAGGTCGCGGCCTTGCGCAATTTCAAATGGGACAACGTCAAGCCGCAGGTGGACGAGATCGAGTTTCCTGACGGCAAGCGCATCATCCTTCTGTCGGAGGGTAGGCTGGTCAATCTCGGCAACGCCATGGGCCATCCAAGCTTCGTGATGAGCGCGTCCTTTACCAACCAGACCATCGCGCAGATGGAGCTGTGGGCCAATCCCGGCAAATACGAGAAGAAGGTCTACGTGCTGCCGAAGCGGCTCGACGAGAAGGTGGCGCGGCTCCATCTCGGCAAAGTCGGCGCCAGGCTCACCAAGCTTAAGCCCGACCAGGCTGAATATATCGGGGTGCCGGTCGAAGGGCCCTACAAGACCGACTCCTATCGGTACTAGATCCCTGCCACATTGCCTTAGCCAGTTAGGCTAAGGCGCTTCCGCCAGTGGGCAAGACTGGGCGATACAGCTAATCTAAGCCTGATTCGCCTTGAAGCTCGCAGGGTCGGAACGACCCGCGTTAAGTCTGTGGCAGCATAAGCGGTGCTGAGCGCAAGGCCATGGGCGGCGGCGTGGAGCGAGGGACCATGCGGACCAGCGGGGGCAAGGCCTTACCTTCATCAAGGTGGCCAAGAGTGCTGTCCCGCGTTCTCGCCTTTTCTGCCGCGACCCTTCTCTCCGCTCAGGCGGCGATGGCCGGCACCGTCAGCGTGGCGCTTGATTCGCGCATGCTGCTTTTGCTCGGCATTACTCTCGGCATCATCGCCTTCGCGGCCGGCACGGCGATCATTTGTGTTCGCGCTACACAGTATGCGCGCAGGGCCGAGAGAGAGGCGGCGAACGAGGCCGAGCGCTATCGTTTGAGCGAGAATGCGCTCGACACGGTGCTAGCCGCGGAGCCACAAATGCTGCTCACTGTGTCGGAGACTGGCGAGGCCGATCTTCTGGTCGCGACCTTGCCCGCGAGTCACGGCGTGCCGGACCAAACCGACAGGTTCATCAATTTTGCCGGATGGCTCGACGCGCCGTCGGTCAAGGAGCTGGATGACGCGATTGAGGTGCTCGCGGAGCGCGGCGAGGCTTTCAACCTGATGCTTACCAGCTTGCGCGACCGCTATGTCGAGGTCGATGGTAGGGCAACTGGCCGGACTATCGTGCTCAAGGTTCGCGACGTAGCGGGGCAGCGGCTCGAAGCTGCCGAGCTCGCCTCGAAGCACCGCCGGCTCGAGGAACAGGTTGCCTCGCTGCGGAGGCTGCTCGAGGCCCAAGCCACCGCGGCGGAGCGTGGCCGTCCTGAGACCAAGCCGGCCCTCGATGCGCGTTTCAGAAGTTTTGACCGGCTTGCCACGGCGTTCGCGGTGTTCGACGGAAGCCAGCGCCTCACCCACTTCAATCAGGCCTATGTCGCGCTTTGGCAGCTCGATCCCGAATGGCTCGCCACACATCCGCGTGACGGCGAGATCCTCGACCGGCTGCGCCAGGCGCGTCGTTTGCCCGAGAAGGCCGACTATCGCGAATGGAAGAGGTCGTGGCTCTCGTCCTACGGCACCAACGCCCAGATCGAGGACCAGTGGCACCTCCCCGACGGCAGCACCCTACACGTCATCGCCGACAGCGAGGGTGTGGCCGGCGTGACCTATCTCTACGAGAACGTCACCGAGCGGATTGGGCTGGAGAGCCGCTACAATGCGCTGATCCAGGTGCAGCGCGAGACCATCGAGACCTTGCGTGAGGGCGTGGCCGTGTTCGCCCCGAATGGGCGCCTGAGGCTCTACAATGAAGCCTTTGCCAATATCTGGCGCCTGAACCCGCATCAGCTCGACGGCGAGCCGCATATCGAGGAGATCATCTCCTGGTGTCGCGCACTCTATGATGCGCCGGAAGAATGGGAGCGCACCAAGGCCGCGGTAACCGCCCTCGTCGCCGAGCGCGCCTATGAAAGCGAGTTCGACCGGCCTGACGGCAGCGTGCTTGCTTGCGCCGCCCTGCCCCTGCCCGACGGCGGCACGCTCCTCACCTATGTCGATGTATCCGACGCAAAGCGCGCTGAGCGGGCGCTGATCGAGCGCACCGAGGCGCTCGAAGCTGCCGACCGGCTCAAGACCGCGTTCATCAGCCACGTGTCCTACGAGCTGCGCACGCCGCTCACCAATATCATCGGCTTCAGCGAGCTTCTGGCGAGCCCGGTCGCCGGGCCCCTCACCGACCGGCAGCGCGACTATCTCAACGATATCCGCCTGTCGGGCCGCACGCTGCTCTCCATCATCGACGATATCCTGGACCTCGCCACCATCGACGCCGGCACGCTCGAACTGAAGCTGTCGCCGGTAAAAGTGCGCGATGTGGTTGGTCAGGCGGTGCAGGGCGTCGAAGAGCGGTTAAAGCAAAACGACATCCACCTTGCGATCGGTATCGAGCCCGGCGTCGATAGCTTGGTCGCCGACGGCAGGCGCGTGACCCAGATGCTGTATAATCTCCTGTCCAACGCGATCGGCTTCTCGGAGCAGGGCGGCAGGATTGCACTCAATTGCGGGCGGGAGAATTCCATGCTTGCCTTCACCGTGGAGGACCAAGGCGTAGGCATTCCAGAGGATTACCAGCAGGTCGTGTTCAATCGTTTCGAGAGCCGCTCGTATGGCTCACGCCATCGCGGCGCAGGACTCGGGCTTTCCGTCGTCAAGAGCCTCGCCGAACTGCATGGCGGCACGGTCTCGCTCGACTCCGCCCCCGGCCGGGGCACGCGAGTCAAAGTGTTGCTGCCGCTCGGCCGGGAAAAAGAGGCGGAGCTTGAACAACCATTTTACAAGTCAAGCCGCGCGGGATGACCTCGAGCTGGAGTCTCGATGATGTCGACCTGGTCGGGCTCGACATCCTCGCAAGCCGCATCGCGCTATCGCTCAAAGCAGGCGATGTCATCGCGCTGAGCGGTCCGCTCGGTGCAGGGAAGACCACCTTCGCTCGGTCTCTAGTCACGCGACTTGGCGGCGAAGACGAGGTGCCGAGCCCGACCTTCGCCCTCATGCAGCGTTACGAGACGAAGCGGCTAACCCTCACCCATTGCGACTTCTACCGGCTTGGGCCGTCCGAGCTTGACGAACTCGGCCTCGAAGATGCGCTCGGCGAAGGCGTAGTACTCATCGAGTGGCCTGAGCGCGCCGAGCGCTGGCTGCCGGAGGACCGGCTCGATATCGCCATGGACGAGACGGCGCTGCCGAATGCTCGCCGGATCGTGCTCACAGCCCACGGCAAATGGGAACCGCGGCTAGGAAGGCTGCGCGAGCTCCGCCAATTCCTCGACAGGACGCCATATGCCGAGGCCGTCGCCTCATATCTTCAGGGCGACGCTTCTACACGCTCTTATGCGCGGCTCGTACTGCCTAACCGCAATGCCATCCTGATGAACTCTCCTCGGCAGCCCGACGGTCCTCCGATCCGCGACGGCAAGCCCTACAGCGCGCTCGTGCATCTTGCCGAGGACGTGACGCCCTTCGTGGCAGTGGCTGAGGCGCTGAGAGAGCGCGGACTGTCGGCGCCTGCCGTGTACGCCTTCGATCTCGATGAAGGCTTTCTCATTCTCGAGGATCTCGGCGACCGGCTGTTTACCGGCGAAATCGCGAGGGGTCGCTCGCTGCCTGAGCTTTATAGCCCGGCCGTCGATGTCCTGATTGCGCTTGCCCGCAAGCCGCCGCCGAACCTTCTACCCATCGAAGGCCATGCGCCTTACCCGCTGCCCGCCTATGACGCGGATGCGATGCTGACCGAGACCTCGCTTCTCATCGATTGGTTCTGGCCGGCGATACACGGAAAACCCCCGCCGGAGGCGCTTCGCCAGGAGTATTTCGGCCTGTGGCTGCCCCTTCTGGAGCAAACCGCCAAGGCCGATCTCGGCTGGGTAGTGCGGGACTACCACTCGCCTAACCTGATGTGGCTGCCGGAGCGGAAGGGTATCAAGCAGATTGGCATCCTCGACTTCCAGGACGCCCTCAAAGGCCCGCTTGCCTACGACCTCGTCTCCTTGCTCCAGGACGCCCGCCTGGATGTTCCGGAAGCGCTTGAACGGGACGAACTCGCTCGCTACTGTGCCGCCCGAAACGCGCAGAGCCAGCACTTTTCGTCAGATCAGTTCCGTACCCTCTACGCAACGCTCGGCGCCCAACGCAACTCTAAGATCCTCGGCATATTTGCGCGATTGGCGAAACGTGACGGCAAGCGCGGTTATCTCGCCCATATCCCGCGGGTCGCGCGCTATCTTGAGCGCGACCTCGCCCATCCGGCGCTCGCTGGGCTTCGCCGCTTCTACGCGCGTGAGCTGCCGCCCGCGGGCGATCTCCCACCTCTCGTGCTGTAAAGGGCCGCGGCCATGACCGAGGCAAAGACGGCGATGGTGCTTGCTGCCGGATTTGGGGAGCGCATGCGTCCTTTGACCTTACGCATGCCAAAGCCCCTCGTGCCGCTTGCCGGCAGGCCGTTGATCGACCACGTGCTCGATCGGCTCGTGCAAGCCGGGGTCAAGACGGCAGTGGTCAACGTCCACTACCTCCCAGATCAGCTCGAGGCTCATGTGCTGAACCGGCAGGGCAAGCCTCCGAAGATTCTCGTCTCCGACGAGCGTGGTGTCCTGCTCGATACCGGAGGCGGCGCGAAGAAGGCGCTGCCGCAGCTGGGATCGGGTCCTTTCTTCATTCACAATGCGGATTCGGTGTGGAGCGAAGGCGCGACCCCTGCGCTCCTGCGCATGTTGCGGCTGTGGGATCCGGCTGCTATGGACTGCCTGCTGCTGCTTGCGCCGGTCGCCACCAGCATCGGCTATGCCGCGAAAGGCGACTTCTCGATGGGGCCCGACGGTAGGCTTCAACGGCGTGGGGAGAAGGAGATCGTGCCCTTCGCCTTCGCCGGCGTGTCGCTCTGCGACGAGCGCTTGTTCAAGGACGCACCAGAGGGGCGGTTCTCGCTGAACGCCCTGTGGGACAGAGCACTCGCTACGAAAAGGCTCTACGGGGTGAGGCTCGACGGCCGCTGGATGCATGTCGGCACGCCCGAAGCCTTGGCAGACGCCGAGGCTTTGTTCGAGAGCGAAGGTGCCTGAGTTCCTACCAGGGCGGCCAGGGCTCTACACCATTCCGCCGTCGGCGCCGTTCCTTACGACCCTCGCCAAGGCCATTCTCGGGGGCGAACTGCCGTTGCCTGGCGGCGCTAAGCCCGAGCCGCTCGCGCTGCCGCTCACCACCATATATCTGCCCACGCGGCGTGCTGCCCGCGCACTGCGCGAAGCCTTCCTCGCCGAGGCATCGAGCGAAGCTTTGCTGCTTCCGCGTATCAGGGCACTTGGCGATCCCGAGGAAGAGGCGGCCATCATTTTCGGGGCCGGTGACGGCGCCGAAGATGACGGAGCGATCGGCGCCCCTGCCATCGGCGCCCTTCCTCGGCGTCTGGCGCTGATGCGGCTCGTACTTGCCTTGGGCCGACACCTGCAACAGGAGGCTATGGCGGAAAGCTCCGTCGAAGGGTCTGCCATCCTGAGCGTGACGCCGGGGCAGGCTTCTTATCTCGCGGCAGACCTGGCGCGGCTCATGGACGAAGTCGAGCGCGAAGAGGTGGATCTCTCCGAGCTCGCCGAGATCGTGCCGGAGGATTTTGCCGCGCATTGGCAAATCACCGTCGATTTTCTCAAGATCGTCACCGAGAACTGGCCTGATTATCTCGAGGAGCACGGGCTGGTCTCTCCCATCACGCGCCGCAATTTGTTGACGGAACAAGAGACCGAGCGCCTCGCACAAGGCTCGCCTTACCCTGTGATCGCCGCGGGATCGACCGGCACGGTGCCGGCGACCGCACGGCTGCTCAAGACCATCGCCTCTTTGGCGAATGGCGCGGTCGTGTTGCCGGGCCTCGACCTCACGCTCGATGACGAAAGTTGGCCGCTGCTCGGAGATCATCCCGAGCATCCGCAGGCCGGCATGGCTGAGCTTCTGCGCAAGCTCGGCGTGGAGCGCAAGGATGTTGCCTTCGTGCCGGGCAGCGAACCCAACGCGAGCGCCCGCGCGCGGCTTCATCTCGTGAGCGAGGCGCTCCGGCCGGCTGAGAGCACCGAGCATTGGCGACGCTTCCTCGATACTCATCGCTTGGCGCGCGCGAGCTTCGCCAACGCGCTCATTGGCATTCGCATGATCGTCGCGCCGACAGCCCATGACGAGGCTGAAGCCATCGCGCTGATCCTCAAGTCCGTTATCGAGACGCCGGGAAAGACCGCGGCCCTGGTCACGCCCGACCGCGTGCTGGCGCGGCGCGTCGCGGCGCGGCTCAAGCGCTACGACCTTACCATCGACGACTCGGCGGGGGTGCCTGTTGCGCGCACGGCTCTCGGCGCTTTCCTCGATCTCGTCCTTGGCGCTGTCGACACGAATTTCGCGCCGTCGGAGCTGATGGCGCTGCTCAAGCATCCGCTCGCGCGTGTTGGACGCTCGCCTTTCGAGATCAGGTCTGCGGCGCGGGCATTCGAACGCGGCGCCTTCCGCGACATCTATGTTGGGCAAGGCCTCGAAGGCGCGCGCCATGCGCTCCGAGCCGCGCGCGACGACGAAAAGCGCCGCCACGCCCCGATCAACGAGCAGGAACAAGCGGTCGCGCTCAAGCTTGTCGCTGATCTCGAGGTCGCCTTCGCCCCGCTCACGGCTCTGTTCGGGGACCGGACTCCGCGCCAGGCGGCGGAATTTGCACGAGCCCATGCGGAAGTTGCCGAAGCCTTGGCGCGGGACGAGCGCGGCTCGCCGTCAGCGCTGTGGCAAGGCGATGCCGGAGATGCGTTGTCGGTGCTGCTCGCCGAGCTGATCGATGCCGGGCGCAGCCTCACCATCGGCCTCGCAGACTACCCGCCCTTCTACCGCAGCCTGATCGCAGGCGAAGTGGTCCGGCCGCGCTTTCCTCTGCATCCTCGCCTCTTCATCTGGGGCCCGCTCGAGGCGAGACTCCAGCAACCCGATGTCGTGATCCTCGGCAGCCTTAACGAAGGCGTCTGGCCCCGGCCGCAAGAGTCTGGCCCTTGGCTCAGCAGGCCCATGCGCGAGGCGCTCGGGTTGAGTCCGCCAGAGCGGCGCATCGGACTTGCCGCCCACGATTTCGCGCAGGCACTCGGCGCTGGCGCAGTCTACCTCACGCGAGCGCTGAAGGTGGACGGCGTGCCGACCGTGCCTTCGCGCTGGCTGCAGCGGCTGGAAGCGCTGGTGACCGCTTCGGGCCTGGGCAACAAGATCAAACCCGAGCAGCCTTGGGTCGAGTGGGCGCGCGAGCGCGACCACGCGCCGGGCTTCGTTCCGGCCAAGCCGCCAAGACCGTGCCCTCCCATCGATGCGAGGCCGCGCAAGCTCAGCGTGACGCGCATCGAGAAATGGATCGCCAATCCCTACGAGATCTTCGCGCGCGACATCTTGAGGCTCGAACCCTTGAAGCCGCTCGGTACCGAGCCCGACCAAGCCTTGCGCGGCCAAATCGTGCACAGGGCCGTGCATGACTTTGCGGAGGCCTATCCCGACAGTCTGCCCGCCGACATTTACGCCGAGCTCATTACCTTCGCGGACCGTGCCTTCAAGGAGTTCGGCGGCTCTCCGCGCGTGGAGGCCTTTTGGCGGCCTGCCTTCCAGCAATTCGCCCGCTGGTTCGCCGCCACCGAGCCCGCGCGGCGGACCTTCGCCGAGCGGACACACACCGAAGTTACAGGCGCGCTCAAGCTCGCCTCGGGCTTTGAGCTCACTGCTCGCGCCGACCGCATCGATGTCGGCCAAGACGGCTCGGTCGTGATCTACGACTATAAGACCGGCAGCGTGCCGATTTCGAAACATGTCGAGACACTATTCGCCCCGCAGCTTCCGCTAGAAACGGCGATCGCCGAGCATGGCGGCTTTGCCGAGCTCGGCAAGCGGCCGGTCCAGGCCATTCGCTACATCAAAGCCTCGGGACGAAACGACGGCGGCGAGGAGAGCGCCGCCGGAACGTCTGCACCCACTAGCTTGGCGAGTAGAGCCCTCAAAGACTTAGCCGCACTCATCGATCGCTACGACCGGCCGGACATGGCTTACGAGGTCAAGCGCAGGTCAGCTTTCAGGCGGCTTTACGAATATGACGAATACGCCCATCTCGCCCGCGTCGACGAGTGGCTCACCCAAGAGGCCGAGGAGGAGTGGCGATGAACGACCAGCCGCCGCTTCCCCACGAGACTGACCGCAACCAGGCGCGGGCTTCCGACCCCGAGGCCTCGGCGTGGGTGTCGGCCAATGCCGGCACGGGGAAGACCGAGGTCCTGGTCAGGCGGGTGTTGCGCCTCCTCGTCGCCGGCTCCGAGCCCGAATCGATCCTCTGCCTCACCTACACCAAGACAGCCGCGGCAGAGATGCAGAACCGGCTACTCGATGACCTCGCGCGCTGGGCGACGGCTTCCGTGGGTGAGCTGCGCAAAGAGCTGCTTGCGCTGATGGGGCGCGCGCCCGAGGAGGAGCACCTACGCACCGCGCGGCGCCTCTTCGCCCGTGCGCTCGAAGCGAGGGGCGGGCTGAAGATCCACACCATCCACGGCTTCTGCGAGCGCCTGTTGCAGCGCTTCCCGCTCGAGGCCCAAGTCACACCGCATTTTAAGGTGCTCGACGAGCGCGGCCAGGCGGACATGCGACGGCAAGCCTTCGACGCAACCATCGCCCGCGCCGCAGAGGAGCGTGACGGCACGCTCGGGAAGGCGCTCGCGACGGTCATCGCGCTGACCAGCGAGGAGTATTTCCGCCAAGTGGTGAACACCGTGCTTGACAAGCGCGCAGAGCTCGCCGCCATGATGGCGTATCACGATTCTCGTCCCGACTGGGCCGAAGTTGAGGGCTTGGCGCTCAAGCGCCTGCTTCGGGTCGAGGCCGAGCAGGAAGACGCGCTCACCGCCAAGCTCGCGGCAGTGCTGACCGACAGCGAAATTGACGCGCTATTGCAAGCGCTCGTTCTGCACGCCGCGACAGCCGACGACAAGAGGCTCAAATCGAGCCTCGCGGCGGCCAAGGACGTGGATGGTGAAGGACGCGCCTCTCTGTTCAGGACCATCTTCTGCACCGACAAAGGTGAGCCGCGCCAACGATTTTGCAGCAAGGCGCTGAAAGACGCGGTTCCCGCACTCTGCGCCGCTCTCGAGGAGGCGCGCGACCGCTTTGCCGCGCTCGATCTCAAGCTCGCCCATTTGCGTGTGGCCGAGGCAAGCAGCGCCGTGCTCGCCTTTGCCGACGCGATCCAGGCCGACTATGAGCGGCGCAAGCGGGCCGAAGCCGTGCTCGATTACGACGACCTCATCATCAGGACATCGAACCTGCTGTCGCGCGCCGATGCCGCCGCCTGGGTGCTCTACAAGATCGACGGTGGTGTCGATCATATCCTGGTCGACGAGGCGCAGGACACCAATCCGCAGCAATGGACCATCATCGAGCGATTGGGCGAGGAGTTCTTCGCCGGCGCAGGCGCGGGCGGTGCAAACGGAAAGTCGCGCACGCTGTTTGCCGTCGGCGACGAGAAGCAGTCGATCTACAGCTTTCAGGGCGCGGACCCGGCGCGATTCGGCGAGGTCGGCCGAGCCTTTAAGCGCAGGGCTGAAGCTGCAGGGCTTACTTGGCACGACGTGCCGCTCAACCTCTCCTTCCGCTCAACCGAGCCGATCCTTTATGCCGTCGATCATGTCTTCGCCAAGCCGCAAGCCGCGCAAGGGCTGATGACCGTCGCGACAAATGTCATCAAGCATCACGCGCATCGCAAAGGCGAAGCGGGACTGGTCGAGGTCTGGGAGACCGAGACCGAGACCAAGCCTGAGCCTGCCGAGGCGTTCGAACCGTGGAACGAGGAGGCAGCTGGTGCCCGCTCGGTCGATCAGCTTTGCCGGCGCATCGCGAGAGAGATCAAGCGCTGGCTCACTGAAGGCGAACCCTTGGTGTCGCAAGGCCGCAACGTCAAGGCGGGCGACATTCTCATCCTGGTCCGCCGCCGCGATCCGTTCATCACGCCGATGATCCGGGCGCTGAAGCACGAGGGCGTCTCGGTCGCTGGTGCCGACCGCATGCGGCTGATGGATCAGCTTGCGGTGCAGGACCTCGTCGCGCTTGCCGACGTGCTGTTGATGCCAGAGGACGATCTTGCGCTTGCCGTCGTGTTGAAGAGCCCGCTATTCGGCCTCGACGACGACGCGCTGTTCGATCTCGCCTATGGCCGGCGTCCGCGGTCATTGTGGTCTCAGCTCAGAGACAGGGCCAAGGAGGACGCGCGGTTCGCCGAAGCCTGGACGCGCCTCTCAGCTTGGCTCGCTCGCGCGGACTACCTGCCGCCCTACGAGTTCTTCTCGGAGCTGCTTGGCGCCGAGGCACAGCTCATGCGCAAACGCATGCTGACAAGGCTTGGGCCAGAGGCTGCGGAGGCGATCGACGAGTTCCTCGACCTCGCGTTGGCTTACGACCGCGAGGCCGCGCCTTCGCTCCACGGCTTCATCGACAAGCTGCGCACCGACGACATCGAGATCAAGCGCGACATGCAGCAGGACCGCGACGAGGTGCGCATCATGACGGTGCATGGCGCCAAGGGCTTGCAGGCGCCGATCGTGTTCCTGCCCGACACTTGTATGCTGCCGCGGCCGCAGGGCCCGCGGCTCTTCCCTATGGCGCGGCCTGGCGCATCGCCCGGCGAGGTCGCGCATCTCCTCTGGCCCCCTTCGGGCCACTCCGACCTTGCGGCACTGTCTGATGCCAAGGCTCGCCTCCAGCAGGCCGAGCGCGAGGAATATCACCGCTTGCTCTATGTCGCCATGACGCGCGCGTGCGACCGGCTCTATATCTGCGGCTGGCAGGGGCAGAGGGATAACCCCGAAAAGCAGTGCTGGTACGAGCTCATCAAGGATGGGCTAGCCGGCCATCTTGTTGAGATCGCCAACTCCGATGGAACGTCGGTGCGCAGGATGGAGAGCGCGCAGGCAGCAGCCGTATTGCCGCGCGAGACCAAGGAAAAAGAGCACACAGCCGTACCTCTGCCGGACTGGGCGCTGGCTCCGGCCAAGCCTGAGCGCTCGCGCCGGAGGCTTGCGCCATCGAGGCTAGCGCTCGGGCCAGACGGCATCTCGCAAGAGCGCGCCGGCGAGCAGCCGCCGCTTGGTCCGAGGGCGCTCAGTCAAGGCGGCCGCTACGCCCGCGGGCTGCTCGTGCATGCCCTATTGCAGCATCTCCCGGAGCTAGCCCCCGAGGCCCATGAGCGGGCGGCACGCGCCTTCGTCGCGGTGCGTGGCGCAAACCTCGACCAAAAGCTGAGGGATGAGATCGTTGCCGAGTCGCTCGCCATTGTGGGCGATCCTTCCTTTGCGCCGCTCTTCCGGCCGGGCAGCCTCGCCGAAGTCCCGGTCGTGGCGAAGATCGGCGAAGGCGAGGCCGGATATGAGATCGAAGGCCAGATCGATCGCCTCGCGGTGCTCGAGGGCGAACTTCTCATCCTCGACTACAAGACGAATCGGCTGCCGCCATTGACGCTTGAGAATGTGGCGCCGGCCTATATCAACCAGCTCGCCGCCTACCGGCTCGCGCTCAAGAAACTGTTCCCAGGCCGCGCGATTCGCGCGGCGCTGTTGTGGACCGACGGCCCGCGGCTCATGGAAATCCCATCAACTTCGCTTGATGTCGCAGAGTGCGGCCTCCTGGCGGAACAGCGCCAGCCTTGACGCCATAGGAACGCGTACCTAGGTTCGCATGCTAGATTCAAGACACCGGTCGTTACGTGGGCGACGCCGGCGATTAGGAGAGGCAAATGGCAACCGAGAAAGTTTCCGACGACACCTTCGAGACCGAGGTGCTCAAATCTTCAACCCCGGTGGTCGTCGACTTCTGGGCAGAGTGGTGCGGCCCATGCCGGCAGATTGCGCCAGCTCTGGAAGAGATCGCCAAGGAGCTCAACGGCAAGGTGCGCATCAAGAAGCTCAACATCGACGAGAACCCCCGCACACCTGGCACCTATAACGTGCGCGCTATCCCGACCCTGATCCTGTTCAAGAATGGCGAGGTCGCCGGAACGCTGCGTGGCGCCTATCCCAAGAATCATCTCGCCGCCTGGATCAACGGTACCGTCGGCGCGTAGGGTCTTCTCCCTCACTCATTGAATGTGTTATTCCCGCGAAAGTGGGAATCCAGTAACCGCTGACGCCGGTTAGCCACGGCGTCCGGGATTACTGGATTGCCCGGTCAAGCCGGGCAATGACAAGGGAGTGGCGCACGGTCAGCCGTGAAGCTTGAGGACGTGGCCGGCGAGATAGAGCGAGCCGCAGATCAGGACTCGCCCAGGTCCATCGAGTGTCGCCTGCGACCGCAGCAGGGCATCAGCCATGCTACTCGCCGCCACCACATCGAATCCTTCGGCCCGCACAACCTCGGCAAGCGCCTCGGCGCTGAAGGCATTGGGCTCCTCCGGAATCGGCACCGTGTAGACGCGCTCGACCAGGCCTTTGAAGGGGGCGATGAAGGCGTGCGCATCCTTGGTCTCCATCATGCCGAACACGAGATGCACGGGACGCGGAACGCGCTCGTCGAGCTCGGCGAGTGCATGCGCGATGACCTGACCGCCGGCGGCATTATGACCGCCGTCTAGCCAAATCTCGGTTCCGTCCACCACATAGGCGTGGAGCCCGCCCACCGCGAGGCGCTCGAGACGTGCCGGCCATTCGGCGTGCGTCAGTCCACGCTCAAGCGCGCGCGTGGTGAGCGCGTCGCCGAAGATGACGCTCGCTCCGGCGATGGCGGCACCGGCGTTGTCGATCTGGTGACGTCCGTTGAGGCGCGGCAGCGGCAAATCCAACAGTCGCGACGGCGTCTGGAAGATGAGGCGTCCGTGCTGCTCGTACATGTCGAAGTCGCGGCCTGCCACGTGGAGCGGCACGCCGAGCGCTTCGGCCCTCCGTTCGATTACCTCGAAGGCCTCCTGCCCCTGCCTTCCGACGACGCAAGGCACGCCAGGTTTCAGGATGCCGGCCTTCTCTCCGGCGATGGCAGTGATGGTGTCGCCGAGGAAGGAAACGTGGTCGATCGAGATCGGCGTGATTGCAGTGAGCAGAGGCTTATCCACGACATTGGTGGCATCGAGCCGCCCGCCCAATCCCGTCTCAAGCAAAAGCAGATCGGCGGGGACCTCGGCAAAGGCAAGGAAGGCCGCAGCCGTGGTGATTTCGAACAGAGTGATCAGCTCCCCGCCGTTGGCAGCTTCGGCGCGGGCGAGGCAATCGACGAGAAAGTCTTCGCCGATGAGTGCTGAGCCATGCGGCCCGGCAAGCACGATGCGCTCGTGGAAATTGACGAGATGCGGCGAGGTGTAAACATGCACGCCCTTGCCAAGCGCCTCAGCAATGGCACGCGTGAAGGCAAGGTACGAGCCTTTGCCGTTGGTGCCGGCCACATGCACAACCGGGGGCAGTCTTCGCTCGGGATGTCCGAGCGCAGCAAGAAGGCGCTCGATTCGTCCAAGCGATAGGTCGATCGACTGCGGATGCAGCATCTTTAATCGCTCGAGCAGCGTCTCGCTCGAGGCAGGCCGGAGGCGGGCCTCAGCGCCCCCAAAATTATGCGGTAATGTGGTCAAGTCCCCCGCGCTTTCAGTTCGTTTGCGGCTGATTTGGATTGGGGCCGATCCCGGCGTCGCCGGTCAAGTCCTCATCATCGTCGTGATCATTGCCGACAACCCTGTCGAGGCCGTTGCCGCTCAGCGAGATACTCGATGACGGTGCCTTCAGTGCGACCTTGCCGTCGATCTTGTCCGAAACGGCGATATCGCGGCCAGGGCGGCGTCGGGTCAAGAGATTGCATATGCGGGCAAGCGTGCCGCGCAGCGCATGGCGATGAACCACCATGTCGACCATGCCGTGGTCATGCAGATATTCGGCACGCTGGAAGCCGTTGGGGAGTTGTTCGCGGATGGTCTGCTCGATGACGCGCGGGCCGGCAAAGCCAATCAGCGCACCTGGTTCGGCGATCTGGATGTCACCGAGCATGGCATAAGAGGCGGTAACACCGCCGGTCGTTGGGTGCGTCAGCACCACAATGTAAGGGAGTCTCGCCTCGCGCAGCTCCTGCACCGCAACCGTGGTGCGCGGCATCTGCATGAGCGAGAGAATGCCCTCCTGCATGCGCGCGCCGCCTGAGGCGGCAAACAGAATGAACGGCGTCTCGCGCTTCACTGCCGTACGCATGGCCGCAATCACCGCTTCGCCGGCGGCAGTGCCGAGCGATCCGCCGAGGAAGTCGAAATCCTGGACGGCAGCGACGATGCGTTGCCCTTCCAACCGGCCCGCGCCGGCAAGCACCGCGTCGGAGAGGCCGGTCTTACCGCGGGCGTCTTTCAGCCTATCGGTATAACGGCGCTCGTCGCGGAACTTCAGCGGATCGGCCGGCACCTCCGGTAAGGCTAAGGTCTCATATTCGGCATTGTCGAACAGAGCCTTCAAGCGCGCGGCAGCGGCCATGCGCATGTGATAATTCGAGCCAGGCACGACGAACTGGTTGGCTTCGAGATCCTTGTAATAGATCATCTGCCCCGTCTCGGGGCATTTCACCCAAAGATTGTCCGGCATCTCCTTCTTGCGAAGGATGCTCCTGATCTTCGGTCTGACGACGCTGTTGATCCAGTTCACGGGTCTACAAGACTCTCAAAGATGCAAATCGCGTAAACAACAAAGCCTAGAGCGCCACGGCTTCAGCAGGGTGACGGAGGGCCGCGGCAAGCCGTTTGACCAGTCCAAGCACTTGCGGCTCGGTTGCGCGCGTCGCCTTGCCTTTCTCATCGAGACTTTGCGCAATCGACGCGACGAGCGCGGAGCCGACCACCACGCCTTCAGCGGCACTCGCGATCGCGCTCACCTGGGCTTCGCTCTTCACGCCGAAGCCGACCGCAATCGGCAAATCGGTATGCGCCTTGATGCGGCCGACATGGCTTTTGACCTCCGCTAAGTCCGGCGCCTTCGTGCCGGTGATCCCGGCAATCGACACGTAGTAGACGAAGCCCGAAGTATTGGCGAGCACGGCCGGCAGCCGCTTGGCATCGGTCGTGGGCGTCGCCAAGCGGATAAAATTGAGCCCTGCCGCGCTCGCCAGCGGCCTAAGCTCGGCATCCTCTTCTGGCGGCATGTCCACCACAATCAACCCGTCCGCTCCTGCCTTCACTGCGTCCTCGATGAAGCGATCCACCGGATAGACATATATGGGGTTGTAGTAGCCCATTAGCACTATCGGCGTGACGCTATCCTGGCCGCGAAAATCCCTAACCATGGCTAGCGTCTTTCTCATGGTCTGCCCGGCTTTTAGCGCCCGCTGGGAAGACGCCTGGATGGCAGGCCCGTCGGCCATGGGGTCTGAGAAAGGCATGCCTAGCTCGACAATGTCGGCGCCGGCAGAAGGCAGGCCTTTAAGGATTGCAAGCGACGTGTCGTAATCGGGGTCGCCGGCGGTGATGAAAGCGACGAGGCCAGACCGCCCTTCCCGCTTCAGCTGCGCAAATCTCTTGTCGATCCGTGTCGCCACTCAGTTCGAGCCTCGTGCTTTGGCGCTCAGATAGCTCGCAACCGAATCGAGGTCCTTGTCGCCGCGGCCGGAGAGATTGACCACCATCAGGTGAGTCTTGGGTTTCTTCGGCGCGATGTCGAGTACGCGAGCCAGCGCGTGCGCAGGCTCGAGCGCCGGGATGATGCCCTCGAGCTTGCTGCAAAGCTGAAACGCGGCCACCGCCTCGTCGTCGGTCGCAGAGAGGAATTTCACCCGGCCCACATCATTGAGCCAGGCATGCTCTGGCCCGATGCCCGGATAATCGAGTCCGGCGGAGATCGAATGCGCTTCCTCGATCTGGCCGTCGCCGTTCATCAGCAAATAGGTGCGATTGCCGTGCAGCACGCCGGGCTTGCCGCCGGCGATCGATGCCGCGTGCTCGCCGCTGTCGAGACCGTGCCCGGCAGCTTCCACGCCATAGATTTCGATCCCGCGCTCGTCGAGGAAGAGATGGAACAGGCCCATGGCATTTGAGCCACCGCCGATGCAGGCGATCAACGAATCCGGTAGCCGGCCTTCAGCCCTTTGCATCTGTTCGCGAGTCTCGCGGCCGATTACCGACTGGAAATTGCGCACCATGGCCGGATAGGGATGCGGGCCAGCCACCGTGCCGATGCAATAGAACGTGTCGTGGACATTGGCGACCCAGTCACGCAACGCCTCGTTCATCGCGTCCTTCAGCGTCTTGGACCCAGACTCCACGGCGCGCACCTCGGCGCCGAGCATCTTCATCCTGAGCACGTTCGGCTTCTGCCGCTCGACATCCACGGAACCCATATAGACGACGCAAGGCAGGCCGAATTTGGCGCAAAGGGTCGCGGTCGCGACGCCGTGCATACCGGCGCCAGTCTCGGCAATGATGCGCGTCTTGCCCATGCGCAAGGCCAACATGATCTGGCCGAGCACGTTGTTCACCTTGTGCGCGCCGGTGTGATTGAGCTCCTCGCGCTTGAAGTAGATCTTCGCCCCGCCGCAGTGCTGCGTGAGCCGTTCGGCGAAATAGAGCGGCGAAGGTCTTCCCACGTAAGTCTCGAGATGGTGGTCCATCTCGGCCTGGAATTTCGGGTCGGCCTTGGCATCGTTATAGGCGCGCTCGAGGTCGAGGATGAGCGGCATCAGCGTCTCAGCGACGAAGCGGCCGCCATAGAGACCGAAATGGCCGCGCTCGTCGGGACCTCTGCGATAAGTATTCAGCGGGCTCTGGTCGGCTCGCGCGCTCATGATGCCTTTGCCCTCGCTTGCGCGGCATTGGCCTTTGCCGCGCGGATGAAGTTGCGCACGAGATCAGCGTCTTTCTCGCCGGGCGCTCGCTCGACGCCAGAGGAGACATCGACGAGGGAGGCGCCGGTCAGGCTGATGGCTTCGCTGACATTGCCCGGAGTCAGCCCGCCCGAGAGCGCGAAGGGAAGCTTCAAGCCAGAGAGGGTACACCAGTTGAATGGAACACCGTTGCCGCCAGGCCGCGCGGCGTCTGACGCTGCCTTCGCATCGAACAGGATGTAGTCGGCAACATCCGCATAGTTTGCGGCCTCGTGTGTATCGCCGATGCCGAAGACCGAAATCGCCTTCATGACAGGACAGCCGACGCGTTTCTTGATCGCAGCGACCCGTTCTGGCGCCTCTCTGCCATGAAGCTGAAGGAGGTCGGGGCGCACTCGCTCGGCGACGCCATCGACCAGCTCGTCATCGGGATCGACCATGACGGCAACGCTGCCGATCTTGCCGCGGGCTATGGCGGCGAGCACGCGAGCTTCCTCGAGCTCGACAAAGCGCGGGCTGTTGGGAAAGAGGACGAGCCCGATGAAGTCGGCACCCTCTTTCGCCGCGATATCAATGATCGCGGGCGTCCGCACGCCGCAGATTTTGACCTTCACCACCACGGGCTCTGCTCTCGGATGAGGGTTCGGCGGCTCAAATGGGCTCGCGCGGGGCCACCCTATGCCAATCCGGCCCCCTTAGTCTACCGCACTGCACCATCCCTTAGTCGGCAGGCAGCCGCACTCGTGGCGGGGCGGCATGGAGGCCTTCCAGCTCCTTCTCTAGCCGGCTCGTTTGGCGGCGCAGGTCGCGCGCTTCGCGGGCTCCGGAACGCGCCGTCCGCCGCCACTTGCCTTGGCTTAACCAAGTGGCGATGCCGCCAACGATCAGCCCAAGGGCGAACGCGCCCAGCAGAGACAGGAACAGAGGCGCTTCGAGAGAGAGGCGAGGCTCGCTTCCGCCGAAAGGATCGAGCACGAGGATCGCGGGGGTCCGATTAACCACCGCAAGTGCAACGAGCAGGATGCCGAGCGGCACAACCACGAGCGCTAGAACGAGCTTACGCCACACGGTAGTTCCTCAAGGACGAATTCAACTTAGAGGCCAAGCCCTTAAGGGCGCTAGCGGTCGCCTTCAGGGTTAAGCCGCTCGCGCAGCTCCTTGCCGGTCTTGAAGAAGGGCACGTATTTGTCCTCCACGAAGACCGTGTCTCCGGTGCGCGGATTACGTCCCTGCCGCGCCGCCCGGTGCTTCACCGTGAAAGCCCCGAAGCCGCGCAGCTCGACTCGGTCCCCGCGCGCGAGAGCGCCCGTGATCTCATCGAGGACGATGTTGATGATCCGTTCAACGTCGCGATGGAAGAGATGCGGATTGGCGGTTGCCACCCGCTGAATCAACTCCGACTTGATCATGATGCGCCCCACCAAGGCCAGTGCCACAAAGGCACGAGCCCCTTGCCCCCCAACTAGTTAGCTGCAGGGTGCCAAACCGAAACAAGACCGTCAAGCTTGAGGGTAGACGAGATTTGGCCCACCAACCCAGTGAGTTTCTCGGCCGAAAATCCAAAGGCGCCGGCCAAGGACTGGAACAGCCAGCCGAACAAGCCCGAGCTTTCGCTCTCCGGTTGCCAATCCACGACCTTCAATCCCTTGGGAACCTGGCGCTCCTTCGTCAGCCAATCGATGGCAGCCCGCTCGTCGCCGATCTCGTCGACCAGCTTGAGCTGAACCGCCTGACGCCCCGAATAGATGCGGCCATCAGTGAGCCCTGGAATGGAGTCCGGCGCTATCTTGCGGCGCTTCTCCACCAAGCCGAAGAACCAGAGCTTCGCGTCCTGCACCATCTCGGCGGTCATTTCCCGGGTCTTTTCATCGGTCGGCTCGAAGGGGCTAGGCACCGCCTTCAACGGCCCGCTCTTCACCTCCTCGACCTTGATGCCGAGCGTGCGAAGAAGGTCGGTCACATCGGCCCATTGGAACAGCACGCCAACCGAGCCGGTGATGGTGTTGCCGTAGACGAAGATGCGGTCGGTGGCGAGCGCCACGATATAGGCGGCCGAGGTGGCAAGTGTCCCGCACACGGCTACCACAGGCTTCTTCTTTGCAAGCTGCCGGATCGAATCATACATCGCCTCGCCTCCGGTCGTGGTGCCGCCGGGACTGTTGATCTCGAGGATCACCGCCTTGACCTGGTCCGACTTGCCGATCTTGTCGAACAGCTCATTCATCTTGCGGTCGTTGGTGATGACGCCAGATACCGAGACGCGGGCGATATGCGGCAGGAAGCCGGCCGAGCTCGCGAAGTTCTTGTCGCCGAGCAAGAGCGCTCCCACAAAGAGCAGTCCGAGAACGACGGCCAGGATACGCCACGCGGTCAGCCGCCGCTTGAGGCGGCGGCGTTCGACCACGGTTTCGGCGTCGAGAACCATTGACCTTCGCTCGCGGACTTAAGCCTTCGGAGCTGCCTCACTGGCAGCCGGCAGCCTCGCTTATTCGTCAGTCGACGCGTCGCCCTCGGCGTCGTCTTTGGCAGCGCGCTTGCGTTTGGGCTTGGCGTCCTCCTCGCCTTCCTCGCCCTTGGCCTTGTTGAGCGCGGCGCCAAGGATGTCTCCAAGCGAAGCGCCGGAGTCCGTCGAGCCATACTGGGCGACCGCCTCTTTCTCCTCGGCGATCTCGAGCGCCTTGATCGACACGCCGACCTTGCGTGCCTTTGAATCGACTTGAGTCACCACGGCATCGAACTTCTCGCCGACGCCGAAGCGGTCAGGCCGCTGCTCCGAGCGGTCGCGTGAAAGATCGGAGCGCCTGATGAAGGTGGTGAGGTCATGATCGAGCAGCTTCGCCTCGATCCCGTTGTCCTTGACCGCGATCACCTCGCAGGTCACCCGCATGCCCTTCTTCAGCTTGGCCGAAGGTGCGCCTGCTGCGAATGGGTCGGCGGTCAACTGCTTGATACCGAGGCTGATGCGCTCCTTCTCCGAGTCCGCCTCGAGCACCACGGCTTTGGCGGTGTCGCCCTTCTTGTAGTCCTTGAGCGCCTCTTCGCCGGGCTTGATCCAGTCGAGATCCGACAGGTGCACCATGCCATCGATCCCGCCATCCAGTCCGATGAACAGGCCGAACTCGGTGATATTGCGGATCTGGCCTTCGATGGCTGAGCCCGGAGGATGGTTCGCGGCAAACGCGACCCACGGATTCTCCTGAGTCTGTTTGAGGCCAAGCGAGATGCGGCGCTTGTCGGGATCGACCTCTAGCACCTGCACCTCGACCTCCTGGCTCGTCGAGATGATCTTGCCGGGATGGATGTTCTTCTTGGTCCAGCTCATCTCCGAGACGTGGATCAAGCCCTCCACCCCCGGCTCGAGCTCGACGAAGGCGCCGTAGTCGGTGATGTTAGTGACCGTGCCCTTGAATCTGGAGCCGACTGGGTATTTGGCGGCAATGCCTTCCCATGGGTCGGCTTCGAGCTGCTTGATGCCAAGGCTGATGCGCTGGGTCTCAGGGTTGATGCGGATGATCTGCACATTCACCGTGTCGCCCACATTCACGATTTCGGACGGATGGTTGACGCGCCTCCACGCCATGTCGGTGACATGCAGAAGCCCGTCGATGCCGCCGAGGTCGATGAAGGCACCGTAGTCGGTGATGTTCTTGACCACGCCGTCGATGATCTGGCCCTCTTCGAGGCGGGCTACGATCTCGCTCCGCTTCTCTGCGCGAGTCTCTTCGAGCACCGAACGGCGAGAGACGACGATGTTACCGCGGCGGCGATCCATTTTCAGGATCTGGAAGGGCTGCGGCTGGTTCATCAGCGGACCGACATCGCGGATCGGACGAATGTCGACCTGGCTTCCAGGGAGGAACGCCACGGCGCCGTCGAGATCGACGGTGAAGCCGCCCTTCACACGGTTGAAGATCACGCCTTCGACGCGCTCGCCGGCCTTGTATTTCTCTTCGAGCCTGGTCCAGCTCTCCTCGCGGCGAGCCTTCTCGCGCGACAGCACCGCTTCGCCGGCGGAGTTCTCGACGCGCTCGAGATAGACGTCGACCTCGTCGCCGACGTGAAGGTCGGGCGCGCGGCCAGACATGCCGAATTCTTTGAGGGGTACGCGGCCTTCGGTTTTCAGGCCGACGTCGATCACGGCGACGTCTTTCTCGATCCCGACGATGGTGCCCTTGACGACGCTACCTTCCTGCAGCGCGGTTCCCGTGAGCGATTCCTCAAGAAGTGCTGCGAACTCGTCGCGGCTCGGATGGCTCACGCTTGCTTGCGGCTCGGTCATCTAGGCTCCTACTCGCCGTCCCATCATAAACTTCACTCCTAAGCTTCTCGTTCGTTTTCCGGGACGAGCAAGGGTCGCGGAACAGGTGGCGGCTGCCCGTTCCCGGCTGCCGTCCTCCGCTCATTTGCCCGCGGAAAACATCGAAAAATGGTGCGCCAATGCAAAATGGGCACGGCCTCAAATGGCCTGCCCGGCATGGCCCATCGCAGCATCGATTAGATCGATAGCTGCCTTGAACGCGGCGTCTATATCCAAATTCGTGGTGTCGAGCAAGACTGCGTCTTCCGCGCGCTTGAGCGGCGCTGCGGCGCGTCCTTTGTCGCGTTCGTCGCGGCGCTTAATGTCGGCGAGTACTTCCGTTTCAGAGACGGGAATGCCGGCGCGTTTCAACTCGCAATAGCGGCGATGCGCGCGCTCTTCCGGGCTAGCCGTCACGAATAATTTCACGTCGGCATCTGGGCAGATCACCGTGCCGATATCGCGGCCGTCCAGCACGGCGCCAGGCTTTCTCCCCGCGAAGGCGCGCTGATAGTCGAGCAACGCCTTCCGCACCTCCGGTTGACTTGCAACGATAGAGGCCGCCTCGCCCAGCTTGCCGTCGATCAGCGCCGGATCGTCCAAAGTCTTGGGATCGAGGGCCTTGGCCGCTTCGAGCGCCGCGCATGCATCGGATGGTCGTGCCCCCATCGCCAAAGTGTCCCGCGCGACCGCGCGGTAGAGCTTCCCGGTGTCGAGATGGGCAAGGCCATAATGCGCTGCGATGCGCTTTCCGAGCGTGCCTTTGCCCGAGGCGGCAGGTCCGTCAATGGCGATGATCATAGACAGCCGCTCATCTGAACTCTGCCCCGAGCTTTGTCATCAGTCTCGCAAAGTCGGGGAAACTGGTCGCGATCATGCTCGCATCGTCTACAGTGACTGCCTCGCGTGCGCCGAGGCCAAGCGTGAGGAATGCCATGGCAATGCGGTGATCCATGTGGGTTGCGACTAGGCCGCCGCCTTTGACCTCTCCACGACCCACGACGATCAGATCGTCGCCCTCGACTCGCGCCTTCACACCGCATGCCGCAAGGCCAGCGGCAGTGGCCGCCAGCCGATCGCTTTCCTTCACCTTGAGTTCCGACAGCCCCTCCATGCGGGTCTCGCCCTCGGCGAAGCCAGCGAGGCAGGCAAGCACCGGATATTCATCGATCATCGACGGCGCGCGCTCTGGCGGTACGTTGACCCCCTTGAGAGCGCCTGCCCTCACCCTGATGTCGCTCACCGGCTCCCCGCCTTCGAGACGATGATCGAGCTCTTCGATGTCTGCACCCATCTCGCGCAAGGTCTCGATGAAGCCTGAGCGCGTCGGATTCGTGAGCACGCCTTCGACTACAATCTCAGAGCCGGGACAGATCAGCGCGGCAGCAATCAGGAACGCAGCCGAGCTCGGATCTCCAGGCACCGCAATTTCGGCTCCCTGCAGCTCAGCGTCGCCGCAGATGATTACCGTGCGTGCACCGTCGTCGTGCTCCTCGGCGGTAAGCTCGGCGCCGAAAAAACCTAGCATTCGCTCGGTATGGTCGCGCGTCGGCAGAGGCTCGCGGATGGTGGTGCGGCCCGGCGCATGCATGCCGGCAATAAGGATGGCCGACTTCACCTGCGCTGAGGGCATGGGCAGGTCGTACGAGATGGGAAGCAAGTCGCGCGTGCCGCGCACGACCAGCGGCAGGGTCGCGCGCTCGCCCACCGTTTGCAGTCCCATGGTGGTCAGCGGCGCCAGCACCCGTGCCATCGGCCGACGGCAGAGCGAAGCGTCGCCGGTGAATTCGGCCTCGATGTCGTGGCCAGCGACCGCGCCAAACATGAGCCTCGTGCCTGTCCCCGAATTGCCGAAGTCGAGAGGAGCCGACGGCGCGTGCAAGCCGCCTACGCCTTGCCCCTTCACCTCAACAGCGCCGTTAGACTTGGTAACTTCGGCGCCAAGCGCCGCCGCCGCATTCGCCGTGGCCATGACATCGGCGGCTTCAAGCAGTCCGGTGATGCGGGTCACACCGGTGGCAAGCGCGCCGAGGATCAGCGCGCGATGGGAAATCGACTTGTCGCCCGGCACTCCCGTCCGGCCGAAAAGGCGTGCGGAAGGGACGGCTGTCAAAGGCTGTTTCATAGGGTCCGGTTTTCATTTTTCGGGCGCTCGATAGCTTTTGACAGCACAGGTGAGGCGTGGCAATGGGGAGCGCAACACAAGACCAACATCGAGGAATGTCAATGTCAAAACCCGCACGGGGAACCAAGCGCGTTTGCCCGAGCTGTGGGGCGCGGTTTTACGACTTGAATCGTACGCCGATCGTCTGTCCCGTATGCCAATCCGTGTATCAAGTGACGCCGCTGCCCACGCGCCGCGGCGAACGCGCTCAGCCTGTCGAAACGAGGACGGTCGAAGAGCCGGAGGCCGAGGCGCCAGTGCTCGAAGGACCTGAGATTATCAGCCTTGAAGAGGCCGAAGAGGGATCAAGCGATGTTCCCGCCGAGGAGGACGAGGAGATCGTCGACCTCGGGGAGGACGCGGCCGAGATTCCCGCAGGAGATGACGAGAACGCCTTCCTGGAAGAAGAGGAGGAAGGCGAGGCCGACGTGTCAGGCATCGTCGGTGGCGACAAGAACGAGGAAGGCTGATCAGAAGCCAGAACCCCAGAAGCCAGGAAGGCTTCTTGAAGGCTTTCTCGCGCGCATTTTTCTTGATCGTCGGAGGGCGCGCGCCTAAGTGAGATGCCGGAAATCCGGCTCGCGCCACTCCGGCCTTCTAATTTCCGGTTTCTGATCATAAGGGGCCATAGCTCAGTTGGGAGAGCGCGTGAATGGCATTCACGAGGTCGGCGGTTCGATCCCGCCTGGCTCCACCAAATAAAACAGCTAGTTAGTGACTTCTCGGAAGCTAACGGGACGTGCTAGTAAGCACATAGTAAGCACGAAGCGGCGATTTCGAGCCCTTTGGGTTTCTGACGCAATGAGGTTGCCAAGTGTCAATAGGAGTCGCTCCAGCCGCGCCGCGCTCGTATAAACGACCTGTTCCCGCACCAAAAGGGCGCGCCCTATCGTCGCTAAGAGAAAAGCCCGGCTCAACACCGGGCCTTCCCCCTATCTTCCCCCGTCACGTCTCGCGCGAAAAATCACTAACGAGTGCAAATGGCCAGCGTGGCGAAACTGAGGCATCGCACATTTCAAGAGGTAGATTGCAGTTGGGATGTGGAAAAAAAGTCACACACAAAGGGGGTAGAACATGACGGCTGGTGCCACTAACTGAGTACTGCGAT
>DASSLP010000007.1:0-7659 GCA_035689365.1 Methyloceanibacter sp.
ATTCAGGGGCTGGGAGCTCCGGTTATGTCAATCGGAGGAGCCGGGACTTTTGATGGTATTTTTCTGACGGGAATTCTCGCAGTACTCCTGGCCAGCTTCTCTCCCAGAGCCTGAGCACGCCTAACTGAAAACCCGAAAATTTTTGCAGCGTACACCTAAGCGGCATCGTTCTTCGTTGCGCGAGCCGCTTGGCAAAGGTCATGAAGCTCATCGCGCGTGGCCGCACGATAAAGCCACTCGCCTTCTTCCTCGTAGCCCGGGTTCGAATCGTAGTTCAAAGGCTATGGGACGCGACCCGTGATAGTTACCTGAGCGCGCCAACTCACGGGGCCCTGGCCTGGATTTGCTTAATATTGGTCGTGAGCTGCCTCACGGACTTCCATGGAAGGCGTGCTGTTATCCAAAATGTTACCCAAGGCGTTCACACGCTCCATCATCGGGCATGAGTCTCGACCATCAAGACGTTGAATTGAAATTGAAAAGACTGGTGCCCAGGGGCGGAATCGAACCACCGACACGCGGATTTTCAGTCCGCTGCTCTACCAACTGAGCTACCTGGGCCCTTGGCGAAGGATTTGGTGAGGCCCGCCGTGCTAGGCAATCGACGGGCTCTGCGCAAGGCCTTGGCTTATAGGAAATCGCCTAACCGCTGTCGAGGGTAAGGCGCGGGCCTGGCGGCTAGTTCTTCTTCTCCTCGTCGTCCTTGTCCGTGCCGATAGGCTCGCCCGGCACGGCGTAGCGGCCGTCGAGCCAGCGCCCGAGATCGATATCCGCACAATGCTTCGAGCAGAACGGACGATAGGTCTCGACGGTGGGCTTGCCGCAGATCGGGCAGCGCGGCTTCTTGCGCTTGCTGCTGTCCCCCTTCCCCGTCTTGCGAGAGCCTGACCGCCCGGACTCGCGGACGCGTGCACTCACTCGGTGTCGACCTCGGCCTTGGAGAGCCAAAGATGGCTCACCGGGAAACCCTCGCTCTGTAGCAGCCCGACCACCTCGGTGAGCGGGAGGCCGACCACGTTAGTGTAGGAGCCGATCATCTTCACCACGAAGGATCCGGCGATGCCCTGAATGGCATAGCCGCCAGCCTTTCCCTTCCACTCGCCGCTCGCAAGATAAGCGCCGATCTCCTCGTTAGAGAGATTGCGGAAGCGAATGCGCGTCTCGACTACGCGCTCGCGCCAGCGGCCGTCTGGGGTGAGCACGCAAACTGCGGTGTGCACACGATGGGCGCGGCCGCGCAACAGCCGGAGCGCATCGCCCGCCTCATGCTCGAGCTCGGCCTTGCCAAGTACGCGGCGCCCGACGGCAACCACGGTATCGGCGGCGAGAATGAAAGCCTTGGCGTAGTCCTTCTCTGAGCGGATCAGTTTCAACGCGGCTTCCACCTTGGCGCGGGCGAGCCGGCGCACGATATGGCGCGGCACCTCGCCCTTGGTCACGCTCTCGTCGATGGTGGCCGGGCGGAGCGCGTCGGGCGTGATGCCAACCTGGTCGAGCAGCGCCAGGCGCCGGGGAGAGGCAGAGGCAAGCACAAGCTTGGGTCTGAAGCTCGACGGCACGGCGCGCGTCCGCGGCGCGCGGGGAAGCTGGCCCGGCGCGGTCGCTGGGGTTGACTTGGCGCGCGCCGGCTCCGGCTTCACACCCTTCTCGGCCCAAGCTACGCCGGGAAGGCGGGCCTTGAGCTTACTTAAAGCGGTAAGTGATCCGTCCTTTAGTGAGATCATAGGGTGTCATCTCGACTAGAACCTTGTCGCCCGCAAGCACCCTGATGCGGTTCTTGCGCATTCGTCCCGCCGTGTGGGCGATGATCTCGTGTTCGTTCTCGAGCTTCACCCTGAACGTGGCGTTGGGGAGCAGTTCCGTCACCACTCCCGGAAATTCGAGCATCTCTTCCTTCGCCATTAGGCTCCTTCCCAATCGAAGTTCGCGGGAGAATGGTCGCGCAAACGCGCAAAATCAAGGCCGATTGCGGGTTTGAGCCGGGGCCTCAAGCGCGCCTTCGGTAATTGTGCGAAGAGAGCTTTACCAGGCGACGCGCATGCCGGCCTTGCCGCCGACGCCGTCGATATCCTCGCCGAAGGTGACGTCGACCTTGGCGAAGACGCTCGTGTTGGCCGAGGGATTGAAGAAGTTCACCCCGGCAGACACCTCGCCCCATACGTCTTGCAGGTCGTCCTTGAGGGTGAAGCTCGTTCCGGTCGAGACCAGAGCTCTGACGTCTGGATCGTCGCCGAACGACACCTTGTTGCCGCCGAGGGTGAAGCCGCCGGACGCGGCGAACGTTTGGAAACGCCGCGTTTAGGCGCGGCCTGGCGCCCGATGGGACGGGGCCTCAACCGGAGCTTTGCACGATTAAGTCTTACAGTGACCAAAACGTCACAGGTTTTTTCGCAAAACTCTTTATAGTGGGGAGCTACAAACGAGCGAAACGGGGGATTGATCCATGCGTGTCTTACTGGCTATTGCCATCGCCATCACAGCGACGGTTGGGCTCGGCGGCTGTTTCGGCCATCACGAGAAGGCCGTGGCGACGACACCGCTCAAGTAGCTTTGGGCGGACGCCAACGACTTGATCGTATCGACGATCTAGGCGCCTAATCTTCTAACACTGCAGTTGCCAACCTCGGCTGGGGGTCTGCTCCCCGGCCGAGGTCTTTTTGCGCCTCAGGATCGAGGGTCCATTCCTCGAGCTAGACCGAAGGCGCCGCGGTTAGCGGAAAGCGCGTCTTGATCTTGGCAAACAACCCGTCGCGCACGGTCCGATAGGCTTCAAGGATCTGTTCGCGGTTGCCAGTCGTAAGTGTGGGATCCAGCGTCGGCCAGTACTCGACATCCACTGCATAGTTACGGACGAGATCGAGTGCCTTGTGGTGGGCCTCCGGCGCCAAAGTCACAATGAGGTCGAACGAGGTGTCTTCGAGCTCTTCGAGCGACATCGGCTTGTGACTCGAAAGGTCGATGCCGAGCTCCTCCATCACAGCGGCAGCGAAGGGATCGGCCTCCCCTGGCCGCACCCCGGCAGAGGCGACATAGACCCTGCCGCCGGCGAGATGCCTCAGGATCGCGGCGGCCATCGGCGAGCGCACGGCGTTGCGATTACAGGCAAAGAGGACCGCGCCCGGCAGATCGGCCGCGCCGCCCAATGGATCAGCCCTTCCAATGCAGCGCGCAGAGCAGCGTGAACAGGCGGCGTGCGGTCGGAAGATCGACGGCGATCTTGCCCTTGAGCCGCTCCATCAGGAGCTGGCTGCCTTCGTCGTGGATGCTGCGCCGCCCCATGTCGATGGCCTCGATCTTCGAGGCCGGCTGCGTCTTGATCGCCTGATAATAGCTCTCGCAGATGAGGAAGTAGTCCTTCACCAGGCGGCGGAAGGGCGAAAGCGACAGCATCACGTGCTGGATCGGCGCGCGATCGGTGTCGCCTACGGTGAACACAAGCCGGTTGTCGGCGAGCGAGAGGTGAAGCGTGTAGGGTCCGCCGTCGTGGCCTTCGAGCGCAAAGGAATTGCGCTCCAAGAGATCGAAGATCGCGACCTCGCGTTCATGCTCCACCTCGGCATTGTTGCGGCCGATCGACGCTTCATCGAGCGTGACCTCGACGAGGCGCGCCTGCTCGGGCCATGACCGCTCGGCTTCGGACTCGGGCATGGTTAGTCCCGTGGGTTGAGCCTGATCGCGACCGAGCGGCGATGGGCGTCGAGCCCCTCGGCCTCGGCGAGCACCATGGCCGCTGGACCGAGCGCGGCCAAGCTATCCGGGTCGAGCTTCAAGATCGAGGTGCGCTTCAGGAAATCGAGGACCGAGAGGCCTGAAGCGAAACGGGCGCTCCGCGCGGTGGGCAGCACGTGGTTGGTGCCGGCCACATAGTCGCCGATCACCTCCGGCGTATAGCGGCCGATGAAGATCGCGCCGGCATTGTTGATGCGCGCGCCGAGCGCGTCGGCTTCATGCGTAGCGATCTCGAGATGCTCCGGTGCGAGCCGGTCAACGATAGACGGCGCCTCGGCAAGGCTGCCAACGAGGATGACCGCGCCGAAATCCTTCCAGCTGGTGCGGGCGGTCGCGGCGCGCGGCAGGACGGTAAGTTCGGCCTCGACGGCCTTCACTACGGCGCTTGCAAAATCGGCATCATCGGTGATGAGAATGGCCTGCGCCGCCTCGTCATGCTCGGCCTGGGCGAGAAGGTCCGAGGCGATCCAGGCTGGATCGTTGTCACTGTCGGCGATCACCACGACTTCCGACGGACCCGCGATCATGTCGATGCCGACCTGGCCGAAGACTTGGCGCTTGGCGGCGGCGACATAGGCATTGCCGGGGCCTACGATCTTGGCGACCGGCGCAATTGACTCCGTGCCATAGGCGAGGGCCGCGATCGCCTGAGCCCCGCCGAGGCGATAAATCTCGCTCACGCCGGCAAGCTCGGCGGCAACAAGGACGAGAGGATTGAGCACGCCTTTTGGCGCCGGCACCACTATGACGACGCGCGGCACCGAGGCGACCTTGGCCGGCACCGCGTTCATCAACACCGAGCTTGGATAGCTCGCGGTCCCACCCGGCACGTAAAGCCCGACCGACGGGACCGGCGTCCAGCGCGACCCCAGCTCGACGCCCTGCGAGTCGGTATAGCGATCATCCGCGGGAAGCTGGCGGCGGTGGTGGTCTAGAATCCGATCATGCGCGAGTTTCAATGCCGAGAGAGTCTTGGCATCAACCATGCAACGCGCGGCAGCAAGCTCCGCGGGCGTGATCCTGATGCCCGCGGTGCGGAGATCGACGCCGTCATAAGTTTTGGTCAAATCGATCAGCGCCGCGTCGCCCTCCTCGCGCACGCGGGCGATGATCGCGGCAACCTTGTCGTTGACGTCGGCGGATTGCTCGCGCTTCAGGCCAAGCAGAGCCTTGAAGCGGTCCTCGAAATCGGCGCCGCCGCTCTTGAACCACAGGGCCATGGCTAGGGCCCTTAAGAGCCGCTCTTGCCGCGCCCGCCGCCCGCGCCGGGCTCCTCAACGCCGCCCGGGTGCTCAGGCTTAACGCGCGTCCGCCACTCGGGGCCGAGATCGGTCATCTCGGCCTCGATGCATTCGACCTTGAGCTGGATCGAAGCATCGCCGGAGAAGGTCAGCGTCACATGCCCCCCGGGTGGATCGTCAGGTTCGAAGTGAACGGCAAGAAGCGATAAGATCCGGTCGCTCTTCCCCTGCTTGAGGTTTCTAAGTTGGGCGCCGAATACGCGGTCGAATCTCAGCGCCGTCCGCCGCCGCCGGTAGTCCTTGGCGCCCTTTGCGCGGGCCTTCTCCCAGTCGAAACGATTGAGCACTGCAGCGAAACGCTTCTGCGAGGGCAGGTAGGCGAGATCGCCAACGCGCACCACCGCATCCTGAAGGTGCGATGACACGACCGCGAGGTCCTCCTCGTCGAGGGCGATGAGTTTCAACGGGTTCATGGCGTCGGCGGCTATTTTGGGCATGGGGGGTACCATGCTTCCGGCATGGCAGAAAACCGCCAAGTTAGGAAGGGTCTAGTTGGCGAGCCGCTCGATTTGCGCCCCGCATTGGCCGAGCTTGTCCTCGATCCGCTCAAATCCGCGGTCGAGGTGGTACACGCGGCCGATCATGGTCTCCCCTTGCGCCGCGAGGCCGGCAATGATCAGCGAGACCGAAGCCCGCAAGTCGGTGGCCATGACTTGCGCACCGCGCAGGCCGTTGACGCCAGTGACCAGCGCGGTATCGCCCTTGAGCTCGATCTTGGCGCCAAGCCTTGCCAATTCCTGCACGTGCATGAAGCGGTTCTCGAAAATGGTCTCGCGCACCTGCGAGGTGCCGTTCGCCATGCACATCAGGGCCATGAGCTGAGCTTGCAGATCGGTGGGGAAGCCCGGGAAGGGCTGGGTCTCGACCGAGACCGGCTTCAGGCCGCCGCCGTTTCGCGCCACGCGGAGACCGGTCGGCCGCTCCTCGATTTCGACCCCGGTCGAGCGCAACGTATCGAGCGCTTCTTGCAGAAGTTCGGGACGCGCGCCGTCGAGCAGCACATCGCCGCCGGTGATGGCTGCCGCCATGGCATAGGTGCCGGTCTCGATGCGGTCTGGCAGCACGGTATGTTCGGCGCTGTGCAGCGTCTCGCGTCCTTGTATCCATAGTGTGGAGGTACCGAGTCCTTCGATCCGGGCACCCATCCTGATGAGGCAGTTGGCAAGATCCACGACCTCGGGCTCGCGCGCGGCGCCGTCGATCAGCGTCTCGCCCCTGGCGAGAACGGCGGCCATGAGCGCGTTATGTGTCGCGCCGACGGACACCTTGGAGAGCTCGACCCGGTTGCCGGTCAAACCCCGCGGCGCGCGGGCAATGACATAACCTCCTTCGAGGTCGATCTCGGCGCCAAGCTTTTGCATCGTCTCGATATGCAGATCGACCGGACGTGTACCGATGGCGCAGCCGCCTGGCAGCGACACCTTGGCCCGACCGCAACGCGCAACGAGGGGTGCGAGTACCCAGAAGCTCGCGCGCATGCGCGCCACCATCTCATAGGGCGCCGTTGTATCGACGATCTCTGCCGCGCTGAGTCTGAAGGTCTGTCCGTCGCTCGAGCGCTGGTTGGGCCGCTTGCCGGCGACAGTCACATCGACCCCGTGATTGCCGAGAATGCGGGCAAGCAGGTTGACGTCGGCAAGCCGCGGGACGTTGTGCAGCGTCAGGGTCTCGCGGGTGAGAAGACTTGCAATCATCAGGGGCAGCGCAGCGTTCTTGGCACCGCTGATCGGAATCGTGCCCTTCAGGCGCTGGCCGCCAACAATGCGGATACGGTCCATGGTGACGTTACTCCCTCACGCCCCTAACCCCCTACGCAGCCTTTCCGAAGACCCCCGTCTTCGCTCCCGGCCCGAAGGCCGCTTGGACCTTGAGCCAACAGGGCAATCTACTCCCTCGGCCTTAACTCTGTCTCCCCCCATCGCGATCCTTCTCTTCGGCATCTTTTGCCCGCGCCCTTGCTTGGGCCTTGCGCTTCGATAGGTTGGCGCGGAGCTCTTGCTCGAGCCGGGCACGGCGGACGGCGTTTTCCGTTGCCTTTGGCATGTTTTGACCCTGCCGATTGCCGGTCACTTTGCGGCTCCTGCTCTACCTATCCTACTCCGACTTTCTTTATATCCTTCCCATATTCGTGCCAGCCTTGCCGGGGCCATCGCCTTGCATGCACTTTGCCGCTATGGCAGGGTCGCGCGCTTACGGCGAAGCCCGCTGAAAGCGGACGTCGAGCTCGCGTGGCAAGCCTGATCGAAGCCTGAAGCCGCCATAGCTCAGTGGTAGAGCACGTCATTGGTAATGACGGGGTCGACTGTTCAATCCAGTCTGGCGGCACCATTGTTTTCAAAGCGTTAGGTGAACCAAACCTGAGGCTTCCAACGGGCTAGTAACGACATAGTAAGCACCGTGAGGCGATCTCGAGCCTCAGAAGCGCTCTACACTGTCTTTGGCATCTGACAAAAGCTGTTGCCTGACAAGCTGCCGCATCGGTGGCGACAAGTTTGTTATGGGGCTGCTCATTAGTCTTCTCAGTAGTGGTATGGCTCATTGGCCGCGCCTGCCGATATGTTCTGGCCGAAACTTAAGCGACACAAAGCCCCAAGCCCCAACGCCGAAAGATGTAGATGTGACAGGCTCA
>DASSLP010000008.1:0-9154 GCA_035689365.1 Methyloceanibacter sp.
CGGTGAAGCTCACCTCACACGAATACCGCGTGCTCGCTTATCTCATGCTGCATAAGGGCCGCGTGGTCTCCCGCACTGAGCTTGTCGAGCACCTCTACGAGCAGGATTTCGACCGAGATTCAAATACCGTCGAGGTGTTCATCGGGCGCTTGCGCAGGAAGCTTCCTCAGGATCTCATCAAGACTGTCCGGGGGCTCGGCTATTGCCTCTCGGACGCGAGCGATGAGGTTTAACTCTCTCGCCTTCCGGCTTTTCGCCTCGGCTGCGGCCTGGACGCTGATCGTCCTCCCCGCCACCGCCATCCTCCTCATCTCCCTCTACCGCAGCGCAGTCGAGCGAAACTTCGACGCGCGCCTCAACGTCTATTTGACGACGTCTTGTCGCGGCGACCACTGCCGCAGGCGGCGCCCAGCCCGCCGCGCCAGCCAATCTCGGCGAGCCTGTCTTCACCATCCCCTTCTCAGGCTGGTATTGGCAGATCAAGGCGCTCAACGGCTCTCCCCGTCCGCTGCTCGTCTCAGACTCTCTCCTCGATCAACAGCTCAACCTGCCGAGCCAGAACGCAATTCCCGCCGACAAGACTCTCACGCGGCGCGCTTATGCCGACGGGCCGGAGCTGCAACGCTTGCGGACTGTCGAGCGCGAGATCAGGCCTGCCGGCGCATCAGCCACGGCTTACTCCTACGCCGTGGCTGGAGACGCCGCAGAGATCGAGCGCGACCTATCCGAGTTCACTCGCCTCCTCATCGCGGCGCTCGCTGTGCTCGGGCTTGGGCTTCTCATCGCAACCTTCTTCCAGGTCCGCTTCGGCCTCCGCCCCTTGCGCGCCATCCGCCAGAAGCTCGCCGAGATACGTTCAGGTGAGGCAGAAAAGCTCGAAGGCAAGATTCCCGACGAGATCAGGCCTTTGCAGCAGGAGCTGAACGCGCTGATTCAATCAAACCGCGAGATCGTCGAGAGGGCGCGCACCCATGTCGGCAATCTAGCGCACGCGCTCAAGACTCCCTTGAGCGTGATGAGCAACGAAGCGCGCACGCATAAGGGCCCGCTGTCCGACAAGGTGGTGGAGCAAGCCGAAATCATGCGCACCCAGATCACGCATCATCTCGATCGGGCGCGGGTAGCGGCGCGCTCGAGCGTGATTGGCGACATCACCGACGTCAATCAAGTCTTGCAGGCGCTGAAGCGCACGCTCGACCGCATCTACGGCGAGCGCGGTCTCGATCTTGTCGTGGGCACGAGCGCCGGCCTCAAATTTCAGGGCGAGAAGCAGGATTTCGAAGAGATGGTGGGCAACCTGCTCGACAATGCCTGCAAATGGGCCAAGTCGCGGGTCAAGGCCGACGCCAAGCGCGACGACGGCGCGGCGCGCTTTACCGTGACGGTCGATGATGATGGGCCGGGCTTAAGCAAAGACGAGCTGGCAAAAGGGGTTAAGCGGGGCCAGAGGCTCGATGAAAGCAAGCCAGGCTCAGGGCTTGGGCTCTCGATCGTCGCCGATCTTGCCCATCTTTATAAGGGCCGGTTCGAGCTCGAGCCCTCGCCTGAAGGGGGATTGCGGGCGAAACTCGAGCTTCCCGCCGCATAAGGCGGAAACCAAAGGGCGTCCTTGGTCGTTCTGTCTCCGCGAGAGGAGGAATCACGACCATGCGGACATTTCTTCTAGTCGTCGCGGTGGCGGCGATTGCCTTGACGGGGTTGTCGGCCAATAAGTGCTCTGGCTCAAGCGACCAGTCGGCAACT
The DNA here is from genome assembly GCA_035689365.1 of Methyloceanibacter sp. Taxonomy (GTDB): domain Bacteria; phylum Pseudomonadota; class Alphaproteobacteria; order Rhizobiales; family Methyloligellaceae; genus Methyloceanibacter. The sequence goes on from DASSLP010000008.1 coordinate 1,744, forward strand.
CAGCCGCCAGCCGAGAAGCCGCAACAGCCGCCGCCGGCACAGCAACCTGCCCAGCCGGTACAGCCGGCTCAGCCGCCACAGCAATAAAGGCCCGGGCCAAGAAACGGCTGCGCGCCGGCTTCGCGCCCGCGCGAACGGCGCAATTGCGCCGCTTTTCAGGCTGTTAACCTAATTTAGCCAGAATTGTTTTCGTAAAGACTGACCGGGACTGCTACATTTGATCCCAGTCTCTAGCCGGGGACCCGCACTTTGCTGTCGCGGGTCAAAGGGGGAAGCGATGAGACTAGCGCCCATCGTTATGATCGCAATTCTGCCGGCGTTCGCGGCTGCTTGCGGACCGGGCAACAAGCAGGGCACAGGCACAATTGTGGGCGCGGTAGCGGGCGGCGCTACAGGCGCTGCCATCGCCGGCGGCAACGGAAGTCGAGCGGTTGCTGGCGCTGCGGTGGGCGCCGTGGTCGGCGGCATCCTCGGCAACGAGATCGGACGCCAGATGGACGAGCGCGACCGCCAGATGGCCGCCGCAGCCGAGTACCAGGCCCTGGAATATGGCCAGCCGGGCGCTCCCACGCCGTGGGACAATCCCGCCTCGCAACATCGCGGGCAGATCGTGCCGGGCAAGCCCTACCAGCAGGGGAACCTTTACTGCAGGGCCTATACCCACACGATCTACATAAGCGGCCAGCCGACGACGGCGCGCGGCACCGCCTGCCGCCAGCCCGACGGCACCTGGAAGACGGTAAGCTAGCCCGGGTCGGATCGCACGTTAGCAGCGGACTAATGCGTGACGGTTGCCTGTCGCAGCCGATCAACGAGTGTTCGCATCACGGCGGTCGCGAAAAACGGGGTCTCGTGGATCATATAGAGGAAAGTCTCCTGCCCGATAACGGTGACCTCACAGTCCGTCTTGGCGCGGGCCGTGGCGCTCCTGGGGGAGCCATCGATCAAGGCCATTTCGCCGAACATCGAACCCTTCGGTAACGTCGCCACGACCTTGCCCGCCCTCTCGATGGCCACCTCGCCCGAGCGAATCACATACATGGTGTCGGCTTTCTCTCCCTCGCGGAAAATCGCTTCTCCGGCCTTGAACGCTTGCGGAGGACGCCGCCTTTGCTTGGCTATCGCTGCATAGGCTTGATTGATGGCAGCCATTCGTTTGCTGGCGATGGTCACAAATTCCTTGGGGACTCCGCGGGCGACGAGATTGCCGGAATGGTTCTCCATCACCAGCTTGCGGTAATGGCTGGTCAACGCCTCGTTGCTGATGTCCGCACTGACTCCCAATGCGTGGTAGGGGTTGCGTTTTTCGGCAAGCGCTTGGCGCGCCTTGATGGCCGTGAACTCCTTCTCGGTGAAGCCGAAGCGCTTGGCGACGTCGGCTAAGAACGACTCTTCACGCGGATGCAGGTTGTTGTCGGCCCAGGCAATATGGAACAAGCCGTCGAGGACGTCCTCGAGCAGCTTGCGGTTGCCTTTGAACATGGTAGCGAGCTGGTCGGCATATGCCTCGTAACCTGACACGTCCTGCTTCGCGAGATTGAAGATGCGGGCGACATTCTGCATCTCGCCCTCGGGCACCTTGAACGTCTCTTTGAAGGCGTTCACATCGTTCTCGGTCACGAGGCCATCAGCCTTGGCCATCTTGGCGCCAAGCGCAATCACGCCCACGGTGAATGCGATCTGATTTCCAGCCGGCCCATCCTGTTCTTGATCCCGATCGATAGCATAGTGTCCCGCCACGCCGCCGAGCAGTGCGCCAATCGGACCGCCGACCGCAAGGCCGGTCGCCGCACCCGCCAATTTTCCCCAAATCGACATCACCCGTTCCCTAACTGGACAGTCGCCAATAGCATATGATCATTCGTTAAGGCGCGCACGTGAACGCCGCCCAACTTTTCTGCGACTTAACGCCTATTCGATTTGGGGATCGGTTCCTATCATTCCCGCAATTGATCGATCCCAGCCTTCCCAAGACTTGCCCCGGCTTACATCTTTCCCCTATGGCTAGGCCAATAAAGAGTAGAGGCTAGCCTCGTGCTGCTTTGGATCGTTCTTGGTTGCCTTACGGCGATCGTGCTCCTCGTTCTCTTGCGGCCGCTTGCGAGCACCGGCGCTAACGATATCGCGCCGGAGGCTTTCGACGCCGCGGTCTATCGCGATCAGCTCGGCGAGATCGAAAGCGATCGCGCACGCGGTCTGATCGGCGAGGCCGAAGCCGAGGCTGCGCGCCTCGAGATCGCGCGCCGGTTGCTCCGCGCCGACAGCAAGGAGCGGGCGTCCGATCGTGCCGCCAAGTCGAGCAGCGCCAAAATTGTCGCCACCCTCGTCGTGGCACTCGCTCTCCCGGTTCTCGCGCTTGGACTTTATCTCGTTTACGGCTCGCCGCGTCTCCCCGACCAGCCGCTCGCTGCACGCCTCGAGGATCCCGGAAGCGATCGAAACCTCGAAGCCCTCGTTGCCCGTGTCGAGGCGCGTCTCCGCGAGCACCCTGAGGAGGGCGAAGGCTGGGAAGTGATCGCTCCCGTCTATCTCGGCTGGGGCCGCTACAGCGATGCGGCGCAAGCCTATGGTGAAGCGATTAGGCTGCTTGGCCCCTCCGCCAAGCGCCTGTCGGGTCAGGGCCAGGCGCTCGTGCTTGCCAATAATGGGGTGGTGACCGAGGAAGCTCGCCGCGCTCTCGACCAAGCTCTCGAGCTTGATTCGACTCTGGTTGAGCCCCGCATTCTTCTGACCATCGCCAAGGAGCAGGATGGCCAGTTCGCCGCCGCCATCGCCGATTGGAAGGCGCTGCTCGCAAAGCAGCAAGGCGACGCGCCGTGGCGCGAGATGGTTGAGAAAAGGATCGCCGAAGACGAAGCGCATCTTTCCGGCAAGCCTGTCGCCGAGACTGATCAGACTGCGCCCGCAGAGGGGAACCAGCAGGCGCAGCCTGGTCCGAGTTCTGAAGAGATCGCCGCCGCGCAAAACATGAGTCCTGCCGATCGCCAAGCCATGATCGAGCGCATGGTGCGGGGACTTGCCGCCAGGCTCAATCAGCAAGGCGACGATCTGCCAGGCTGGCTCAAACTGGTCAGAGCCTATAGCGTGCTCGACCGCAAGGACGATGCGCAAAAGGCGCTCGCCCGGGCCAAGAGCCAATTCAGCGGTAACACGCAGGCGATCGAGCAGCTCGACGCGCTCGCAGCAGAGCTTGGACTGAAATCATGACGCGGAAGCAACGGAGAGGCGTTCTGATCGGCACCTGCCTCCTGGTACTCGGGGTGGCCGTCGGCCTCGTGCTCTACGCCATGCGGGATTCGATCGTGTTCTTCTATACGCCGAGCGAGGTGACCGCGATGCAGATCGCTCCCGGCCAGCGCTTCAGGCTCGGAGGGCTGGTCGAAACGGGCAGCGTGGTGCGCGGCGAGGGGACGACCATTCGCTTCGTCGTGACGGACAAATCGAAGACTCTACCGGTGACCTATACCGGGATGCTCCCCGATCTGTTCCGCGAAGGGCAGGGCGTGGTGGCGGAAGGAACTTTGGCCGCGGACGGCGTCTTTCATGCCGACAACGTGCTCGCCAAGCACGACGAGAAGTACATGCCGCCAGAAGTGGCGAAGAAGCTGAAAGAGCAAGGCGTGTGGCGCGGCGATGCCAAGGCGAGCGCGGGCGAGCCGCAAGCCAAGGTGAATTAGGAGAGCAGGCCGCGGGAGATGATAGCCGAGACCGGTCATTACGCGCTGATCCTCGCGCTTGCCGTAGCCATTGTGCAGATGGTTCTGCCGCCGATCGGCGCACGCATGCGCGACCAACAATTGATGGCGGTCGCGGGCCCCGCGGCGCAAATTCAGTTCGTCCTCGTCGCCATCGCCTTCGTCGCGCTGATGACGGCCTATGTCACCTCGGATTTCTCGGTCGAGAATGTCTGGCGCAACTCGGCCGTCGCCAAGCCGCTGCTCTACAAGATCTCTGGCGTCTGGGGGAACCATGAAGGCTCGATGGTGCTGTGGGTGCTGATCCTCGCGCTGTTCGGCGCGGCGGTCGCGGCCTTCGGCACCAATCTGCCGCATCAGCTGAAAGCCAACGTCCTCGCCGTGCAGGGATCGATCGCAGCGGCATTCCTCCTTTTCATCGTCACCACGTCAAATCCTTTCATTCGCCTCGATCCGGCGCCGTTCGACGGCCAGGGATTAAACCCTGTGTTGCAGGATCCCGCGCTCGCGTTCCACCCGCCGTTTCTCTACACCGGCTATGTCGGCTTCTCGATGGCCTTCTCCTTCGCCATCGCCGCATTGATCGACGGCCGCATCGACGCGGCTTGGGCGCGCTGGGTGCGGCCATGGACGCTCGCCGCCTGGATGTGTCTCACACTCGGCATCGCCATGGGCTCATGGTGGGCCTATTACGAGCTTGGCTGGGGCGGCTTCTGGTTCTGGGACCCGGTGGAGAACGCCTCCTTCATGCCATGGCTCGCCGGCACTGCGCTCCTGCATTCGGCTGTGGTGATGGAGAAGCGCGACGCGCTCAAAGTCTGGACCATCCTGCTTGCCATCATCACCTTCTCGCTAAGCTTGATGGGCACCTTCCTCGTGCGCTCGGGCGTGCTCACCAGCGTGCACGCTTTCGCCACCGACCCTGCGCGCGGCATTTTCATCCTCGCCATCATGGGCGTTTTCATCGGCGGCGCGCTTGCCCTGTTCGCCTGGCGCGCGCCGTTGCTTGCTCAAGGCGGGCTGTTCGCCCCGATCAGCCGCGAAGGTAGCCTCGTGCTCAACAATCTCCTGCTCACCACGGCCTGCGCCGCCGTGTTCGTCGGCACGCTCTATCCGCTCGCGCTCGAGGCGCTGACCGGCGACAAGATCTCGGTCGGACCGCCGTTCTTCAATCTCACCTTCGCACCCCTCATCCTGCCTCTACTCATCGCCGTGCCGTTCGGGCCTCTGCTCGCTTGGAAGCGCGGTGATCTGCTCGCGGCGGCGCAACGGCTTACGGCGGCCGCATGCTTGGCGCTTGCCATCCTTGTCTTGGTGTTGGCCTTCCGCCAACGCGGGCCTTGGCTCGCGCCGCTCGGCATTGGGCTCGGCGTTTGGCTCATTGCTGGCGCCGTGACCGAGCTTGTCTATCGGGTGAAGCTGTTCGAGGCATCGCGGTCGGAGGCCTGGCGCAGGCTGCGCAACCTGCCACGCTCAGCCTATGGCACCGCGCTCGCCCATGCCGGCCTTGGCATCGTGGTCATCGGCATTGTCGCCACCACGGGGTGGCGCTCCGAAGCGATCCTTGCGATGAAGCCCGGCGATACCGCGCAGATCGCGGGGTACGCGCTAGCCTTCAAAGGCGTTGTTCCTCGTCAGGGCCAGAACTACCGCGAACGGGTCGCGCTGTTCGAGGTCACGCGCAACGGCGAGGAGGTGACCGAGCTCACGCCCTCCAAGCGCGAATACACTGTGGAGCGAAGCGGCACCACTGAGGCCGGCATTCACCCAAGCTGGCGCGGCGATCTTTACGCCGTGCTCGGCGATCAGTTGAAGGACGGCGCCTACAGCATCCGCCTCTATTTCAATCCACTCGTCCGCCTCATCTGGCTCGGCGCGCTCACAATGTTCATAGGGGGCGCGGTGTCCCTGTCAGACCGGCGGCTGCGCGTCGGCGCACCGAGACGTGCGCAAACTAAGACCGCGGCGGTACCGGCAGCGGAGTAACAATGCGCGTCCGGCTCTGGTCCCTCGTTCTGTTTCTTGCAATGGCGCTGCTCGCGGCCGTGCCCGCGCACGCCGTGGAACCCGACGAGGTGCTGCAAGACCCTGCACTCGAGGCTCGCGCGCGGGAAATTTCCGAAGGCTTGCGCTGCCTCGTCTGCCAGAATCAATCGATCGACGATTCGGGGGCGCCACTCGCCAAGGACCTGCGGCTGCTCGTCCGCGAGAGGCTCAAAGCTGGCGACAGCAATCAGCAGATCGTGGATTTCATCGTCGCTCGCTATGGCGAGTTCGTGCTGCTCAAGCCCCGCTTCGAGACGCATACACTAGTGCTCTGGCTGGCAACGCCGGCAGCGTTTCTTGCGGCGCTCCTAATTGTTGCGCGCGCCTTTCGCCGCCGGAGGGCTGAAGCCCAGAATCCCGTTCCTTTAAGCGTTGCCGAGAAGCGTCGGCTCAAGCGCATATTGGGCGAGGGATAACGCCAGAGGTAGTTTGCAAAAGTCGTTGCTGACAGCCGATTTCCGGGCGGAACCTTACTGAAATTTAATGCCGCCGAAACGGCAGCGTAATCGGCGAACCCCTATATCTTGGACCCAGAAGCCGCGCTCCCTCGTTGATGCAAGGCTCTATCCAACGGGATTTTCTTTTCAGGAGAGAGGTTCCCCAATGAAACTTGACCAGAGCTCTGCTACGAACGAGAGCCCGCGGTGGCGGAAGCTGACCCGTAGGCCCGCTTTCCTCGTGGCTGCCGCCCTTTTCGCCACGAGTGCATTAGGGCTAACGCTCGGCAATAGCGTGCCCTTCGCCGCCGCCGAGACACCCACTACTACTCAGCCGCAGACCGTCGAGACGCCCTTTGGGCGCGCGCCGCTCAGCTTCGCCGATATCGTGCAGAAGGTGACCCCGGCTGTCGTCAGCATCAATGTCAAGGGCGACGTGAAGGTTGCCGATAACGACCAGATCCCGGGCCTGCCCGATCTTCCCGAGGACAATCCTCTCTACGACTTCTTTAAGCAGTTCCGCAAAGGCATGCCGCAGCAGCAGCCAAAGGCGCAGCCGAGCCTCGCTCAAGGATCCGGCTTCTTCATCTCGCCTGACGGCTACATCGTGACCAACAACCACGTGGTCGAGGATGCCGAGGACATCACGGTGACGATGGAGGACGGCTCGAAATACCCGGCCACGCTTGTCGGCACCGATCCGCGCACCGACGTCGCGCTGATCAAGGTCAAGGCCCCGGGCAAGACATTCCCGTATGTCGAGTTCGAGACCAAGGACCCGCGCGTCGGCGACTGGGTGCTCGCAGTTGGCAACCCGTTCGGCCTCGGCGGCACGGTGACGGCCGGCATCATCTCGGCCCATAACCGCGACATCGGCTCAGGTCCCTACGACTACCTGCAGATCGACGCGGCAGTGAACCGCGGCAATTCTGGCGGTCCTAGCTTCGATCTCGACGGCAAGGTCATTGGCGTCAACACGGCCATCTTCTCTCCCTCTGGCGGCAATGTCGGCATCGCCTTCGCGGTGCCCGCGGCGCTGGTCCAGGAGGTCGTGGGTCAGCTCAAGACGACCGGCACGGTCGATCGCGGCTGGCTTGGCGTCGTGATCCAGAATGTGAGCGACGACATCGCCGAGTCGATCAACATGCCCGAGGCAAAGGGCGCCATGATCACCAAGGTGACCGAGGATGGCCCCGCGGCCAAGAAGGACCTCAAGCCCGGCGACGTCATCGT
>DASSLP010000009.1:0-2773 GCA_035689365.1 Methyloceanibacter sp.
GGCCCTCGCCTTGTCACGGTCGCTTGCGGGATCGCGCCCGAGGGCAACTTCACCGAGTAAGCGTTTAGCTTCCATGCGAGCAGTGATGGGCGTCAGTTCTCCGTGGTGGCCGATAGTGATGCGGCGCGTGCGACCCCTGCGGCCGCCGAGCCGGTACTGGATCAGATAGACTTTCCGTCCTGCCGGTGTGATCTTGAGGCCGAACCCAGAGAGATCAGCATCCCAAAGGTAAATGTCCGTCGAGCTAGGTTGGGCCGCATCTACGACCCGTTTGGTGATACGAGTGCTTGCCATTGGATCCGTCTAGTAAGCACATAGAAGCACGATTAACGGAAACGGCAAGAACAAACCGGAAACACGAGAAATGAAAAATCCAGCAAATCCGCAATTTCAGCTACCTGGGGAACCAGGAGAAACGGCCCGATTGGAAACTCTTAATCAGCGGGTCCAAGGTTCGAGTCCTTGTGCGCCCACCAAATTCTCAGGTCAATGAAGGCAGGATGAGGGCTTCGTTTCGCCACGCCGTTGTTAGCATCGCGCTGCTCGCCGCGGGTGGGCCCGCTGCCCTAGCGGCGGGAGGGGAGTTCGGCGGCGAATGCGTGATGGGGCTTGCGCTCGGCAAGGACATCAAGACCGACTGCTCAGTGAACACCGTTTATAACGGCAAGACCTATTGCTTTGGCAACGAGACGGCGCGCGAGCTATTCCTAAAGAAGCCTGACGAGTTCCTGCTTAAGGCGCAGGTCTACTATTCAAGCAAGCAGCGGTAGGCTCGCGGAGCCCCTAAGAGCCGCTCGGCGCTGACTGCGCGGTAAACACCGCCCCGTCGGTATCCTTGATCGCGACATCGAGGCTGTTATCCGCGCCCCGCCCGAAGGTGAAGCGGAAATTCGGATTGGTCGAGATCGAGAAGGTGCTCTGCATCTGAAACACGAGCTCGCCGCCGCGCTTCACCGTCACGTCCTTGACGAAGCGGGCAGGAATGATGTCGGCCGTGTTGACGTTGAGCTGCATGCCGTTCGAGTTCGGATGCTTGATCATGACCAGGCCCGACCAGATCGGGCTTGAGTCGAGCGTGGGCGGGAAAGTCTTGACGATCATCTTGCCGAGATCGACGGTCTCTGCGTCCGGATCCTTCGCCTGCATCGCCCCGCAGCCGCCTGCCGCCGCAACGAATTTAGTCGCCATGTGAAGTGTGCCGTCCTCCATCTCGAGGATCGCGCGCACGTGAGAGAAAGAATCGATCCGCACGCGGGTCGAGAAGGAACGCTCGCCGCCGGTACCGGCTGCCGGCCCGAAACTCAACACTGCAACCAGCGGGTCGGGGTTCTTGTCGACAATCAGCGTGAGAGACTTGAGCTTCTGCGTGACCGCTGGCGGCACACGCACGGTCAAGGGCACGAGCGACGCATCCTCGGCGGTTCCGGGAATTTCGAGGACGACCGCTCCGTCCTCAGCTTGAATCGTCCGATCGCCGAACGTCTGCTGCTTGAGCTGGGGCCACACATTCTCGTCGGCATTGGCGGAGACGGGAGCGAGCAAGACAAAGGCTGCACTCGCGAGAGCGGCAACGCCTACCCGGTAAACCAGGCTCTTCAGCGCAAGCATGACGCCGTCCTTATCTCGATCGCTTCCCGTATCATATCACTCCCATTCGAGTTCTGCGAAGGCGGCGGTGACGTTCCTGACATGATATTGATCGAACAGCTTCCAGGCGTCGCGCTCGGAGAAGCCGGCGACCTTGGTCGCATCTTCGAGCGTCTTGCCGTCCTTGATCAGTCGCCGCACATCGTTCGCAATCGCCGCGAGATAATGCTGCTCCGGCTCTAGCGCGCCAGGTAGCTCCATCGCCTTAGGCCCATGCCCCGGCACGACGCGGGCCGCCTGTTTGCGGCTCAAGTCGTCGAGCAGCGCGAGCCAGCCTTTGATCGACCCGTCGAGCGTCGGCACATGGACCGAGAACAAGAGATCGCCGAGGAACAGAGTGTCCGTCGCGGTGTCGGTGATGGTCATGTCGTTGTCGGTATGCGCGGTCGGTTGGGTCTCCAGCACGAGACTCCGCCCGCCAAGGTCGAGCGTCTGCTTACCATCGACGGCTAAGGTCGGCAGGATGATCTCGATACCCTCGAATGCTTCGTCGCCCAGCATCTGCTTGTTGATGGTGAGATAGCGCTCGGCGCGCGAGGAGAGTCCGCGCGCAAGCTTGTGATGGCCGACATAGACCGGATTGTCCCCCTTGAACGCCGCATTGCCGAACACGTGGTCAGGATGCATGTGGGTGTTGATCACGTAGCGGATCGGCTTGTTGGTGACCGCGCCGATCGCATCTCTGAGATCGCGCCCCGCCACGGCGCTTCCGAGCGTGTCGATAACCGCAACCGACTCGTTTCCCACGACAAAGCACGCATTGGCCATGTCGCCCCGATTCTGAGGCGACTGCATTTCGTAGCGGCCCTTATGCACGAACACGCCTGGCGCGATCTCGCTCACTTCTGCGTGATCGGCCGCGTAGGTCGGGACGTAGCGGAGAAACGGCGATGCCGCGAGCGCCAACGCGGCCTTGACCAGGTTGCGGCGCGAAATGGGACTTCGCTCACACATGGGAAAAAATTCCGGACAGCTCTCCCGTTATCACGGCTGGGGTTGGGCGGCCCCGGGTTCGGCGTCTATGTCGGCGCGCGCTACGGTTATGGTGGCTACTACCGTCACGGTCCCTATTACAATCGCTACTCCTATGGCTACGGCCCTCGCTGGAGGTACCATCACCGCTATT
>DASSLP010000010.1:0-27958 GCA_035689365.1 Methyloceanibacter sp.
TGAGCACCGCCTCGATTGAGGCGCCGAGGCTATAGACGTCGAGGCCGTAGAAACCGCATTTCCGCTCAGGATCGACGATCCGCTGATTGGTCGCCCTGAGGCGATCCAGAAAGGCAGCGACCTGGTCATTGCGCCACATCCAAGTCGGGAAACGGGTGAAAGCTCGCTTAGGCACTTTCGGCGGCGGCAGGCCGCGCACATAGGCATCGTAGATAGCCGCGTCCGGCCAATCGGCCTCGACCGCTACGATATTGAAGCCGTGCTTGGCGACCAGCATCTCGGTGATCGCCGCGCGCGCATCGTAGAACTCAGCCGTGCCGTGCGTGGCCTCGCCGAGCAGAACCACCCGCTTCTCGGCGAAGCGCTCGGCAAAACGCGCAAGCTCGTCGAGATCGCCGAACGGCTCTGCCGCCTCGGCAATGAGATTACTGATCTTGGTACGAATGACTCGCGCGCGCTGCGAGGGGACGAGCATCCCGTCGGCGAAGCCCGAGGTCTCGGCGTCGATCTTGGTGGCCTTAGCCTGCTCCGTTTCGACCCAGCCTTCGGTGCCGATCAGCGGTACGAAGGTGACGGCGCCATAGTCCTCTTGCTCGAATTCGTCCTTGTCGATGCGGTGCACGAGGAGGAGCGTCTGATGGATGTCGCGCCCGACCGGAATGACGAGGCGGCCGCCGATCGCCAATTGCTGTTTCAGCGTCCCGGGCACCTTAGGGCCGCCGGCCGAGACGAGGATCGCGTTGAATGGCGCCTGTTCCGGCAAGCCCTTGGTGCCGTCGGCGCAGATGATCTCAACATTGGCATAGCCGAGCGCCTTGAGGCGCGTGCCGGCGAGCTCGGCGAGCTCCTGGTGGCGCTCGATGGCGTAGACCTTGCCGGCGATGTGGCCCATCACCGCCGCGGCATAGCCTGAGCCCGCGCCGACCTCGAGCACCTTGTCGCCGGGCGCAAGCTCGAGCAGCTCGATCATCCGGGCGACGATGTAAGGCTGCGAGATGGTCTGCCCCGCCTCGATGGGCAGCGCCGAATCCTCGTAGGCGAATTCCATCAGCGGCTCCGAGACGAACGCCTCGCGCGGCACCTCGCCCATGGCGGCGAGCACGAGCGGATCGGCGATGCCGCGCGCCTCGAGATGGTGCGCGACCATGATGGCGCGGTCGCGCGCGTGCCTAGCTTGGGGAATGGCTGCCATGCCAAACAAACTAATGGCACAACCGGCCGGTTCGCCTTGATTTGCGTCAACCGGCTATTTCAGCTCCCAGGTCACCTGCACCTCGATATTGGTGTTCTGGGTCCCAGCTTCGATCGGGACGGGGCGAGCGGCGGCGGATTCCATCTTGGGAGAGGGCGAAACAGGATAATAGGGCACGTAGCCGCCCTGCTCGCTGATGGTCTGCACCGGCCCAAGCTCTGCGCCGGTCGCCTCGGCATAGAGCGTGGCCTTGGCGATGGCGTCGGCGATGGCAAGCTTGCGCGCCTCCTTCTCGAGGTCCTCGGGCTTGTCGAAGCTGAAATAGACGCCGCCGATCGAATTCGCGCCGGCCTGCACGAGCTGGTCGAGCACCGCGCCGATCTTGGACGTATCGTGCATGGTCACGTAGACCATGTTGTCGACGCTATAGCCCACAATGCGCGGCGGCTTTTTGTCGTCGTCCCGATTCTCGTATTGCGGGCTCACCGAGAAATCGGTGGTCTGGATGTCCTTGGGATCGATGCCCTCGCTCTTGAGCGCGTCGACCACCTTGCTCATTTTGCCAGTGTTCCTTGCGAGCGCGTCCGCCGCAGTTGGCGCTTGGGTCTCGACGCCGGCGCTGACCGTGACCTTGTCCGGCGCTGACTTGACAGTGCCCTTGCCGGACATGGTGATGGTGCGCTTTGGCGGCTCCTTGTCGTCGGCAAGAGCGGCCTGACCAAGTGCCGGAGCGGCAGCGGCAAGAAAGGCAAGCGTGGCAAAGAGGTACTTTCGCGCCGTCGATGTCATGGGGATCCCTCGCAAGTTGGGCGTTAAGCTATGCGTCAGCCCGAAAGCATCGCCACTCAAGGCGACCCCCTGCTTCGATCTGTTCGCGGGGAGAGGAATCCTGCTATGAGGCGGAAATTGGGAGGCGCGAAATCACCCTTGATGCGACAAGGGATTTCTGAAGCGTCTTGGGGCCCGTAGCTCAACTGGTTAGAGCCGACGGCTCATAACCGTCTGGTTGGAGGTTCGAGCCCTCCCGGGCCCACCAGCCTTCGCTCGCGAAGCGATGCGAAGGCTGCCGCGCCGAAGGCCGAAGGGCGAAGGCGGGCAATCGCTTCCGCGAGCTACGGCTCGGCAAGCCAGGAAGGGTATCGACGTGACCTATGTGTACATCCTTCGGAGCATGGAATCTCCCGAACGGTACCATGTCGGGATCACCGCCGACCTGCCCACTCGCCTAGCGAAGCACAATGCCGGTGAGGTTTCGCACACGTCGAAATATGCACCGTGGACAATCAAAACTTACGTCGCGTTCTCGCATGAGAAGCAGGCCTTTGCGTTCGAGACCTACCTGAAGTCTGCTTCGGGCAGAGCTTTCGCCAAGAAGAGACTCTAATCTTTGTTGTCCGGGCTCAAAACCCGTAGCCCAGCAGCTTGATCTCAGGCTGGTACCAATCGGCGACGAGCTCGCGCGTGTCGGGCGAGTAGTAGCTGCGGTAGTCGCGCTCTGAGTCCTTGTTGGGCGTGACGTTGGTGTGCGGCACCTTCACGCCGCAGCCGGCGAGGCCAGCCTTCTCAAGCGCAGCGTTGAGATCGTCCTCCAACCGTTCGTAGCGGCCGACGAAATCGACGGCGAGCGCGCCGTCGATCGTGTATTGCGCATAGTTGGTGACGAAGGCGCGGCGGCGGTCCTGCATGAAGCGCTCGAAGCTCGGCCGCGCGCGCTTCGACTTGGTCTTGTAGAGATACCAGGAGACCTGCCGGTCCCACGGATTGCGGTCGAAGGCGAACTTGAAATAGCTCCGCCACGCCTCCTCGCCGACATAGTCGCGCACGCGCCACGCCGGCATATGCTCGTAGAAGCCGACGCTGTGATGATAGTAGCGCTCCGGCCTGCCGAGCAGCTTCCGCCACAGCGGGCGCTTCGGCTTGAGTGGATGCTCGATGCGGTAGTTCTGCGGTGGGCGGCCTTTGCGGTCCTGCTCGCTCTCCTCGCGATAGGGCGTGATCACATCGAGCGGGCCGCATAGCTCCGACAGCGCGGCCTCGATCGCCGTGCCCGCAGTCTTCTTGGTCTTGAGGAAGATGAACTTATGCTCGTGCGAGACGATCATGTCTGGGGCGCCGCTTCAGAACGCATAGTCGAGGAGCTCGATCTCCCGCGCATACCAGTCGCCGACGATGGCGCGGGTGTCTCCGTCATAATAGTCGCGGTAAGGTGCTGAGCTCCTGCGGAACGTGGCCTTGGCGCGGGGTAGGGGCTTCTCAAGTTTCAGCCCGACTTGATCGAGCGCATGCTTCAGGTCCTGCTCGAGGCTCTCGAAGTGGCCGACGAAATCGACGGCAAGCTCTCCGCCGATCGAATAGATGTCGTAATTGTCGATGCGCGCGCGCCGGTCTGACTTCATGAACTTGGCGAAGGACGGCGGGTTGTCACTGCGGCGATAGCGGTGGTGATACCAGGAGACTTGCCGGTCCCAGGGATTGCGGTCGAACGCGAATTTGAAATAGCTCCGCCAGACCTTGTCGTCGTCGAGCAGTGCCTTTGCCTCCGCCGCAGGCATATGATTGTAGAAGCCATAATCCTCTGCGGTGAATTTGAACCAGCGCCGCTCCCATAGGGGGCGCGGACTGCCCCACCAGCCATGCAGCCGCCAGTTCTGCGCGCCGCGCTTCCCCTCGCGTTGCGCCTCATCAACGTCGGCCAGAGGGGAGATGACGTCGTCAGGGCCGCACAGCTCGCTGAGCGCGAGCTCGATGCTGGTCCCAGCCGTCTTCTTGGTCTTGAGGAAAATGAATCTATGCGCGTGAGAGACGATCATGCCTATGCGCTAGCGCTTGCCCCCCTCCAGCGAAATGGCGAGGTCCTCGAGGATCGCACCAAAATGAATCTCCGGGACCTTCAGCGCTATGGCGATGTCTTTCAGTTTCTTGCGCTCCTCTCCGGCGATGCGGCCATCGGCCAGGAGCACCAGATAGGCTGTGCGGATAATCTCCTCTTTGGTCTCCCGGCTCATGCTGCCGGCAATGGCGGCGAGCTCGGTCAGGATGTCTCGCTTGGCGTAGACCTCAGCCGCCATGGCGACGCCGCTTGCGTCGATGGGGCGGCCGGTCCGTTCCTCATAGACGTCCTGGATTAGCCGGACTTCGCGCGCGTCGAGCCTGCCGTCCGCCGCCGCCACCGCGACCATCGCCCTGAGGATCCAATCCGCATCGGTCGGCTTCTCTACCACCGGCCTGCTCCTTGCTGCCTCTGCTCTTGCCGATTGTGAGGGGAGGAGGCCGGTTTGCCAAGCGGCCTAAAAACGAGCCTTTGAAGCTTGCGGCAAGTGTGCGCTATGAGGCGGGGCTTCGTATGGGGTCCGCGCAACAGCATGACACTCGTCTCGTGACGCCGCTTAGAATCATTTTCCTCGCCGATACACGGCCCGGGCACTATCACCTAGCGCAAGGGGTGATCGCGGCAATTGCACGCCTTCGCCCGGTCGAGGTCACCCGCGTCGAGGTGAAGCGCAAATGGATTGTACCAACGCGTTGGTTGCGGGCGCGCATCAACGCCAAAACCTTCTTTCCCCCGCGCATGCTGCGCATGTCCTATCGCATCGATGCCTACGCTCTGCCCAAGGCCGATCTCGTCGTCTCTGCCGGCGGCGAGACACTGATGCCGAACATCTGCGTGAATCGCTTTCTTGGTATTCCGAGCATCTTTTGCGGCGCTCTGCTGCGTGGGCTTGGCCCCGAGAATTTCAGCCTCGTCATTTCATCTTACGAGCGCGACGCAACGAGCCCGCGGCACCTCGTGGTGCTCAAGCCCTCGGCGGTCGATCCCGATAAGCTCGGGCGCCCGGCGGTCGTTCCCCACTATGGGCCCGGCCTTCATCCGCGCGTCGCTGGCCTCCTCATAGGCGGCAATGCCGGCCCGTTCCGTTACAAGGCGGAGGAATGGGATCGCCTCCTTACCTTTGCTGCCGAGGTCTCGCGCGCGTGGGGGACCAAGTGGCTCGTGTCGACTTCGCGGCGGACGTCTGCCTCGGTCGCAGACAAGATCGCCGCGCTTGCCAAAGACGACAGCGTGATTGCCCGCTTCATCGATTACCGCACGGCGGGTGCTGGCACGCTGCCGGAGATCTTCGGCAAGGCGGACGTAATTGTCTGCACCGAAGATTCGAGCACAATGATCTCGGAGGCCGTTACGGCCCGGCTGCCTGTGGTCGGCGTGGCGCCCGGCGCTCACCGCTTCACCGACGATGAGCAGGACTATCGCGACTTCATGATCGCGAACGGCTGGTGCCGCGTCCTGCCGATCGCCGAGCTTACGCCAGACGCCTTCGCTCGCGCTCTCTCGGAGATCGAACCTCTGCGCGACAATCCGCTCGACGCGCTTGCCGCCAAATTGAAAGAACGCCTGCCGCAACTGTTCTCAACCGGTTGAGTCGCGCGCCGCGATTGTTTAGAAGCAGGCTCAAATCTTCCAGCGAATAGAATCCGAGGAGCTTCGCGAGCGCCGATGGCCACGCCCCAATACGTCTATGTCATGAACAAGTTGTCCAAGACCTATCCTGGCGGAAAGCAGGTCTTGAAGGACGTGACGCTCGCCTTCCTGCCGGGCGCAAAGATCGGCGTGGTGGGCGTGAACGGCGCCGGCAAATCGACGCTGCTTCGCATCATGGCAGGGGAGGAGAAGGAGTTTCTCGGCGAGGCCTGGGCTGCCGATGGCGTCTCGGTGGGCTATTTGCCGCAAGAGCCTAAGCTCAATGAAACGAAGGACGTGACCGGCAACGTCATGGAAGGCGTGGCCGATAAGAAGGCGAAGCTCGACCGCTATAACGACCTCGCCATAAACTATTCGGACGAGACCGCCGACGAAATGGCGAAGCTCCAGGACGAGATCGACGCGCAAGGCCTGTGGGACCTCGATGCGCAAGTTGAGCAGGCCATGGATGCGCTGCGCTGTCCTCCTGGCGACGCACAAGTAAAGGCGTTGTCTGGCGGCGAGCGGCGGCGCGTGGCGCTGTGCAAGCTTCTGCTGTCAAAGCCCGACATCCTTCTGCTCGACGAGCCAACTAACCATCTCGATGCCGAGAGTGTCGCCTGGCTCGAGCATCACTTACGCGATTATCCCGGCACCGTGATCATGGTCACGCACGACAGGTACTTCCTCGACAACATCACCGAATGGACCCTCGAGCTCGATCGAGGTGCCGGCATTCCCTACAAAGGCAGCTACTCGTCTTGGCTTGAGCAGAAGGTTAAACGGCTCGATGTCGAGGGCAAGCAGGACGAGGCGCGCGAGCGGACGCTGACGCGCGAGCTCGACTGGATCAGGGCCAGCCCCAAGGCGCGTCAGGCCAAGTCGAAGGCGCGCATCCGCGCCTATGAAGAGCTTCTGGCAGAGGCCGGCAAGGACCGGATGAGCAAGGCGCAGATCACCATCCCGCCGGGACCGCGGCTCGGCGATGTCGTCATCGACGCCGAGCACCTCGAAAAAGGCTTCGGCGAGCGGCTTCTGATCGACAATCTCTCCTTCAAGTTGCCGCCCGGAGGAATTGTCGGCGTGATTGGGCCTAACGGGGCCGGCAAGACCACGCTGTTCCGCATGATCGTGGGCCAAGACAGGCCCGACGACGGTTCGATCCGCATCGGCGAGACAGTCAAGCTCGGCTACGTCGATCAGTCGCGCGACGCGCTCGATGGCAAGAAGACGGTGTTCGAGGAGATCTCCGGCGGCAATGATGTGATCAAGCTTGGCAATCGCGAAGTGCAGTCGCGCGCCTATGTCGGCTGGTTCAATTTCAAAGGCCCGGACCAACAGAAGGAGGTCGGTCAGCTCTCCGGCGGCGAGCGGAACCGGGTGCATCTCGCGAAGGTGCTGAAGTCAGGCGCCAACCTCCTTCTGCTCGACGAGCCGACCAACGATCTCGACGTCGAGACGCTATCCTCTCTGGAAGCCGCGCTCGAGGATTTCCCGGGCTGTGCGGTCATCATCAGCCACGACCGCTTCTTCCTCGACCGCATCGCCACCCACATCCTGTCCTTCGAGGGCGAGAGCCACGTGGAGTGGTTCGAGGGCAATTTTGCCGATTATGAGGAGGACAAGAAGCGGCGGCTGGGCGAGGACGCCGTGCTGCCGAAGCGCATCAAATACAAGAAATTCGCCCGGGCTTAAAAACCCAGTTCGCCGGGTCTTGAACTCCCTGCGGAGAAGATATAAACATATCTTTATGTCGGATGGCCAGGGTGCTCGCAGTGCCTCGCCCGGCCTGTCGCGCGCGCAAAGCCTTGCAGCCCTGCGCGCTGCCGGCGAGGCTACGCGGCTTCGCATCCTCGCGCTGCTTGCGAATGGCGAGCTGAACGTCAAGGACCTAACTCAGATCCTTGGCCAGAGCCAGCCGCGCATCAGCCGGCATTTGAAGCTCATGGCCGAGGCTGGACTCATCAGGCGCTTCCGCGAGGGCTCGTGGGTATTCTTCCGGCTCGCTGATAGCGGCGCTGAAGCCGCGCTGGCGACCGCCATCGTCGCAAGCCTTGATCAGAGCGACCTCACCCTTGCCCGCGACCGCGCCCGTGCGGCAGCTGTGCAGAAGGCACGCGCAGAGACGGCGCAGGCTTATTTCAAGGCGCATGCGAGCGAATGGGACAACATTCGCGCGCTCCATGTCGCCGAGAGTCAAGTCGAGGCGGCCATGGATGAAGCGCTCGGGCAGGGGCCATTCGATCTTCTGATCGACCTCGGCACCGGCACCGGCCGCATCCTCGAGCTGTTCGGTACCCGTGCCTCACGAGCGCTCGGCTTCGATCTCAATCACGCCATGCTGGCCTACGCGCGCATGAAGCTCGAGCGGGCGGGACTGCACCATGCGCAAGTCCGCCACGGGGATCTTTACAATGTGCCCTTGCCCGATGGCGCAGCCGACGCCGTCGTGCTGCACCAGGTTCTGCATTTCCTCGACGATCCTTCGGCCGCGATCGCAGAAGCCGCCCGGCTGCTCAAGCCCGGCGGCAAACTGCTCGTGGTCGACTTCGCCCCGCATGAGCTCGAGTTCCTGCGCGAGCAGTCTGCACATAGGCGGCTCGGCTTTGCCCGCGATCAGCTTGGCCGCTTGTTCGAAGGCGCGGGGCTGACGCTGGACCGCTTCAGCGAGCTCGCACCCGAGCCCGCTCAGGGCAAACTCACCGTGTCGCTCTGGCTTGGCCTGAAACCTGTCGCGGCAAAGAAGAAGAAAGTTGGTACCAAAGTGGAGGTCGTCGCGTGATGCTTGCATCCACCGAACATAAGAGCCGCTTTCTTGGCCGCGGCGCGATCGACGTATCGTTCGAGTTCTTCCCGCCGAAGACGGCAGCGATGGAAGAGACATTATGGCGCTCGATCCGTCGGCTCGAACCGCTTCGTCCGAACTATGTCTCCGTGACCTATGGCGCAGGCGGCTCGACGCGAGAGCGCACACACGCGACCGTTGCGCGCATCTTGCGCGAGACCACGCTGAAACCAGCGGCGCATCTTACCTGCGTCGCGGCGACCAAGCCCGAGCTAGATGAGGTCATCCGCGACTATTGGGACTTAGGTGTGCGCCACATCGTGGCGCTGCGCGGCGATCCGCCCGGCGGTATCGGCGATTGCTACCAGCCAACGCCGGGCGGCTACGTCAACGCCGCCGACCTCACCGCAGGGATAAAGAAGATCGCGCCCTTCGAAATCTCGGTCGCCTGCTATCCGGAGAAGCATCCTGAGTCGCCCAGCGTTGAGGCCGATATCGACATGTTGAAGGCGAAGATCGATGCAGGCGCCACCACCGCCATCACCCAGTTTTTCTTCGACAACGATGTCTACTTTCGTTTCATCGATCGCGCGCGTGCGCGTGGCATCACGGTTCCCATCGTGCCGGGGCTCATTCCCATCCATAATTTCAAGCAGGTAGCCGGATTTGCCGCGAAATCGGGTGCGAGCGTGCCGGAGTGGATCGGGCATAGATTCGAGGGCTTGGACGAAGATCAGGAGACGCGCCATTTGGTTGCTGCCGCCGTTGCCGCCGAGCAGGTGCTCGGCCTAGTCGACCGGGGCATCACCGAGTTTCATTTCTACACGCTGAATCGTGCGGACTTGGTCTATGCCATCTGCCACCTGTTGGGTCTCCGCCCGGCTAAGGCCTTCACCGAAGCAAAGGCAGCGTCATGACCAGAGACGAGCGTATCGAAGCGCTGAAGCGCGAGGCCAAGGAGCGCATCCTCATCCTCGACGGTGCCATGGGCACTATGATCCAGCGCTACAAGTTGGACGAGAAGGGCTACAGAGGCGAGCGCTTCAAGGACTTCCCGCGCGATCTCAAGGGCAACAACGACCTCCTTGTACTCACGCAGCCCAAGATCATCAGCGAAATCCACAATGCCTATCTCGAAGCCGGTGCCGACATCATCGAGACCAACACCTTCAACGCGCAAGCAATCTCGCAATCGGACTACGGCCTTGCCGACATCGCTTATGAGATGAATGTGGCCGCGGCGAAGCTCGCGCGCGAGGCGGCCGACGCTTGGAGCAAGAAGACGCCAGACAAGCCGCGCTTCGTCGCGGGTGCCATCGGCCCGACCAACCGCACCGCCTCGATCTCTCCCGATGTGAACAATCCAGGCTTCCGCAATGTGAGCTTCGATGCTCTGGTCGACGCCTATACCACCCAGGCGCGCGGGTTGATCGAGGGCGGTGTCGACACCATCCTGATCGAGACGGTGTTCGACACGCTCAACGCCAAGGCCGCGGGCTTTGCCGTCGAGCAGGTGTTCGAGGAGCTGGGCGTCGAGTTGCCGGTCATGGTGTCAGGTACCATCACCGATCTCTCGGGACGCAATCTCTCAGGCCAAACGCCCGAGGCCTTCTGGTATTCGATGCAACATCTGAAGCCCTTCTCGGTCGGGCTCAACTGTGCTTTCGGTGCCGAGCAGCTCAGGCCTTCGGTTGCCGACATCGCGGCCGCGGCCGATACACTTGTCAGCGTTTATCCGAATGCAGGGCTTCCCAATGAGATGGGCGAGTATGACGAGAGCCCCACGCACATGGCCGCCACGCTCGAACAGTGGGCCAAGGACGGGCTCGTCAACATTGTCGGCGGCTGTTGCGGCACGACGCCTGACCACATTCGCGCCATCGCCGCCGCGGTTTCCAAGTACAAGCCCCGCCAGGTGCCGCATGTCGCCCACAAGATGCGTCTCTCCGGCCTCGAGCCCTTCGTCCACGGGTAGGCCCAACTCAGAATGACAAACGGCGCGCAGAATTTCGTCATGGTTGGCGAGCGGACCAACGTCACCGGCTCCGCGCGCTTCCGCAAGTTGATCGAGGCGAATGACTATGCTGCCGCGCTCGAAGTCGCGCGCCAGCAGGTCGAGAACGGCGCCAATATGCTCGACGTCAACATGGACGAGGGCATGCTCGATTCAGAGAAGGCCATGACCACGTTCCTCAACCTTCTTGCCGCGGAGCCCGACATCTCGCGCGTGCCGATCATGATCGACTCGTCGAAATGGTCGGTGATCGAGGCGGGCTTGAAATGCGTGCAAGGCAAGTCGGTGGTGAATTCGATCAGCCTGAAGGAAGGCGAAGGGCCGTTCCTCGATCATGCGCGCAAGGTGCGCCGCTACGGCGCCGCAGTCGTGGTCATGGCCTTCGACGAGAAAGGCCAGGCCGAGACCGCCGAGCGCAAGTTCGCCATCTGCCAGCGCGCCTACAAGTTGCTCACCGAGAAGGTCGGTTTCCCGCCTGAGGACATTATCTTCGATCCCAATATCTTCGCGGTGGCCACCGGAATCGAAGAGCATAACGACTATGCGAGCGCCTATATCGAAGCCACGCACCGCATCAAGGCCGAGCTTCCTTACGTGCATGTCTCGGGCGGCGTGTCGAATCTGTCCTTCGCCTTCCGCGGCAACGAGCGCGTGCGCGAGGCGATGCACTCGGTGTTCCTCTATCACGCGATCCAGGCCGGCATGGATATGGGCATCGTCAATGCCGGCCAGCTCGCACTCTACGATGATATCGATCCTGAGCTCCGCGATCTGGTCGAGGACGTCATCCTCAATCGCCGACCTGACGCCACCGACCGACTGCTCGAGGCTGCCGAGCGCTTCAAAGGCGAAGGCGCCCAAAAGAAAGAGGTCGATCTCTCCTGGCGTGAGAAACCCGTCGAGGAGCGGCTGGTACACGCGCTAGTGCACGGCATCGGCAATTACATTGAGGATGACACCGAAGAGGCGCGCGAAAAGGCCGAGCGCCCGCTCCACGTCATCGAAGGCCCTTTAATGGCCGGCATGAACGTGGTCGGCGACCTGTTCGGCTCCGGCAAGATGTTCCTGCCGCAGGTGGTAAAGTCGGCACGGGTGATGAAGCAGGCGGTCGCCTATCTCATGCCGTTCATGGAACAGGAGAAGAAGGATCTCGGCCTCGCCGATCAGCCGTCGGCCGGCAAGATCCTGCTCGCCACCGTGAAAGGCGACGTGCACGACATCGGCAAGAACATCGTTGGCGTCGTGCTCCAGTGTAACAATTACGAGGTCATCGACCTCGGCGTGATGGTGCCGGCACAGAAGATCCTCGACACCGCGCGCGAACGGAAGGTCGACATCGTCGGCCTGTCAGGGCTGATCACGCCGTCGCTCGATGAGATGTGTCATGTCGCGGCCGAGATGGAGCGCGAGGGCTTCGACCTGCCGCTGCTCATTGGCGGCGCAACGACGAGCCGGGTGCATACCGCCGTCAAGATCAGCCCCAACTACCACAAGAGTCAGGCGATCTACGTCACGGACGCCTCCCGCGCTGTCGGCGTGGTGTCGAGCTTGATGTCGCCTGAGGAGCGGCCTAGGGCGATCGCCAAAGTACGCGAGGACTACGCTCGCATGGCAGAGTCCTATGTCCGCGGTCAGGCCGAGAAGGTCCGCACCTCGATTGCCGAGGCTCGCGCCAATAGACTCAGCCTCGATTGGGCGGGCTACACGCCGCCCAAGCCGACCTTTCTCGGTACGCGGGCCTTCAAGGCTTACGACCTCGCCGAGCTTTCGCGCTACATCGACTGGACGCCGTTCTTGCACGCCTGGGAATTGAAGGGAACATTCCCGCGCATCCTCGAGGACGACAAATATGGCGAGGCCGCGCGCAACCTGTATGAGGATGCGCGCGCCATGTTGAAGCAACTCATCGAGGAGAAGTGGCTCACGGCAAACGGCGTGGTCGGCTTCTGGCCTGCCAACAGCGTCGGCGACGATATCGAGCTTTATACCGACGACACGCGCAGCAAGCGTCTCGCCGTGCTCCACACGCTGCGCCAGCAAATGGCGCGCGATAGTTCTCGGGCCAATCTCGCGCTTGCGGATTTCGTGGCGCCAAAAGAGACGGGCGTAGCCGACTATGTCGGCGGCTTCACGGTGACCGCGGGCATCGGCGAGGAGGACGTGGCGCTGCGGTTCGAGCGCGCCAATGACGATTACTCCAAGATCATGATCAAGGCGCTCGCCGACCGTCTCGCCGAAGCCTTCGCCGAGGCTTTGCACGAGAAGGTGCGGCGCGAGCTTTGGGCCTATGCGCCGGACGAGAAGCTCTCGAACGAGCAACTCATTGCCGAAGACTATGCCGGCATCCGGCCCGCGCCGGGCTATCCCGCCCAGCCCGATCACACCGAGAAAGGCACCTTGTTCACATTGCTCAATGCCGAGAAAGCGGCTGGAGTGAAGCTCACGGAAAGCTACGCGATGTGGCCCGCTGCTGCAGTCTCAGGCCTTTATTTCTCGCATCCGGAGAGCCGCTATTTCGGCGTGGGCAAGATCGGGCGCGATCAGGTCGCCGACTATGCAGGCCGGAAAGGTTGGAGCATCGAAGAGGCCGAGCGCTGGCTTGGCCCAATCCTCAACTACGACCCTAAGCTCATGGCCAACGCGGCAGAGTAGAACCTTAGATCATCCCCAGAATGATGGCGGCAAGAAACCCAAACGAAAGGATCGCCATGATGGCAGTCACAGAAGCCGTGAGTTCCATTGGAAGCTCCTTTGTCCCCTTTCGCACTGCACAAACTCTTTTGCCTGCAGTGCGAGCCGATAAACGCCGCCTCATAGATCCCGGTTCGCCGCCTCGAAGGCGATTTTTCAGGACCCCGCGAAAATGGTAAAAGCCGGAATCGCAGGGACCGGCGCTTTGCGGACGCCCTATGCCGAGGCGGCACAGTTTGGCCGTCGCCGCAACACAATGCGGGCGTTGTAATGGGCTACGCCCGGCGCCGAAGCATGAGACGCGGGCGGGGGCCCGCTGGCTGAATGTTCGCTGTCTTCTAGGGGAACTCAAGGATGAGGACCGTCAGTCTTTTGAGCCTGGGCGTCGCCGGTACGCTGTTCGCGCTTCCCGCGCAGGCGCTGACCATCTCCAATACCGATTCCGACTCTCACACCATCACCGTGACCGTCAACGGCGACAGCAAGGAACTCACCATCGAGCCGCAGGCCCAGGTTGACGCGCCGTGCGACCAGGGCTGCACGGTAGGGCTCGACAGCGGCGAGCAATACGAGATGAAGGGCGACGAGTCGGCCTCGATCGAAGACGGAACGCTGTTCGTCGATTCCGCGCCGAGCGCCCAGGAAGACGAGGGCACCGAAGCTGGAGCTCAGCCCGAAGAGCCATCTGACTCCAAATCGGGCGACAAGGCTGAAGCGCCCGCGGCTGGCAGCGGCACGGCCTCACAAGCGAAATAGCGGGCGTTTACGGCCGATCGCTGTTGCCGCCGAGCGGGAACTTACGCAGCAGGATTTCGTCATAGCCGTCGGCGACGAGCCCAGGCAAAGTCGCAGCCTGCTCGAAACCGTGGCGCTCATAAAAGCGCAAGGCACGCATGTTGAAGGATGAAGCGCAGACCCACAAATTGCGCGCCCCCGCCTTAAGCGCCTCCTGCTCGAACCAGGCGAGAATGTTCGCGCCGATACCTTGGCCTTGAGCCTTCGGCAAGAGTGCAAGGAGTTCGAGATAAGGGCCTTTGAGCCAAGGCGAACGGACCGACACTGCGCCGGCCTGCTCGCCTCCGACCTCAACGGCATAGCGGGAGGCGCCGCCGTCAGCCGTGGCGAGAAACCGAGCCATTGCCTCGGCGGGATAGCTCATCACTAACCAGGGCGGTATCGCCACGATGGCGGCAGCGAGTTTGTCTGAGCGGCTAGGATCGAGCGCCACAAGACAAGCGCGGCCGAGGTTAATAGGGATATTCGAAAATTGAGAGGGCATCGGGTGCGCCGTCGCGTTTGGCAGCGTGAGCGATGCGCGTATTGTCGCCTGGCCTGTTCAAGTAACAGCTCGCCGTAATCACTGGCTTCCCTGCCTTGAGCAGTTCGCTCACCGTGACGAAGGTATAGCCCTCTTCCTTGAGCTTGGGGATGGCAAGCGCGAGGGCATCTGCTGTGTGCCAGCCACGTCCATTGGCGTGGGCAACGATAATGGCTCCGGGGTGCACCTTGGTCAGGATCGTGTCGCCAATCGCCCTGGCCGAGCGATGCGGATCGGGGTCGCCGGTAACCAAGTCCCACTGGATGGCGAGCAGCCCTGCATCGGCAACGGCCGCAAGCGACTTCGCATCGCAACGGCCATAAGGGAAGCGCATCAGGCTCATGTGGCCAGGGATGGGGCTCTCAGTTTGAATGCTCGCGGCGCATTGCTTGGTGAGCAGGCTCTTCCGCGTGTCGGCATAGGCCGCCTCAGTCAGCCCGATCTCGTCATCTAGGGTTTGGCCGCTCACATGGGAAAGGTCGAGATGGCGCAATCCATGACTGCCGACTTCGAAATTGGGGTCGGCAATCAACTGCTGGGCGCGCTCTTTGTGGGTCTCCATCCATTTGCCGCCGGCGAAGAACGTGGCCTTCACGCCTTGGGCGCGGAGAAGGTCGACGATCCGCCCGTCATAGCCGGCGACGTCGCCGTCGGTCTCGCAGAGATCGAAGGTGAGCGCGATGAGCTTCTCGCCGGGCGGAAGCTCGACGCCCCTAATCGAGCCGCGCAGTTCTTGTGGCACCGGCGTGGCGGGGGAAAGTGACTCCTGCTTGAGCGCTGGGATGTCGAGATGGAAGTGGGGCCGGCTCGATCTCACCTCCTGCTCGGTGCCAGCCAAAGCCTGAGGCGTCCAGCACTGCTTGAGCAGGCTTTGATCCTCAGCCGAAGCACCCTTGAGCCAGCATGTGGCAAACGTAAGCACGGCCATCGTGATTGCGGGACGCATGATCTTTGACGTTCGTCGGCCCTAGCTGCCGCATAGAGGCGCTTACGCCTTTGTGCGTCAACCGCGCAAAGGTCGCGGTTGAAAACCAGGGTTTGGCGGTCCTTCCTGGTCAAACTGGGAAAATATTTTTGCTACAAGCCGGAGTCCCAGTCGTCCCTTCGCCCGTTTCAGCTTCGGCCTGATCAGGTCGAACCCGCGAAGGAGGAAGCATGTCCAAAGCGTCACTCGCAGTGGCCATCGTGGCCACCATGCTCGCCTGCCCAGCCTATGCCGCCGATCTCTGCAACGACGCCCATATGAAGCAAATGGATCAGATGATCGCGCAGATGACTGACACAACTAAGCAGAAGGAAGCGACGGCAGCCCTCGATCAATCGAAGGCGGCCATGGGGAATGGCGATACCGCTGGATGCATGAAGCACATGGCTGAGGCCCACAAGGCTAACGGCTTGTAGGGCCGGCGCTACTTCGTGAGCGAGGTGGGGACCGCTTGCGAGATCATCGGGCAGTCGAGCGTCTTCTCCTGCGCCGCCTGCTGTCGAGGCGCACCGGGCATACGCTAACCCTTCCCCTTGGTGCGTGTGTTATGCGGGGCCGCGTGGCGCTCGAGGAACTCGATCATGGGAGCCGCCACGTCGATCCCAGTGGCCTTCTCAAGTCCCTCGATGCCCGGCGATGAATTAACCTCGAGCACGAGCGGGCCGTTTTTGGAGCGCAGCATATCGACGCCGCAAACATTGAGGCCGAGCGTGCGCGCAGCCCTCACTGCCGCGCTCCGCTCTTGCGGGGTGACGCGCACCTTCTCGCCCGAGCCGCCGCGATGCAGGTTCGAGCGGAATTCGCCGGGGGGGCCTTGCCGCTTCATCGAGGCGACCACTCTGTCGCCGATCACCAGCGCGCGGATATCGGTCGAGTCGGCCTCCTTGATGAACTGCTGCACCAGGATGTTGACGTTAACGCCCTGAAAGGCCTCGATCACCGACTTCGCCGATTTCGCCGTCTCGCCGAGCACCACGCCGATGCCTTGGGTGCCTTCCAGCAGCTTGATGACGACCGGAGGGCCGCCGACAAGATCGATGATATCCTCGGCTTGCCGTGGGTCGTGGGTGAAGGCCGTAACCGGGAGTCCGATGCCGCGCCGGGCGAGCAGCTGAAGGCAGCGGAGCTTGTCGCGCGAGCGGCCGATGGCAACCGATTCGTTCAAGGGGTACACCCCCATTACCTCGAACTGCCGAAGCACGGCAAGACCGTAGAAGGTCACTGAAGCACCGATGCGCGGGATCACCGCGTCGAAATCGTCGAGCCGCCGCTTGCGGTAATAGAGAGCCGGCCGGCGCGAGGTGATATTGATCGACACACGCAGCGTATTGATGATCTCGATGTCGTGCCCGCGTGCACGCGCAGCCTCGACGATGCGGCGATGGCTGTAGAGGTGCGGATTGCGCGCAAGCAACGCGATCTTCATGGAATTCTCTCGGTATCGTTTAGCGCAGCAGCTTGCTCGGCTTCAGGGAGGGGAAGCGCCGGAGCCGAGGTCTAGCCGGACGCGTACCGAGAAGATAGGAGCGGCCGGGCTCAATCACCGCGCGACCTTGTAGCGCGGTGCGACCGAGCAGCATGCGGAAACCCATCTGGTCGCGATTGGCGAGCGCAAGCTCAATCGGCCACGAGCGTTCGCCGAGTTTGAGCAAGGTCTTGATGACGTAGCGGCGCTCGATGCCTCCGCCCGAGTTCCGTACCGTGCGCTCGTCGATGGCGCGGGCTTCGCAAGCGACCTTGGTTGCTTCGCTCCGCTGCATCGGGTGCAGCTCGAAGCGAAGCCAGAGTGCTCCCGCGCGGCGGAAGGGCTCGATGCGGTAGGCATGAAGCGCGCTGGTGCGGGCGCCGGTGTCGATCTTGGCCTTGATGGCGGCAACCCGGAGATCAGGCAGGCTCACCCATTCGCGCCAGCCGATCCTGAGCGGCTCTTTTTGGGTTAGGCGGGCGTCCATTCGAGGCGGCGAGAGAAGCACGTGTGTGCGGTCAAGGCTCCATGTAGCACAGCGCCAAACGCTTGGCTTAGCTTCTGTAGCGGGCCGGGCTCAACTATAGTTAAGGTGCAAGTTCTGGCGGGGATTCGAGGCCATGGGCAAGAACCAGCACGTGGTCAGCCTTGGCGATCGATGGGCGGTGAAGGAGGAGGGCGCCGCAGAACCTTTTGCCGTGTTCAAGACCCAGAGCGAGGCCTGGGAGAAGGCAAAGTCAATCGCGCGGAAAGAGCGCTCCGAGGCGTTGCTCCACGGCCGCGACGGCAGGATCCGCGAGCGCAATACCTACGGTCACGATCCGGTGCGCCACAAAGACTGAAGCCTCACGGGCTGAAGATCAGCGCCACATAGACGATGAATAGCAAGATGTGGACCGTGCCCTGCAGCACGTTGGTGCGCACGCCGCCGAAGGTGAGCCCGCTGACAAAGAGGGTAAGGATGAGGAGAACGGTCTGAACCTCGTCGAGCCCGAGATGAATGAGGCCGATGGTCAGCACGGCCGGGATGGTGAGCCCTATCGTGGCGAGCGCCGAGCCTAGGCACACATTCACCGCGCGCTGCAAATGATTGACCAGCGCCGCGTGAAATGCGGTTAGTCCCTCTGGCGATAGCACCAAGACGGCAATCAAGATGCCGCCAAGCGGTGCCGGAAGCCCGAGATCCTCGATACCGAAATCGACGATGATGGCGAGGAACTGCGCGAGGAGCACGATCGGAAGGAGGGTTAGCAGGAGCATCGCCACGTGAAAGGCGAGCGAGCTCCCACCGCCGCCATGCAGCGCGTCATGCTCACGCTCTGTCCGGCCGCTATGCGAAGGTTCGGCAAAGAACGCCCTGTGCCGCACCGTCTGAATGATGACGAACACGACATAAAACAGGATGGTGATGGAGGCGAACAACACTGCCTTCATCGGCGCCTGACTCGGGTCGGGCTCGGTCTTGGTATAGTTCGGAATTATGAGCGCGAAGACCGCAAGCGAAGCAATCACCACCAGGAAGGCGCGTGCACCGGCGTTATATTCCTGCTCCCAATAGCGCAGCGCGCCCATGAGGAGCGCCGTGCCCACCATGGCGTTCAGCACGATCATCAGCGTGGCTAACATCGCGTCGCGAGCGAGCGTCGGGTTGTTCTCGCCATGCAGCATGATCGAGGCGAGCAGCGCCACCTCAATGATGATTACCGAGAGCGTGAGCACGAGCGTGCCGTAAGGCTCGCCAAGCCGTTCGGCGACGGCCTCGGCGTGGCGCACCACGCTGAAGGCGCACCACATCATCGTGCCGAACAGCCAGACAAACAAAAGAACGGTGAGTGGATAGTTGTTGAGGTTGGAGAAGAGCGTCTGCTGGAAAATATCGGCGAGGATGACGCCTCCCATCCCCGCAATGGCCGGCCCAAGGGTGGGCGAGGAGCACTCGCCAATCTTGCTTCCGCGCGGCTGCCGGCTCGAAGGCCTCGCGCTTGTTCATCAAGGCTCCGTCTCCCCGGCCCGCTCCCGACTCTGCATGCCCGCGGGCCAATGATGAGGCGAAACTATCACGGCGACGCTATGCCGCGAGGTTAACCCGTAAGCGCTTGGCACTTCTGCGCGGCTTCATGTAAAAGCCCTTTACATGAATCCCGGAGATCGCGGCTGGCGCCGGCCCCGCTCCTACCACCACGGCAACCTCAAGGAGGTGCTGCTCGAGGCCGCTCGCAAGCTGATCGAGGAGCATGGCGCCTTCGGCTTCAGCCTGACCGAGGCCGCGCGGCTCGCCGGCGTCAGTCCTGCAGCGCCCTACCGCCATTTCCGCGATCGCGACGCGCTTCTCGCCGAGGTCGCCAAGAACGGCTTCGAGCGTTTCGCAGCACGGCTCGACATGGCTTGGAACAACGGCGTGCCAACGCCGCTCTCGGCCTTCGACAATCTTGGCAAAGCCTATCTCGCCTTCGCGCGTGACGAGCCAGCGAGCTACACGGTGATGTTCGAGACCGGCGTGCTGCCCGGTGGAGACAGCGAGACGCTGCCCGCCGCCGAACGCGCGTTTGACGTGCTACAGCACGCAGCGGCGGCGCTCTGCCGCCAGCTCCCGGAATCCGAACGCCCGCCGCTCAAATTGATGAGCCTGCATATCTGGGCGATTTCGCATGGCGTCGCCACGCTGTTCGCGCAAGGCGACCTGCAGGCGCACAAAGTGCCCATGAAGCCTGAAGAGATTCTCGAAAGTGCGATGCTCGTCTACCTTAAGGGTCTCGGTATCCTGACCGGCGGGGCCGCTCGAAGATCATCCTGAGTTCGACGCGCTCTGGCGCGTGTCATCACTATTGTCCTGCTTGCAGCCATTTCAGCACGCTCTGCCAGTCTTGCTGCGTGCCGTTGAAGCTGTTGCGGTCGACTTTGCCTGCAACGCCTGGAACTTTGCCTGTCGTGGTGAACTGCCAGAACGCCCAGGAGCGTGGCCCGTAAATCGCGTCGGGCTCTGCCGCTACCGAGCGCAGCCAGAAATGATAATCGGGAAATTCGCCTTGCAGCACCTCGCGGTGGAACACTGGGTCGGTGTAGATGATCGGCCGCTTGCCCGTGTAAGCCTGCATGGCGTCGAGCAGGACTTTTATCTTGGCGAGCGCGGTCTCGCGATCGACCTTCCCGGGGCAGGTCTTCGAATGGCTGTTCCATTCGACGTCGAGCACCGGCGGCAGCGCATCGGGATCGGCCGGAACGTTCAGCATGAACCATAGCGCCTGCTCATTGGCGGGACGGCACCAGTAGATGAAATGGTAAGCGCCGCGCGCTATGCCGGCGCGCTTCGCACCTTCCCAATTCTCGAGGAATTTCGGATCGATCCGGTCGCCGCCCTCGGTCGCCTTGATGTAGGTGAAGTTCACGCCCGCGTCGTGGACCTTCTCCCAATCGATGTCGCCTTGCCAATAGGAGACATCGATGCCCTGAATCGGCATGGCGTGCGCAGTTGCCACGCGGTCGTTGGGCTTTGCATCCTTAAGGGAGCCTGCGGACGCGCTGCTTGCGCAGAAGCTCAGTGCGAGCGTCATTAACGCGGCTGAAGCCGCAAGCCTGTGGCTTAAAAAGCTCAACGAACGCCCCCGTTGCGCAGTCCTCATTCCCGGGATGAGGCTAGCCTGCCGAAGATTAAGATTTTTTTGTGGGAGCTGGCGTGGGGCAAAACGCATGCTCCCGATCACATTTTGTCTCGTCCCCTTGACTCTGGACGGGGCGGGGGCATCTATGTAAATGTGAATTACATTCACACTAAAGGAAGGACCCTCGATGCACGTGGTTGCGACCTTAGACGAGTATGGAAAGCCGGCGTGGATCACAGCCATGATCGTCGGCTTCATCCTCTGGTGGCCCATCGGCCTTGGCGTTTTGGCCTATCTGATCTGGAGTGGACGCATGGGATGCGGAGCTTGGAAACGCGAATGGAAAGACAGCGAGTTTGGGCGTGAGGTGATGCGGTGGCGGCGAGGCGTAAGCCCGCTCAGGTCGACCGGCAACCGCGCCTTTGACGAGTATCGTGAGGAGACCTTGCGGCGGCTCGAGGAGGAGGTCGACGAGTTCCAGGCCTTCTTGCAGCGCCTGCGCCACGCCAAGGACAAGGCCGAGTTCGACCAGTTCATGGCAGAGCGGCGCGGGGGCTCCTCTACTGCCTAACCGACTCAAAGTACGCCTGCGAACGAGCGAAGCGTAGAGAGGCAACAAGTGCGAGGGCGCGGGATCTCATCCCGCGCCCTTTTCTCGTGCTGCTTCCAAGCTGCCTTCTGCGTCGATCCTCGCTATGATGTTCGTGGGAAGCGATGCATGAGACCGGGCTTTGTGGCCTTCGCACTTGCGGCTTTAATTGGCGCGTCGACCGCATCGGCCGAGTGTTTGAAGGCGAATCAAAATGGAGAGGTCGCCGAAGGGATTCTCTCGCTCGGCACCTTCGAGGACGCCAACGACCGTCCGGAGAAAGCCTATATCCTCACCTTGCCGGCTCCCGTTTGCTTGAGCGGCGCGGACGACATCGACAAAGTGTCGAGCGCCGACACGATCCATGTCTATTCTTCCGACGAGGCCGTCGCGCAAAGCCTGAAGCAGCTTGTCGGCATGAAGGTCAAAGTGAAAGGCAACGCCTTTGGCGCGATCACCGCGCATCATCACGCGCCAATCGTCATGGAGATCAGCGAGATCGACGCAGATTGACGAGTCTCGATCAGCGCCGCTCAGTGAGCCTTGCTATTAGGTGCCCTCGGCCAGTTTCGAAGATCGAAAGCTTTGCCAGTCTTCCCTTGTTGCGTGCGCCATCGCTTGTGCGGCATCGAGGAGCCAGTTGCGCTTTCTCACGCCCAAATCGCGCAGCACTTTGGCCTTCTGATCCGGCGTCGCCAGGTGCAAGTTGGCCGTCTCGCGCCCCATGTCCCTGAGGATCAAGCGCTCGTCATGCCGCTTGGGGAACTGAGCGACCTCAATTCGTCCGCAATGCGGGCCTAAGCGGCGCACCACCCATCTGTCCTCAACGGCGTAATACGGGTCTGGCTGTCGCACTGAACGCTTGAGCAGTCGAAGGGAGTATGCGTGCTCCTTAGGTCGTCCCTTGGCCCAACCCCAGGCGGATGGCGCCCATGCTTTTGCCTCGCGCGCGACGAAGCCGCCGTTACACGAACCCACCGCGACATAGCGTGGCCGGCCCAGGCTACCTTCACCCGCAATTCGATCCGAGAAGACGATGGTCTCCGTTCCGTCGGGAAGCGACTTGCGCAACAGCCGCTGAATGCGCTTAGGCGGCGTCGCAGGCTGCAAAGCGCGAAGTTTCTGCCAGAAACGAACAGGGTCGCGCTCGGCCCCAAGCGCCATTTCGCGCAAGGCTGGGTGGCTTTCTTCCAGGATGAACGGCTTCCCACCAACTTGCAGGAACTCCGAATAACCCTCGAGCACCGCCGTCGCGGCGCTCGCCGCGTCGATGGCGAGTCTGTTCTCCCGTTCCGCGAAAATAGCGCTTGTCACGAGCCGCACGAGATCGACCGCGTAGGGCATCTCTGCGACCTCATCGAAATCGTTGACGCCCCATACCAGTCTGCCTTCGGCGTCGCGCCATGTTCCGAAATTCTCCACATGCAGATCTCCCACCGCTAGCAGTCGCGGCGCATCGGCAAGGTCTGGGCAGACCTCCTTCCACAGCTGACTCCAGCGGTAGAAGGTTGCGCGCAGGAAGGCGAACACCGAGCCTGCCATGTCACGGTGCTTCAGGCGAAGATCCACTTCCACGACGTGCACCTGCTCACGGAGCCATTGCTCGTAATCGACCGTGGCCGCAACGATCGAGGCTGCGCTTGTCGGCGCCAGCAAGGAGGCACCGCTGGAACTGTCCGACTTCTCCTTTTTTGCTTTCGCCATGGGCTATCTCCCGGGTGGGCGCCGTCAACGCCAGCTTAGCGCAAAATGCTGACGCCTCACCGCCGGTCGCTTTTCTTGCCGAAGCCGCCGCCTGTAGGGGTTTGGATAATGATGGCCTCGCCGGCATCGAGCACGGTCTGGTCTGAACTTTTCAGTCGCTCCAGCCTGCCAGTCTTTCGCCTTACCCAGTTCTCGCCAGCGCTGCCGTCCTCGCCCCCGTGAAGCCCGAAGGGACACACGCGGCGAAAGCCTGAGAGAATTGCGCAGTCCATGCGCTCCAAGAACCTGATCACACGCACCGTGCCGTCGCCCGCACGCCACTTTCCCTTGCCGCCTGATCCGCGCGCGATCTCGAAGCGCTCAAGCAGCACCGGATAGCGCAGCTCGAGCACCTCAGGGTCGGTGAGCCGAGAATTGGTCATGTGTGTCTGCACGGCTGGCGCGCCATCGAAGCCATCGCCGGCCGGAGCGCCGGAGCAGATCGTCTCGTAATATTGGAAGCGTTCGTTGCCGAAGGTGAGGTTGTTCATCGTCCCTTGCGCCGAGCCAAGCACGCCAAGCGCGCCGTAGAGGCAATTCACGATGGTCTGGCTGGTCTCGACATTTCCCGCCGCGACCGCCGCCGGGTAACGCGGCTTGAGCATCGAACCCTTGGGCACCACGATCTTGATGTGACGCAGACATCCGGCGTTGAGCGGAATGTCGTCATCGACCAGCGTGCGAAAGACATAGAGCACGCAAGCCCGCGTGATCGGTTCAGGCGCATTGAACGTGTCCCCTGTCTGCTCGCTTGTGCCGGTGAAATCGACCACCGCTTTCTTTGCTTTGCGATCGACCTTGATCGCCACCTTGATGACGTTGCCTTGATCGGTCTCCACCTCGAAACGCGAGGTCTTGAGCCTGGCGATGGCGCGCGCAACCGACTCCGCGGCGTTGTCCTGTACGTGGCGCATGTAGGCTTGCACTGTGGCCAGGCCGTAGTGGCGGACCATCTTGCGAAGCTCGATAACGCCCTTCTCGTTGGCGGCGACCTGCGCTTTGAGGTCGGCGACGTTTTGGGCAGGGTTGCGTGCGGGGTGGGGGGCTTCGGTGAGGAGCTTCAGTACCTCTTCCTCGCGAAAGCGGTCCTTCGCCACCAGCTTGAACGGATCGATATAGACACCTTCCTCCTCGATACGCGTCGCCTTTGGGCTCATCGAGCCAGGTGCAATGCCGCCGATATCGGCGTGATGCCCGCGCGCCGCGACAAAGAAGAGGAGGTCAGGGCTATTCTCGCCGAATACCGGTGTCACCACGGTGATGTCGGGAAGATGCGTGCCGCCGTTATAGGGCGCGTTCAACATGTAAACGTCGCCGGGCTTGAGCTGCTGCCCAAGCTCGCGGCGTATCGTTTCGACGCTCCTATCCATCGAGCCGAGATGTACCGGAATGTGCGGGGCGTTGGCGATCAGCCTCCCGCGCGCATCGAAAATCGCGCAGGAGAAATCGAGCCTCTCCTTGATGTTGACCGAGCGCGCGGTGTTTTGCAGCGCGTAACCCATCTGCTCGGCGACCGAGGTGAAGAGGTTGTTGAAGACTTCGAGCATCACTGGGTCGGCGCGCTTGCTCACGCGGGCGGCCTTCTTCTTGGCGACGCGCGTCAGCACGAGGTGATTGCGGGGAGTGACCTCGGCCTTCCATTCAGGCTCGATCACCACCGTCTGGTGGTCCTCGATAATAAGGGCAGGCCCTTCGACGCCGTGGCCGGTCGCGAGATCTGAGCGGAGGAAGATTGGCGCATCGTGCCAGCTCCCACCGGTGAATAGCTTCGCACTGGCGTGAGGTTTGGGAGGCGCGGTTGGCTCATTCGGGACCTCGGGCTCCTCGATCGGCTCTCCGCCGCCTTGGGCTTCGACCTCAAGCGCCTCTATTTCGATGTCCTTCTCAGGGCTGACAAAGCCGAAGCGCTGCTGATGCGCCATTTCGAACAGGGCGCGCATGTTGCGCAAGCTCGCCACGGGGACGGGAAGTGAGCTATCGGTGCCGGCGTAGCGCAGATGCGCCTGCGCAGGGATGGCGATAGCTCGGCCTTCGACGCCCTGCCGCAGTAGTTCCTGCCTCACTTCTTCTTCGAGGGGCGCGCGAAGCTCGGCGAGCGCGGCAAGTCCTTCATCGTCGAGGCGTCTGAGCACACTCTTGGTGCGCGTGGCTTGCAGCGACGCGAGACCCATGCCGAAGGCGGACAGCACGCCAGACAAAGGATGGATCAATACGGTTTTGATGCCGAGCGCATCGGCAACGAGGCATGCGTGCTGTCCGCCGGCGCCGCCGAACGAGTTGAGCGCATATTCCGTGACGTCATATCCGCGCTGCACAGAGATAGTCTTGATGGCGTTTGCCATATTCTCGACGGCGATCTTGATGAAGCCGTTGGCGATCTCTTCCGGAGTCCGCCCGTCTCCGAACTTCCGCGCCAGTGCTTTGAACGCCTTGCGCACCGCAGCTGCATCGAGCGGCTGGTTCTGCGTAGGACCGAAGATGTGCGGAAAGAACTCGGGCAGGAGCTTGCCGGTCATCACGTTGGCATCGGTGACGGTCAGCGGACCGCCGCGTCGATAGCTCAGCGGCCCTGGGTGGGCCCCAGCCGAGTCAGGGCCGACACGGAACCGCGCTTCGTCATAGTGGAGGATCGAGCCGCCGCCCGCCGCGACGGTATGAATGAGCATCATCGGCGCGCGCACCCGCGCACCAGCGACCACGCTCTCGAAGGTCCGCTCATAGGCACCGTCGTTGTGGCACACGTCGGTGGAGGTGCCGCCCATGTCAAAGCCGATGATCTTGGCGAAGCCTGCCGACTTCGCGGTCTCGACTGCACCGACCACGCCGCCCGCAGGGCCTGACAGAATCGCGTCCTTGCCTCTGAACAGGCTTGCCGACGTCAGCCCGCCCGAAGACTGCATGAACAGCAGACTCGGAGTTTCTGCCTCTCCCACGAGCGCAGTAGCGACGCGGTCGACATAGCGGCGAAGCAGCGGCGACAGATAGGCATCGACTACCGCGGTATCGCCGCGGCCGACGAACTTGATGAGCGGGCTTATCTCATGGCTCGCCGAGATTTGTGTGAAGCCTACTTGGCGCGCAAGCTGTACCGCCTCGATTTCGTGCGCCGGGTAGGCATAAGAATGCATGAAGGCGATGGCGACTGCCCTCATGCCGTCCGAAAACGCCGTCGCAAGCGCTAAACGGGCGGCGTCGAGGTCGAGCTTCGTCTCGATGATGCCATCGGCGCGTACGCGCTCTGGCACTTCGACGACACGCGCGTAAAGCATGGATGGCTTCTCGATGCGTCGAGCGAAAATCTTGGGTCGCGCCTGGTACCCGATCTCGAGCGCATCGCGGAATCCCTCACTGACGATCAACAGCGCCGGATCGCCTTTGCGCTCGAGCAGCGCGTTGGTGGCGACCGTGGTGCCCATTCTCACGCTTGAGATGAGATGCGACGGCAGCGGGCGCCCGCGTGGCACCCCGAGCAGATCGGCGATGCCGGCGATCGCCGCGTCTTCATAGGCTCCGGGATTCTCCGAGAGCAGCTTTCGCGTGAGAAGCGTGCCGTCAGGCGATCGCGCGACGATGTCGGTGAAGGTGCCGCCCCGGTCGATGAAGAATTGCCACTTGCCGCTTGTGCTCATCCAATGCGCGTGAGCCCCGCGGCGTAGCGCTTCCAGCGCTTCACATACACATCTGCGGCCCGGGCGGTCATGGCCTTAACCTTCTCATCACTCTCACGCACGAGTTTCGCCGGCGCGCCGAGGATCACGGAGTTGTCCGGAAACTCTTTGCCTTCGGTGATCAGCGCTCCAGCTCCGACCAAGCAATTCGCGCCGATCCGCGCTCCATTCAAGACGATCGCGCCCATACCGATCAGGCTCTCATCGCCGATGGTGCAGCCATGCAGAACGACGTTATGGCCGATCACACAGTCATGGCCGATGTTAAGCGGAAAGCCTGGGTCGGTGTGGAGCGTGGCATTGTCCTGGATTTGCGAGCGAGCGCCGATCTCGATCCACTCATTGTCGCCGCGAAGCACAGAACCGTACCAGATGCTTACATCGGAATGGAGCCGCACACGCCCGATCACCGCCGCGGTCTCGGCGACCCAGTAAAGGCCGTCGGCCGGTAGCTCAGGTTTGACGCCATCAAGCTCGTAAATCGCCATGCGGCGCTCCTTTCGAGGCGTGGGACTCCCGCCGAGTTGTGGATAAGCCCTCAGCTTGCTCTTGTCATGCCCGGGCAGGCAGGCATCCAGTGGTCTCGATGGGCGAGGCCCAAGGCAATGACCGCGCCGACACAGAAGCCGCGAGGACGAAAACCGCGCGAGGCCCAGATCTCTCAGCCTGCCCCTAAAGAGGTGCAGCTGCGCAAAACGCGCTCGACCGTTTCTTTGTCCTGTCGGCGCAAGGAACGAGCATCGAGACCGAGCTCCGCGCCGGGCTCGCGAGCTTCCTCACCATGGCCTACATCATGTTCGTCAACCCGGCGATCCTGCAGAAAGCGGGCATGGACGTTGGCGCGGTGTTCGTCGCGACCTGCCTTGCGGCTGCGGCGGGCTCGATCATTATGGGGCTCTACGCCAATTACCCTATCGCACTCGCTCCAGGCATGGGGCTCAATGCCTATTTCGCCTTCACTTTCGTGCCCGAGCTCGGCGGCGATTGGCAACTCGCTCTGGGCTGCGTGTTCATTTCAGGCGTGCTCTTCTTTGCGCTGTCGCTGCGCCGTTGCGTACTTGGCTGATCGACGCACTCCCCATGAAATCTGAAGCTAGGCATCGCGGCAGGCATCGGACTCTTCCTCGCCCTCATCGGTTTGCAGAATGCGGGCATCGTCGCCGACGACCCGGTGACGCTCGTCACCCTTGGGGACCTGTCCAAACCCCAGGCTCTTCTTGCCGCCGCAGGCTTCCTGGTCATTGCCGGTCTCGCCGCGCAGAAGGTTCCGGGCGCCATCATCATCGGCGTGCTTGGCGTGACGTTGATCGCCGTCTGGCCTCGAGCCTTGGCATGGCCTAGCCGCGCGCCCGCCCTCCCTCGCGCCGACCTTCCTTAAGATGAACCTCAGTGGCGCGTTCAATCTCGGGCTCGTCGTCATCGTACTCACGCTCTTGCTGGTGACGATCCT
>DASSLP010000011.1:0-4964 GCA_035689365.1 Methyloceanibacter sp.
CGAGCGCGCGCTTCTGATGTGACTGCGACATAAACGCGACATGGCGGCTAGAAAGTGAATGAAATCAATTATTGGAGGCGGAATCATAATCCGCGTGTCGGGGGTTCGAGTCCCTCCTCCGCTACCAATCCAATCAATGTGTTAGCTCTGGCTCGAGCGCCATCCGGCAGCGCTTGGGTGTCAATTTGGGTGACAACACATTAAAAAAATGTTGGGGGAAATGCGTGTTCGATCATCTTCAACATCCTGAGGCCCAACCAGGGTTTTTGTCGCCAGTGGCTGGTTTAGCTCCCGTAGCCTCCAATTGCGAGTATCAACAGCAAAATTCCAAAAACAAATCGATAGACGACGAACGGCCAAGTCGAGAAGTGTTCGAGAAAGCGCATCAAGCCCCAAATCGCTAGAAAGGCCGAGATGCTAGCGATGAGAAGCCCGAAGACAAGGATCAGCCAGGCTTGTGGGGAAAGTCCGGCCTGATGGAGGGTCCAA
The DNA here is from genome assembly GCA_035689365.1 of Methyloceanibacter sp. Classification (GTDB taxonomy): domain Bacteria; phylum Pseudomonadota; class Alphaproteobacteria; order Rhizobiales; family Methyloligellaceae; genus Methyloceanibacter. Next base: position 490 of record DASSLP010000011.1, read on the forward strand.
AGTTCCTTCAATCCCGCCAGCGCTATAGCCGGCAATCCGAGCAAAAAGGAAAACCTCGCTGCCTCCTCTCGCTTTAGATCGAGCGACAGCGCCGCCGTCAGAGTGGAGCCCGAGCGAGAAACACCGGGTATCAAAGCGCCGACCTGCGCCAGTCCAACGATAAGGGCATCGCGAAGCCTCATCTCCTTTATCGTTCGCGTGTGAACAGCCAAAATCTCGGCGACAGCGAGAAGGGCCGACATAACGAGGCAAGCTACGGCGATAACGATTAGAGCTCGAGCTGGTGTGGCACAGGCATTGAGGAAGTGGGCGGCAGCGGCGCCAGCGATTACGATGGGGACGGTCGCTATCACGATCCCGAGTGCTAACCGAATGTCTGGCGAATGCCACCGCCTTTGAGCTACCGCACTGATGGATCCGAGCGTGACAGCTCGAATGTCGCTCCAAAAATAGCTGACCACCGCAACAAGGGCAGCCATTTGCATCGCGGCGGAGAAAGCGGAGCCCGGATCCTGCCAACCTAACAAGAACGGCACGACACGCATATGAGCAGTTGAAGAGATGGGGAGGAGTTCGGTTACGCCTTGCACAACACCGAGCGCAGCTACCTTGGCATAACCCAGGCTGACAAACCCCGTGTCCACGCCGTGCAAACAGGCATCAGCCATGTCGCCCTCTTATCCGATTTAAGGGATTGCTACACTTAGATGGGCTGACCATGTGGCATGCTACCGCATGTGAGCTCCTTACGACTGTGGCTGCAGCGCTGTGCAGATCTCTGGATCTCAATGTCTGGGATCCCTACGCGCTGGACGCCATGCTAACCGAGCTGCACAAGCGAGCGCGCCCGGAGCGCCTAGGGGCTGCGAAGCATCACGCACGAATCATAGCCGAGTGTCGCTTGGGCGCTACTGACGTGAGTGTGCGGTGGGTCTAATATTAAGATCAAGATCCCGGTCGAGGTAACTTGCCGGGATTTCGATGTGTCAGCGTTTCTTTACCGAGCGCGGCGGCCGGCAGCTCATCTGGTCTTGCGTGAAGTCTGTCAGCCCGCTCGGTCATCCCAACAGTATTCATTATGAGGGCAAGCAATGCGTGATATCCGCGGGGATTTGCAAGACCGGGCCAGCCTGCTTGAAGAGCAGATCAATGCTCACGAGTCTCAATTCGAGAAGCTCGTGGAGCAAATCAGGGCCGAGCATGAAGCGAGGCTCGAGGATCTAAGGGCCGAATTTGACGCGGTGACGAAGCTGCTCGAGCTCGAGCAACGCCGGCTCGGCGGTGCACCGCAGGCGCCGAAAGCCGCGCCGGTGCAGCCAGCGCCTCAAGCTGTCCATCAGCCAACCAGCGCGCACCAGCCAGCGGCGCATCAAGCGCATCAGAGCATTCATCAGCCCGCGCCACAGCCTGCACCGGCACCCCAGCCGGCGCAGCCGCTTTCCGATTTCCTGGTCCGCAAGCTGAACGAGGTCGGCGCCATGTCGCGTGACGATCTACGCCGCTTATCCCTGCAGGAAGGCTATTTTGCCGATGCCGACAGCGCCGATCGGGGCGTGCATGCAACGCTGCTCAATGTGGTGAAGGCGGGCCTTATCAGGCAGCTGCCGAACGGCAACTTCGCGCCGGCCACGGTGCTCGATACGATCAGACTTCGACGCGCGATGTAGCGCCGTCTTGCCGAGGCCGGCTCGCTATTGCGGGCCGGCCGCGCAAGAGTTCCACCACGTCACTGCGAACCTTTTCCTCGGCGTAGCGCGCGAGCGCCTTGCGGTCGGGGAATTGATCGAGCGGTACCGGCGGCCCGATGCGGATATAGACGTCGAGCGGCCCGAGGCCGAGCAGCTTCCAGGCGTGGCTCGCCATATCCATGTCACCGTACCAGGCGACCACCGGCCTGCCGCGCCGGCAGAGCGGCAGCCCATAGAGCTTGGTGTAGGTGAGGGCGAGAGTCTGGGCCGAGACATTGGGCCCCATCGCGGCCCCGCCGATCGGCTTTACCGCGGCGAACAGCGCCGTCTTGAACGGCACAACGCTGTTTCCGTCGCTCGAGGTTCCTTCCGCAAACAGCACGACATGATCGCCGCTTTGCAGGCGGTTCAGGATCTCGCTTGCCTTGTCGCCGACCTGGTCGCGCCGCATGCGATCGACGAACACCGAGCGCTGCAGCTTGGCGAGCCAGCTCACGAAGGGCCACGACGCCACTTCCTGCTTCGCCACGAACGACACCGGCGCCACCGCCGAGAGCACGGTGATGTCGAGCCACGACACATGGTTCGAGATCAGCAGCACGCCCTGTTCTTCCGCAACCTCGCCATCGATGTGGAGGCGGATGCCGACGATCTTGGAGACCTGGCGGTGGTACCAATGCGGAAAGGTGCGAGCATAACGTGAGCCCGTCGCGAGAAACAGGAGCTGGAGCGGCATCAGCGGGACGGTGAAAAGGAAAAAAGTCGCCAGCACCAGGAATGCGCGCACGCTTCTCATGACGCGGGACTCGGAGAAAAGGGACGCATGAATGGCAGGGGCTTTTTGGACTCTCGCTATTTGCCGTTCTTGAGCGGCATGCCGAACAGCTCGAGCCTGTGGCCGATCAGACGAAAGCCGAGCTCGCGCGCTACGTTCTCTTGCAGCTTCTCGATCTGCTCGTTGGAGAACTCGATGACCTCCCCGGTCTTGACGTTGATCAGGTGGTCGTGGTGGCCAAGCCCGGCAGGCTCGTAGCGGGCGCGACCATCGCCGAAATCGTGGCGCTCGAGGATGCCGGCGCCTTCGAACAGGCGCACGGTGCGGTAGACAGTGGACAGCGAGATGCGCGGATCGCGCGAAGACGCCCTGCGATAGACCTCTTCGACGTCGGGATGATCCTCTGCCTCGGACAAAACCTTGGCGATGGTGCGGCGCTGGCCCGTCATGCGCATGCCCTTCTCGGAGCAGAGGCGCTCCAGCCTGCTTTCCCCTGTGGCAAATTTGGGCATCGGATCGCTTATGCCTTGCCGCCCGGTCTTTGGCTAGGGCCGCGCCATCATCTTCGGCACGCCGTCAAAGGGCAAGGCTGAAGATCGCGGCGTCGGCTCGGTGCTCATAGTAGCGCGCGCGACGTCCTACGGCGGTGGCGCCAAGCGAGCGATAAAGTCGAAGCGCCGCTTCATTGCCGTCCTCGACCTCGAGGAAAAGCTGTGTTGCACCGCTCTCGCCGAGCGTGGCCATGGCTGATTTGACGAGAGCGCTGCCAAGACCTGCTCGCCGCCATTGCGGGGCCACGGCCAAGGTCAGTAGCTCGGCCTCGTCTGCGGCCTTGCGCGCGATGAGAAATCCCGCCGGCGTGCGGCGTGAATCATCGTTGATTGAGGCGAGCAGGCAGATCGTGTCGGGGCTCGCGATGAAGGTTGCCATGGCCGCCTCGTCCCAAGGTCGAGGGAAACAGCTCTGGTGAAGAGCGGCCATGGTGGACGCATCGAACGGCGTCGCGCGCTCCACGGCGATGTCCATGAGCATCAGCGCCGCGCCACGGCGTCCGGTTGGGGCCGGGCGTCCGGTGGGCGAAGATAAAGTGGGCGAAGTGTCAAAACAGTCTCGCCACTCTCCAGCGAGATCTCGGCAAGCGCAGCGGCGCTGGGCTGGAAGTCGGGCAAAGAAGTTTGGACTTTGCGGCCACGCCGCTCCGCAGCCTCGGCGAGAAGGGCGGCGCCGCTGCCGACAGCAATTCGGAGGCCTTTCGGCAGCAACGGCACGGTATCCTCAGGCGAAATGAGGAGAGGGCCATCGAGCTTGCCACCCGCGTCGTCATAGAGCCCGAGATAGAGCATGCCGCGCCGGGCATCGATCGCGACGGCAAACGGTGCACCCTCCGCGATCCCCATCGAACGCGCAGACCTTGCCATGACCGTAAGGCTGTCGATGCCGTAGAGCTTTGCTGGCGTGACGAGGGCAAGCCCGCGCGCGGCGGCAATGGCGATACGGACGCCAGTGAAACTGCCTGGCCCTGTCGTTGCTGCGATCAGATCGAGCGCGGCGAAGTCGAGCCCCGCTTCTTCCATCACCTCGGCAATCATCGGCATCAAGGCTTCGGCGTGGCCGCGCGCCATCAGTGCCTCGCGCGCAAACAGGCCGCGCGCCGTGCTTCTCGCGCGCAACACCGCGGCTGAGCAAGCTCCCATGCTCGTGTCGAGCGCGAGAATGTTCATCGGAGCTTCTTAGATGATCTTCGCCATCTCGTCGAAGTCGAAGCGCGGCTATTGCCGAGGTCGGGCCGAGCTTCAGGAGATCGACAAGCTCGTGCAATAACGCATCGGGCACCTCTCCGACGAGGGAGTTGTGCGTCCGGGGGTTGCGGCACAGCTGGTCCAGACAGGCTGCGGGGAGCTTGCCGCTCAAACCGGACGGACCTCTTGCACCTCAGGGATGAAGTGCTTGAGCAGGTTCTCGATGCCGTGGCGGAGCGTCGCCGTCGAGCTCGGGCAACCAGAGCAGGCGCC
>DASSLP010000012.1:0-13101 GCA_035689365.1 Methyloceanibacter sp.
CATGGTGTTTCTTTATCGCCGCCCGATCCTCGACTATTGGGCCGAGCACGAGGAAACGCTCGGCTCCATCGTCACCCATGTGCTGGTGCACGAGATCGGCCATCATTTCGGCTTGTCCGATGCAGATATGGAGCGCATCGAGCAGGACGCGTCGGCTTAAGGGATAGAGTGCTTTTTTGCGCGTCTACTCCTCTTCCCATTTCAGCTCGACTTCGAGCTTGTCATCGTCAAGGTCGGCCTTGAGCCTGACGTCATCGGGCACGCTGACCGCCTCGTCCTCTTCCCCGAGGGAGATCGTGCCGTTGCGCAACTGCTCTGCGAGCTGCGCCAGCCGGTCCGCTGCCTCGCCCCGCGTGAGATTTGTGCGAATCTTATCCTTTCCCATCTGAAGTCCTCCTGTGGACGTCGCGCTTTGCGTGACTAGAACGAGATCCCCGCGTGCGTGCTTGCAGCGCATTGTGGACCAGCCACAACAAGGTTACGTGACTGGCTTAACCGTTGATGATCATGGAGGTGGGCGGACCGGCTCGCGGTAGGTCGAGCGGGTAGCGGAGAAGGAGAACGCGCTCAGCCGCTCGACCTAGGTCTTGTTCTGCCTAGTTTGAGCCTAATAACTCGTGCCGGCGTCATCTCCCGTCATGAAAATGACGATCGCCTTCTCGAGCTTGTCGTATTCCTCGCAACGATCGCCGCAACGATCGGCGATCTCAGTCAGCTCGGCCCTAGCACTGGCGAGCGCCTTTCTGCAAATAGCCCTCGCCGAGATATTCCCGCGCCAGCAGGTAGTTCGGGTCGAGCGCGAGCGCTTTGTGGTAATAGTCGAGGCCCTTGTCGATCTCGCCGAGCTTGCGCGTGTTGTAGCCGATCAAATTGAGCACCCGCGCCTGCTCCTGATTCTTGATGTGTGCGAGCGTGTCGAGCGCCGCCTGGTATTGGCCTTCGTCGGCAAGGGTGCGCGCTTCGTTGTAGAAATCCTGCTCGGTGAGCGCCGCGGAATGGCTGTCGATGCACGCTTGCGCCTCGCCGCCCCACACCAGACGGGTCCCGCAGCTCACTTTGACGCAGCTCTTTTTCGCGGCGCTGTACTTAGTGCCGGACGGGCATTTGCCCTTGCTCTCATGCGATTTGCCCTTGGCGCCGGAGGGCGCTTCCGTGATCCCACAATCCGCATCGGCTAAGGCTCGGCTCGCGGCAAGGGCGAGCCCAAGCATGAGGACAAAGGCTCCGAGCCAAATGGGGAAGCGGGGTGCTATGCTTGGTGATTCCAAGTGTCGCGTCATTTGAGTATTGCCTCGTTTGCTCTTAGGTCTGCCGGTCGCAGGCGGGCCTCAGCCAAAATACAGGAGCAAAAGCGAAGGCGACGAGCCCTCATGAATAGTTGAGCGCCATGACAAGGCGGCGACGGCTTCAAACGATTGCTCATTTTCGGGCCAGCCGCCTTTGACGTTGACGTAGGTATACGCCCGCCCGCACACTGCCCAAAGGAAGCGGACAGGGCAGCAGGGGAAAGCGAATGCGGTCAGCTGCCCGTCTCGGGATTTTTTTTGCGCTTTGCCTCGCGCTAGTGGCGGCAAATCCGGAGCAGAACGTGGCTGCCTTCGATCAGGGCAAGCTCGTCGCTCCCGGCGGGCTGGTCATCGCCGGCCGCAGGCTCACTTGCGGCGCTACCGCGACGCTGGTTCGCGATTTCGAGGGCTTCGCCGTCTCTTCGACCGTGATTATGCTCAACATCGAGGCGATGAAGGACCTGCCCCGCCCGGTGCAATGGCTGATCTATTATCACGAATGCGGTCACATCCGATATGGGCCGAGCGAGACGGCTGCCGATTGCTACGCCGTGCGTCGCGCGCGGCGCGAAGGCTGGCTCGACGAGAAGGCGCTCGACGACATCTGCGCGGTGTTCAACATCGCGGGTCACGGGCCGCTGCATCCAGACCCCGAAGAGCGCTGCAATCAGCTTCGCCAATGCTTCGCCAAGAAAGGCGGCATAACTGCGCAAGACGGCACGCGGTAATTCGCTGGTAATTGCGCAAGTCAAGTTCGCGCCGTACAGTACGATTCGTCATGCTGGATGGATGGGCACGTTTGGGATGGGCGCTTGTGTGCGCCTTGGGATTGGCGCTCTGCGTCGTCCGGCCGGGCTTGCCCCGCGCCCAGGAATGGTCGGGCAACGAAGGTTCGACCACCTCAGGTCCCACCGTCGATCAATATATGAAAGAGGCCGGCCCGGACGCAAAGTTCGTTCAGTACGGGTCGCTCAAGATCGACGGCAAGTCGGTCAATTGCGGCAAGCGGCCGACGGTGATGAATTCCAATTTCGACAGCTGGGGCGGCGCCTTCCCCGGCTTCCTGATCCTCAACACCAAGAAGATCGAGGGCCTCTCCACCCAGGTTAAGCTCTATATCTACAGCCACGAATGCGGGCACCAGTTCGTCGGCGCCGACGAGACCCAGGCCGACCTGTTCGCCATTAGGCGCGGCGTGAAATGGGGCTGGCTCGACGCGCAGGGCATGGAGGACATCTGCACTTTCATCTCGAAACTCAAGGGCGACGCGGTGCACCCGCCGGGACCCGAGCGCTGCGAGACCATGCGCAAATATTATCAGCAGCTGGTCGGGACCCCGGCTCAGCAGAACGCGGCCGCGCCGTCCTCCTTGCCGCACGCCCAGACCCTCGGCCCGGCGCAGTAATCTCGCCTAGAAAATCCAGGCGATCATCAGCCAGAAGATCACGAAGAAAATCAAAAACCCGGCGATGGTGAAGGGCAGCTCGCCGAATATGGCATCGCCGCCCGACGCGACGGCCATGACGAGGATCACGGCGAGCGAGACGCCGAATGAAATGAGCGCTGCGTTCTTGAGACCGAGCCCTTCCGAGAACGGGTCGGAGAAATTCGCATATTCCACGAAGTAGTAGATTCCGCCCCATACGACCGCGACCAGCACGATGAGCGCGACTGCCGCGGCGAGCAGGAGCCGCGCGCATCCTTCCGATCGCGATGATCGTGGGCGCTCGGCATTTGTCGTCCTATTCCGCCCCCTGATTCTGCGCTTTCGAGATCGCCTCTCTGATCGTGCCGGGGTCTGGCATGTCGGCCACCGTGAACTCAGGCTGATCGCCAGCGGTCGAGATCTGGATGGTCCCGACGCCAAGGATGCGGTTGAGAAATCCTTGCGTCACATGCACGGCACGTATGTGCTTGAGCGAGACCGAGGTGCGGTCCTTGCTCAAGATGCCTCGCTCATACAGGATCTCGGTGTCGGTGACGGTGAGCGCTGTCTGCCGCGTGTGGATGTACCAGTAGAGCAAGAGCAACACGCCAAGCCCGAACACCGGAATGAGAATGACGCAGCCGATGAACCAGAAGGGATGCGCCCGGAAAATCGCCGGATGCGCCTCGTAGATCACCGCTCCAGCCATGGCCCTCTTCCCACTGCCGCTCGGACTGGCGACCTTATGCTTTGGCCCTACGGCTGAAAAGCGGAGATATCCGCGTGAGCCGGTGCGACTGGAAACCTTGAGCGCGGGGCGCTACATAGGCCGCACAAGCACGAGGACTTGCCATGGAGAATTTCACCACGCTCACCGGAATCGCCGCCTATCTGCCCATGATCAATGTCGATACCGACATGATCATCCCCAAGCAGTACCTCAAGACCATCAAGCGCACCGGGCTTGGCAAGGGGCTGTTCGCCGAGCTTCGCTATGACGAGAAGGGCGTGCCGCTCCCCGACTTCGTGCTGCACAAGCCGCCTTACACAAAGGCGAAGATCCTGATTACGGGGGAGAATTTCGGATGCGGCTCCAGCCGCGAGCACGCGCCTTGGGCGCTGCTCGATTTCGGCTTCCGCTGCATCATCGCGCCGTCCTTCGCCGACATCTTCTACAGCAACTGCTTCAAGAACGGCATTTTGCCGATCACGCTCCCCCAGGAGGAGATCGACAAGCTGATCGACGATGCCTCGCGCGGGGCCAACGCCACCACCACCATCGACCTTGGCGCGCAGGAGATCAGAGGGCCAGACGGCGGCGTCATCAAGTTCGACATCGACCCGTTCCGCAAGCGCTGCCTGATGGAGGGGCTCGACGATATCGGGCTCACCCTTGAGAAGGGCGACGCGATCGAGGCCTTCGAGGCGCGCTCCAAGCACGACCGCCCCTGGGCCTAAGACTAATCGAAGGGGATCGCTGGACTCGACTGCTCGATCAGCGTCTTGCCGTCGCGCGTGACCGTTAGCGCTGCGTGGTAGCTGCCCTCTGGCCAACCGCCGGCAGGCACCCCACGCTTGCCTGCTTGCAGCAGATACTTGGCCTGGTCCTCGGCAAGCGTCTCGGTGTTGTGCAGCAGGGGCCTATCGCCATTAACGAGCATGATCTCTACGACGTCGCCCTTCTTTAGGTTGCCAACCGACGCATAAGCGATCGCGGGCGTGTTGAAGCGGGGCGCCGGGAGTGCCGTGCCTTTATCTAACTCCTCCTGAATGACCTCATGGTCGGCGAGACCGAGTGCCAGCACCTTGGCGTCCTCGGCCCAAGCAGGGACGAACACGGCCGCAAGCACCAAGGCAAACAGCACCCTTGTCAGCATTTCGCTCTCCAGCTACCCACTTCGCCGGCGAGGTCTTAGCAAGCTGGCAGGCGTCAATCCATGGCCGTTCACAAGCTTTTGCTGCTCCCGGGCGACGGGATCGGCCCAGAGGTGATGGGCGAGGTTTCGCGCCTCGTCGACTGGATCAACGCCAGCGGGCTCGCAACCATCGAGACCGAGACCGACCTCGTTGGCGGCTGCGCCTACGACGCCCATGGCCAGGCAATTTCCAACGCCACCATGCAGCGCGCCCTTGCCGCCGATGCCGTGATGCTCGGCGCGGTGGGCGGCCCGAAATGGGATGGCGTGCCTTACGAGAAGCGGCCCGAGGCAGGCCTGCTGCGTTTGCGCAAGGACCTCGAGTTGTTCGCCAATCTCCGCCCCGCCATCTGCTACCCCGCGCTTGCCGAAGCCTCCTCGCTCAAGCGCGACCGCGTCGACGGCCTCGACATCATGATCGTGCGCGAGCTGACGGGCGGCGTTTATTTCGGCGAGCCTAAGACCATCACCGATCTCGGCGACGGCCAGAAGCGCGCCATCGACACGCAGGTCTACGACACCTACGAGATCGAGCGCATCGCCGCCGTCGCCTTCGACCTCGCACGCGAGCGGAAGCGGCTCGTCCATTCTGCCGAGAAGCGCAACGTGATGAAGACCGGCGTGTTGTGGAACGAGGTCGTTACCAAGCTGCACAAGGAGCGCTACGGCGACGTCATTCTCCAGCATATCCTCGCCGACAATTGCGCGATGCAGCTCGTGCGTGCGCCGAAGCAATTCGATGTAATCGTCACCGACAATCTGTTCGGCGATATATTGTCGGATGAGGCGGCCATGCTCACAGGCTCGCTGGGCATGCTGCCGTCAGCCTCGCTCGGCGCTGCCAACGAGAAGGGCCACCGCCGCGCTCTGTATGAGCCGGTGCATGGCTCTGCGCCGGATATCGCCGGCAAAGGCGTCGCCAACCCCATCGCCACCATCGCGAGCCTCGCCATGTGCCTGCGCTATTCCTTCTATCTTGGCGACGTCGCCGACCGCATCGAGCGCGCCATCGCCTCTGTGCTCGACCAGGGCTTGCGCACCGCCGACATCGCGCAAGACGGCTGCCGCACTGTCGGCACGCGCGCGATCGGCGAGGCCATCGTCAAAGCTCTCGACGGCGCGGCTTGAGGACGAAGGATGAGGTACGCGCTTAGCGTCGGTGCTTCTGTTGCGGCGCTCTTGTCGCTCTGCCTTCCGGTCTCCGCTGCCGAGGACGCGAGTCCAGGAACTGCGCAGGTACCAACCGCCGCGGCGCCAGCCGAGAAGCCGCCGGAGCTGACGCAAGAGGAGAGGGCCGAGAAGGAAGCGCGCATGGCCTGTAAGGCCAAGATCTGCAAGATCATCGCGACGAGAGACCCTGTGGGCGAGGATGTCTCCTGCGACATCGTCAAGACCTGGCGCGAGGAGGACATCGCCAAGATGCTCGGCGGCAAAATCTCTTGGCCGTGGGGCAAGGCTGTGTGCCAGTCAAGGCTCGAGCTTGCGCGCGCCTCCCTCGCCAAGGCCATGAGTGAGTCTGAATACGAGATCGTCATGCCTGAGCAGAAGGTGCGCTGCACTCTCGCCCAGAAGGACAAGGGCGAGCCTTACGCAGTCGAGATCACCATGTCGCCCAAGGTCAAGTTCAAGGACGGCAAGGCGACCGAAGCCACCATTAACTGGGGTCCGGCTTCCGCGCCCCTCCTGATCTACCCGCTGATCTATGCCGGTACAGGGCTGGACAATTCGACCAACGTGCTCGGGCCGGAGGTGGTACGCCTGGTCAACGGCTTCGCCACCAAGAAATGCGCTGAGGTGAAGGCAGAGCTCCCGGCCGACAAGCACAACTAGCGGCTTGTCTCAAGGCTCTGAATCAAGCTTCATGATCGGGGCTTATGGTTCCGTGGGGCGCGGGACATGAAGCAGGGCGATGGACGACATACTGCACGATCAATTGCGCAGCCCCGCAGCGTCTGGCAGCCGGCGCACGTCCCAGTTGCTGCGCGATTTCGTGGCAAGCCACACCGAGCCGCGCATTAGCCTCGGCGCGCTTCGCGACGCGCTCGACGACCGCGGCTTCGGTGTCCTGCTCTTCATCTTCGCGCTGCCCAACCTCGTGCCGGTGAACATTCCGCTTCTCTCGGCAGTGCTCAGCGTGCCTCTCGTCCTGCTCGCGGTGCAGCTCTCCTACGGGCGCCACAAGCCGTGGTTTCCGGATTGGCTGACCTCCCAGTCGTTTCCGCGCGAGGGCTTTGTCGCGGTGGTCAACCGCTCGCTTCCTTTCCTCGAGCGCGTGGAAAAGCTGTTGCGGCCGCGGCTCACTGTACTCCTGTCGTGGACCGGCGAGAGGCTGGTCGGCATCGCCATCCTCATCCTCGCCGTGGTCCTGACTTTGCCGATCCCCTTCGCCAACTGGCTGCCTGCCTGCGGCATCGCGGTTTTCGGGCTCGCCATCGTCGAGAAGGATGGGATTGCCGTGCTGGTCGGGCTTGCCCTCGGAATTGCCAGCGTGATCGTGGCCGCAACCGTGGTCATCGGCTTCATCAAGGCATTCCTGTTTTTCCTGGAGAGGGTCGCCGCGTGATCAGGCGACGCTGGCGCGTTTCAACTCAGGCCCAAGCCGCCCGGTGAGGAACAGCCTGAACATGCGGACGTCGCATTGGAACGACCATATCGGATGCGAAACCATCGCCGGCCGGTTCCTCTCGATCAGAAAATGACCGGTCCAGGCGAAGAGGTAGCCAACTCCGGTGCCGACCAATGCGATCACGGGATTGACGGTGAGCAGCCCCACGACAAGCGCCAGCGCGCCGATCCCCGTGCCGAGCACATGCAGAATACGCGTGCCGCCTTCCGCATGGTGACGGAGGTAGTGCCGCCAGAACTCGTCGAAGGATTCCTCTGCCTCTGGCATAGCGGCTCTAGTCCACTCCAGCCTTGTCGAGCTCGATCTTAAGCCTGCCGCCGAGCCAGAGGAAATACATCAGGAACCCGCACAGCAAGGCGAGCAGAGGATTGGTGAACACCGCAGGATGGGTGTGCTCGACTAAGCCATGTGTCGCGCCTGCGATGATTGCGGCGACTATTATGCAGGCGATCGCCGTGAGTCCGTGATCGCCGAGCAGGATACTGGCCCCGAGACCGATAAAGAGAATCGAGATGGCGAGAAAATGCAATCGCCGCGTCAAAGGCTTGCTATGAACGCGGAGATAGAAATGCCAGAACTGCTCGAAGTCCGCATCCTTGGCAGGAACGGCAGTGCCGAACCGAACGTCACCTTCCTTCAACGCTACTCGCTTCATGCCGGCCTCCGGCTAGAATAGACGCGCATTGCCGGGCTTGGGTGCAAGGCCGAAGCGCGACGCTGCGGATGCTCAACAGAGGAACAACCATGAATTCTGCCGCTCCCTATCTCAAACTTGTGGGCCGCGTGCTCTTGTCCATCATGTTCATCCAGTCCGGCGCCGGCAAGATTTTCGGCTATGCCGGAGCGCAGGCCATGATGGAGCAGCACGGCGTGTCGGGCGCCCTGCTGCCCCTCGTGATCCTGACCGAAGCCGGCGGCGGCCTACTGGTTCTGCTCGGGCTGTTCACGCCCTACGCGGCGATTGCCCTTGCCGGATTCTGCCTCCTCGCGGCCTGGTTCTTCCACTACCAGCCGGGCGATATGGGCCAGATGATCAACTTCATGAAGAACATCACCATCGCCGGTGGGTTCCTTGTTTTGGCAGGCGCAGGCCCTGGCGCCTTGGCGCTAGACAATCTGCGGCGCTGACGGGCTAGGCTCAGCCTTCGGCGCTCTCCCCCAAATTGACGATGGCGTTTTGCGCCAGCGGATCGGCGACCGCGACCTCCGTCACCAAGGGATGGCTTCCATAATAGTTGCGCAGCAAGATGAACAACGCAGCAGCACCAGGCAGCGGCAGGAGAAGAGCCGCGGAAATCTGGACGCCAAGCGCCGACAAGAGCGCCGCAAGCAAACAGCCCGTTGCTGCCCCGACATCCCAGCTTCCTTCGGCGGCGACGTGGAACCTAAGCGTGCAGAGCGATCTCTTAGCCTGATTATAGACGGCGGTCATGATGGTCGGAATATGGAGGCAGACCACCAACGCCCCTAGCGCGTTGGCGATCACCGCAAGGAGAGCGTGTCCTGGTGCTGCCGCTCGCAACACCGTGGTGAAGACAAGGACACAAACCGCATAAGACACTGCTTGCTGGCCGTGCCCGGCATCGATCAGCCGGCCGAGCAAAAGACCCGAGACGGCACCCACCAGCGCCGCGAGCGCGAGCGCGCCGCCGAATGCGACGTAGCTTTGGCCGAGCGACAAGAACAGGGCGATCTGCCAGACGAAGAAATAGCCGGCCGCGATCCAGCCGTCGGCAAGGAACAGCTTCATGCCTGGAATGGCAGCGCGGAAAGCCCCGGGCGCGTGGCGTGCGACGCGCACATCAGGCGTGAGCAATAGCGGCAAAGCGGCGAGCAGCAACACCACGCCGGTCACGCCGAAGGCTGCGCGAGGTCCGAAAGCGACGAGCGCCCAGCCGGTCACGAGCGGGCTTACGATGCCGACCAGCGCTGCGATCGCCTCGCGGGCGCCGAGCTCGGATCCGCGATGCTCATGGTTGCCGAGCGCGGCATAATAAGCGTGGTAGCTCGACCAATAGAGGGTATCGCCCAGCGCGGCGACCAGACAGAGCGTGAGCAAAGCGGAGCCAAGTCCATGCACTTCGGCAAGTAGCGGATATTGCAAGGCGGTGAGGCACGTACCGGCGATGACCAGCACCCGCAGGCCGAACCTGGCTGCAAGCGGCACCACGACCGGCCTGATGATGAAGCGGCCTGCCAAGATCAGCGCGAGCGATGAGAGCACTTGCGGAACCGAAAGCCCGGACTTCAACAGATAGACAGCAAAGAACGCGCCGCCACCGGAGAGAGCGATGGCGTGGATGCCATAATGCAAGTTCAGGAGATTGACCGTCCTGTCGCGGAAGAAGGCCATCGCGCTGCCTGATTGAGTGCAAGAGTGCCGGACTCCTAGCGGCGCGCGAGCAACCGCACAACATGCGAAGTTGCCGCTCCCAAGTTGCGCCCGGATGGCGCAGTCGATGAGGGCATCATCGGCCGAAACATACCGATAAGCTTTGAACAGAATAGCAGACAGCTATCGAAGGTGCGTCGCGTAGCGAGTCGATAGCGAACAAGTATTGTGAAAGCAGGGGGTGGCATCCCTACCTTTCGCTCGTTCGGACAGAGCTGGCCGACCGAACAAACGAGAGATCAACCGGGCCACCAACCTCAGGAGAACAACCATGTTCAAGACGCTCTTCCTCGCCGTTGCCCTGATCGCCGCAAGCGCCGCCGCCGTGCCCGCAATGGCTTTCGTCAATCTTTATGCGACCAACCCGGACGCGAAGAGCCACTAGGCTCCAGTTCGCGGTCTCGGTAACCACACCCTCCTCCCCTTCCGGGCGCCCGTTCGATCGAATAGGCGCCCGGATATCTTTTGCTGGAGCAGTTGGCACCCCCGTGCATTACCGGCAGCGAATCCATAGCCACAAGGTATTGGGAAAGAAATCCGGTCATTCTTAGTTTCTTCTGCGTTCGCGACTGGGAAATGGTCAGCCGGCCTCGAACTTTCGCGCGAGACGCCGTTTGCCGGTCACCTCGGCGGGACGATGACGACCACTGACCACGAGCCGAAAATCAGGGAGAAGAAGTCAATGAGAAAATTTCTTATCGGCGCCGTGCTTGTCGGCGCATTCGCCACGCCCGCTTTCGCCTTGACCGAGGGACCCTATTTTGTGGGTCTCAATACCACGACCCACACTTGTTCGGTGGTCACCAAGATGGAAGCCGGCATGAAGATGATGGGCAAGTACAAGACCAAAGCGGCGGCCGAGAAGGCCATGCACGGCATGGCTGAGTGCAAGGCCTAATCTGCCTAGGCATGGATCCGGGAAGGGCCTGATCAAAGCGGGCCCTTCCCGTTCATTCTTAGAACCCCCTCGCCCGCCTCGAGGGAAAGATCCGACCCTCTTTGACTTTACCGCCTGCTTCCCATACATCGGCCCGAAACGACAGGAGCAGGTCATGGGTTACAAAGTCGCCGTGGTCGGCGCCACCGGCAATGTCGGGCGCGAGATGCTCAACATCCTGGCCGAGCGCGAATTCCCGGCCGAAGAAGTGTTCGCCATCGCCTCGCGGCGCTCGATGGGCATCGAGGTCTCCTATGGCGATCACCGGCTGAAATGCCGCGACCTCGAGCCGTTCGACTTCAGAGGCGTCGATTTCGCGCTGATGTCGGCAGGTTCCGCCGTCTCTAAGGACTGGTCGCCAAGGATCGGCGCGCAAGGCTGCGTGGTGATCGACAATTCATCCTGCTGGCGCTACGACCCTGACGTTCCGCTGGTCGTGCCCGAGGTTAATGCCGACGCGGTGGCCGGCTTCACTAAGAAGAACATCGTCGCCAATCCCAACTGCTCGACCGCCCAGCTCGTGGTCGTGCTGAAGCCTTTGCACGATCGCGCCCAGATCAAGCGCGTGGTGGTGGCGACCTATCAGTCCGTCTCCGGCGCAGGCAAGGAGGCGATGGACGAGCTGTGGGATCAGACCAAGGGCATCTTCGTCACGGAGTCGCCCGAGCCCAAGAAGTTCACCAAGCAGATCGCCTTCAACGTCATTCCTCACATCGACACCTTCCTCGATGATGGCTCGACCAAGGAGGAGTGGAAGATGTCGGCCGAGACCAAGAAGATCCTCGATCCCAAGATCAAGCTCACCGCGACTTGCGTTCGCGTGCCCGTGTTCGTCGGCCACTCTGAGGCCGTCAATGTCGAGTTCGAGGAGCCGATCAGCGCCGAGGAAGCGCGCAAAATTCTGCGCGAGGCTCCGGGCGTGCTCGTGGTCGACAAGCGCGAGCCCGGCGGCTACGTGACGCCGATCGAATGCGTCGGCGACTATGCGACCTTCGTCTCGCGCATCAGAGAGGACCAGACGCTCAACAACGGGCTCTCCTTCTGGGTCGTGTCCGACAATCTGCGCAAAGGCGCGGCACTCAACACGGTGCAGATCGCCGAGACCATTATCAACCGCAACCTGCTGGAAAAGGCCGCCTGATCCGTTAGACCTCAGTCAAGACTGCGAAGCTGCCGGTTGCCTCATCGAGCACGTTCAATTTCCCGCTTGAGATGTCGAAATGCAGGCCGTGCAGCGCGAGCAGGCCTTCACTCATTCGCTTCTCGACAAAGGGGAAGGTGCGGAGATTGGCAAGCGAGGAGCGGATCGCGGCGAACTCGAACGCCGCCTCTTCGCCGTGGGCGAACACATCGGCTTCCGAGACCTTGAGATTGTCGAGCAGCGTCAGCCAACGCCCGATGAAGCCCCGCTCCGGCACGTGCCCGTTGACCTTTTGCCGGTAGGCCTCGACTCCCCCACAATGCGAATGGCCGAGCACGATGACGTGCGGCACCTTGAGCGCAAGCGTCGCGAATTCGATGGCGGCACTAGTGCCGTGATATTTGCCCTCGGACTCGTATGGCGGCACGAGATTGGCGACGTTGCGCATGATGAACAGCGCACCTGGCTCGGCGTCGAAGATCGCCGACACGTCGACGCGCGCGTCGCAGCAGGCAATGACCATGGCGGTCGGCGCCTGGCCGAGCTCGGCAAGCTGAAGGTAGCGCCCGCGGTCCTTGGCATGAATCTCGCGGCGGAAGCGGAAATGCCCGTCGATCAGGCTCTTTGGTAAATGCAAAATGACCTCCCCGGGCGAACTTAGCCGACTCCGCGTTGCTCCGTCGCGG
This sequence comes from Methyloceanibacter sp., assembly GCA_035689365.1. Classification (GTDB taxonomy): domain Bacteria; phylum Pseudomonadota; class Alphaproteobacteria; order Rhizobiales; family Methyloligellaceae; genus Methyloceanibacter. The sequence goes on from DASSLP010000012.1 coordinate 12,411, forward strand.
CACGATTCCTGCACTTCGCGCGTTTGTCTAGGGTAGGCGTGGGGAGACGATAGGCAGAGCCGATCGCCCGTTTATCCGCGCCTGCTTGATCTCAACCGTTGAGTGGAGTGAGGTTGTTGGGCTGGCCGTCCCCCCAGAAGCGCGATTCACTTATCGCGCCGGCTGGCAGAAGAAACGCAAGGATGAGGCGGAACGCGCATCTAGCGCCAAAGCCTCGGTCCACCGACAGCGACATGGCAGCCTGTCGTTGCCCTAACGCGTGTCATCGCGGGCGAAGCAGTGGCTTGCGCCATGCCGGCCCATGACATGAGGAGTGGCAAGAAATGGCAAAAGTCCTTTGTGTTCTCTATGACGATCCGGTCGATGGCTATCCGCCCGAATACGCGCGGGATTCGATTCCCAAGATCGACCATTACCCCGACGGCATGACCACGCCGACCCCGAGCAAGATCGACTTCAAGCCGGGCAAGCTGCTCGGCAGCGTGTCGGGTGAGTTGGGCTTGCGCAAGTTCCTCGAGGGCGGTGGGCATACCCTCGTCGTAACTGCCGACAAGGATGGCGCGAACTCGACCTTCGATAAGGAACTGCCCGACGCGGAGGTGGTCATTTCGCAGCCCTTCTGGCCCGTCTATATGACCAAAGAGCGCTTCGACACGGCGAAGAAGCTCAAGCTCGTCATCACCGCCGGCAT
>DASSLP010000013.1:0-7471 GCA_035689365.1 Methyloceanibacter sp.
CGACCGCGGCGGTGCCCTGGATGTCGTCGTTGAAGGTGAGCAGCCGGTCGCGATATCCCGCGAGCAGCCGTCCGGCATTGGCCCGCGCGAAGTCCTCCCCTTGCAGCAGCACATGGGGCCAGCGCGCCGCCACAGCCGCAACGAAGCTCTCGACGAAATCGTCGTAGTCCTGGCCCCGCATGCGCTCGTGCCTCCAGCCGACATAAAGCGGGTCCTTCAGCCGCTCCTGATTGTCGGTGCCGACATCGAGAAGAACGGGGAGCGTGGTGGCGGGGTCGATGCCGGCGCAAGCGGTGTAAAGTGCGAGCGCTGAGCAAAGCTGCAAAGAAAAGAAGCCCGATCCTGTTCGAGCGGGCCTGAGATCGCGAGGCGGGCATGGTCCAAGTTATCCCCGGAACTGTTGCGGATGGATCATAGACGGTCAGACTGAGGACTTAGCTACTGCGCGGCGGAGCTGGGTCGCCACCAAACGTGGCGCGATGGCGTTGAGCAGAAACAGAGCGCGAAAGATCGCAGGCTTGACCACTACACGCTTTCCCCCCTCGACGCCTGAGAAGATTGCCTCGGCTGCCTCGTCGGTTGTAAGCGGCCGCGCAATCAGCGGATTCATCGCAGGCGCACGCTCCCGGCTTCTCGGATTGTGCTCCCAATAGGGGCTCTCGACCACGCCGAGCACCACCAGCGTAACCGAAATGCCGGTGCCTTTCAGGTCAGCGCGGAGCGATTCGGTCAACCCGAGAAGAGCATGACGGGCCGCGGTATAGGCGCCGGCGCCCGGCCACACAAGGTAAGACGCTGGAGAAGTCACACATGCGATTGCTCCGCTCCGGCGCGCAATCATCTTGGGCAGGAAGGCGCGGGTGATATTGAATGCGGCAAGATAAGGCACCGCGGTCATGGCGAGTGCCTCTTCGGCCGTGGTTTCAGCGACGGGGAGCCAGCGTCCGGCACCGGCATTGTTGATGAGGATGTCAGGCGTGCCTGCCTCACGCTCGACTCGCGCGCTCAGCTCGGCGATGGCGGCGGCATCGGCAAGGTCGATGGCGTAGGGCGTCGCGCTTCCACCAGCATTGCGAATCGCGTTGGCCACATCGCCGAGACGTTCTTTGTTGCGGGCGAGCAGCAGCACGCGCGCGCCGCTTGCGCCAAAGCGTCGCGCGGTCGCTGCGCCGATCCCGCTTGACGCTCCGGTGACTAGAACCAGGCTTGAGGCCATAGCGCTTTCTATCGCGTTTCGCGGGTCTGATGTCGGCCCCGGTTCAAGGCCTCGCCATCTTTTTGCCAGTTTCAAAATGACAGGAGACTGTTGCACAAAGGCTACAGCGGAGCGCGATCCTCCGCGACGTTCAGCAAATGCACTGCCAAGCACCAGCGGCCGGTATATCCTTGGCGATCTTCGCACCGGGTGAAGGAGGCGTTCCGATGACGTCGTATTGGCGCGGCTCAGCGCTAGCATTGATCGCGGCGGGTTTCTGCTTGGCTCTAGGCGCTCCAGCACAGGCGGACTGTGTCGGCCTGTCGGGCACCGCCGATGGATTCGACAAAGAGACTGCGGTAAGCCGGGCCCAGCTTGCGCTCGACGAGTACGTCAAGCAGTACAAGGCGGAAAAGAAGCTTGGTGCCGTCACTCTCAGCGCCATGCGCGCGGCGCCGCAACCTTATTGGCGCCCGAGCGTGAGCGACAACATGATGTACAAGCCTGACATCGTGACCTCGAAATCCTACACGGTGTGCTGGCAAGGCGTCGTCTCGCCTTATGTATGCACATCCGGCGCCAAGGCCTGCTGGTAGTTTGAAAGATCCTGCATCGGGCTCCGGGAGCGAGTCTTGGGCCCGATCCCATTTTCATCACAACCGCAAAACGCGAACGTGACCGGCCCCTAATGCGCCGGCACAAGCTCGACTTTCTCCGGCTTCTTCATGAAGAAGATCAGGGGAATGATGGCGAGCGTGACGAGGCCGATGAACCAGAACAGGTCGTTGAAGGCGAGCATCTGCGCCTGCTCGGCGACTTGGAGAGTGACGAGAGGCGCTGCCGTCGGCGAGTAGGGTGTTAGACCGTGCTGGGCGAGATAGGTGGCGAGGTCGCGATTGAAAGGCGTGATGTGCGAGGTGAGCTCGGCCCAGTGGATCTGCGTCTGACGCACGAACAGCCAGCTCACCACGGCAATGCCAGCAGACCCGCCGATGCCGCGCATCAGAGCGTAGACGCCCGACGCCTCATCATATTGCGCCTTCGGGATGCTGGCGAAGGCAACAGCGGTAAGCGGCACGAAGAACAGGCCCGTTCCGATTCCCCCCCAGACGCCTGGCGTAGCGATGGCCCAGTAGTCCACCATCATCGAGTACTGCGCCATGAGCATGCTCCCGAGTGCGGTAAGCACGAGCCCCGCGGCAACGAGATAACGGGCGTCGAAGATGCGAATGAGGAGGCTGCCGGTGACGGCAAGGGTGAATGCGCTTACGAGCGCCCTCGGGATGAACAGCGTTCCCGCGGTTGACGGCGGATAGCCGAGCAGTCTCTGGCTGAACAGAGGCATCAGTGCCATCCAGCCGAACAGGCTGATACCGTAGGCGGTGATGGCGAGGGTGCCCATCACGAAATTGCGGTCCTTCAGCAGCGACAAGTCGATGATGTTGTCGGGCTTGTTCCAACCCCTGATGAAGAAGGCCGCGCTGCCGAACACGGCGATAATGGTGCCGACAACGATTCCCTTGGAGTTGAACCAGTCGCGCATCTGGCCCTGATCGAGCACGAATTGCAACGCACCGACGGCGAGGACGAGAAGCCCCATGCCGAGCCAGTCGGTTTTGACGTCTCTGACCGCTCTCTGCGGCAAATAGCCGACCGACAGCAGGAGTGCGAAAAGACCGAGCGGCACGTTGATGTAGAACACCGTCCGCCACGAATAGGTCTCGGTCAGCCAACCGCCGAGCACCGGCCCGAACACCGGCGCCACCATGATGCCCAGTCCGAAGATAGCGAGCGCCTGGCCATGCCGTTCGCGCGGGAACACGTCGAGCAGGATCGCTTGGCTCAACGGCACGAGCGGCGCGCCGAAAATGCCTTGGGCTAGGCGGAACAGCACCATGCTCTCGAGATTCCACGCCATACCGCACAGCGCCGACGATATGACGAAGCCTGTAATGGCGATCAGCAGGAGCCGCCTTCGTCCGAGCCAGGTCGAGAGGTAGCCGGTGAGCGGCATTACCACCGCGGCAGAGACGATGTACGATGTGAGCACCCAGGTGATCTGGTCCGAGGTTGCGCCGAACGCGCCGAGCATGTGCGGGAGCGCCACGTTGACGATGGTGATGTCGAGCACCTCGAGCACCGCGGTCATCACCACGGCGACGACAAGGGGAATCGGCGGGCGCTGGTCGGGGCGGCGCGGCGGAAGAGGCGCCGTCTCCATGATGAACGGCGGCTTGGAAGGGGGTTTGCGCTTGCGCCCCTTTTTTCCCGCAGGTTGCTCCAGACTCATTTCTGGTCTTGCGCCGTCGGTGTCTCTTGCGGTGTCGGAGTTTGTTGCGGTGTCTCTTGCGGCGTCGATGTCGTGTCGATGGTCACGGTGGCGCTTGCGCCGGCGCGGAGCGGCCTATTGGGATCAGGCGGGCTCGTGATCTTGATCCGCACCGGGAAGCGCTGCGTGACCTTGACCCAGTTTCCGGTCGCGTTCTCCGGCGGCAGCACCGAGAAGATGGCGCCAGAGCCCGGGCTGATGCTCTCGACTGTGCCGTCAAAGGTCGCACCAGGATACATGTCGATCTTGATGGTCGCCTTCTGGCCAGGCTTGATGCGGCCGAGATCGGTCTCTTTGAAATTCGCGTCGACCCACCAATCTCCGTCTTCTACGAGAGCGAGAGCCGGCGTGCCGGCCTGCACCACCGAACCTGCGCGAATGTTGACGTTCGACACCCAGCCGTTGCCAGGCGCGGTGACGTTAGTCTGCACGCGATCGTGGGTGGCCTTGTCGAGCTGGGCTGCCGCACCTCTGAGTTGCGTGGTCGGCGTCGTCACGGTGAGCTTGGCGTCTTGCTGCTTGGCGAATTCGCCTTGGGCATCGTTGAAGGCTTGCACCGCGTCATGCCAGCCCTTGAGCGCGGTGGTGACTTGGTCTGACGGCCCATTGCCCTGCTTCTGCGCATCCTTCGCGCCGCGATATTTACCGAGCGCATCCTCGAGCGCCGCACGCTTGTCCTCCAATTTCTGTGCTGCGGATTTGAGCGCGTCGGCCGCCGTGCCGGCAGCATTGGCCGCGGCATCGAACTGGGCGCGAGCGTTGCGGAGCGCGGCGTCGTAAAGCGTGGGATCGATATCGAATAGAGGATCGCCGGAAGCGACCTTGTCGTCGTCTGCGACGTAGACGCGGATCACCGGTCCCGACACCTGCGAGGCCACGCGCACGATGTTGGCACCGGTATAAGCGTTGTCGGTCGACGGATAGATTTCCGCATGGCGCCAGTAAAGCAGCACGCCGCCGAGGGTCGCTGCGAGCAGGACGGCGAGCGCGATCCAGCGAAAGGAGATGGCCGGGCCCTTTGCGCGTGTGGGCGTGTCAGTCGAAACGTCCTGATTCACGTCTTTGGTTACCTCGGTTGGGCGGGGGAGAACCGGCCTCTACAGGGCTCGGGCCCCGCAAATCAAGGTGAAGCGCGGCAGAAAGATGACGAGGCTTAAACTGGATACGTTTCAGGAGCAAGAATTCCCTTGGCCCTGAACGGTTAGGCCAATTGCCACGCCTCCCTGAAAAATTGCAAAGCCTTGCGGGCCTTAGCCGGCAAGTCTTTCCCACCATTTCCACTCTTCTTGACACATGCCCCTAACGACTTGCGTTCCAATCGGTTCGGCATAACATTCGGGGGTTCGAGGGCGCTAAGGCGAAATGCCCCACAACGCGTAAAGTCGGCGCCCGTAAGCCTGGTCCAAAATTCAAACCTGATGCGGCGACGATGGTCCCCGCCTCTTGACCTCGAGGCGGGACGTTCGACGCTTTCGGCGGCTGAACCGCCGGGCGAGCTTAAAAAAGTCGCATCGGGAGGAAAGGCAAAATGAGCACATCGAGATATATCGCGCGGCTGCTGGGACCGGTGTTGCTAGTCATCGGCATCGGCATGATTGCCGGCCTGTTCGTCGAGGGCGAGTCCTATTCGAGCCTGATGAAGGAGTTCATCGGCAGCCGCGCGTTGATTTTCATCACCGGCGTGCTTGCGCTCATCGCCGGCCTCGCCATCGTCAATGCGCACAATCTCTGGGTGCCAGATTGGCGCCTAGTGGTGACGGTGCTCGGCTGGCTGTTCATCGTCCGCGGCATCTCGAATCTCGTATTCCCGGCCCTGGTGCAGACCATGGGCGACCGCATCGTAGCGAGCCGTGGCGGAGTCATCGCCGGAGCAGCCTTCACCATCGTGCTCGGCGGCATCCTCTCGATCATGGGCTATGAGGCCTTGTGGAGCGAGGCCGCGCGCGAAGACGCCGGAAACAAGTCTGGCCGCAAGCGGCGCAAGAAATGAAGCGCTGTTTGACTTAAGGACTATGAGGTCTACACTGCTCCGCGTCCGAGGGGAGCCCCAGGGAAGGGGCTGAGAGTCCGCTGCCTCGTTCAGGCCCGGCGGAGACCCTTTGAACCTGATCCGGGTCATGCCGGCGAAGGGACAGGAACATGCCCCTTAGAGCCAGTTTGCCTCGGCGTCCCGATGCGCATGGGAGCATGCCGATGAACGAGCCGATCTCTGCCAAAGACGTCGCCGCGCCGAAAGTGACCACCGGCACGCTGTCCGGCAGTCGCAAGGTGTACTCCGCGCCTCAGGGCCTTGACGATTTGCAGGTGCCGCTGCGCGAGATCGCACTGAGCGACGGCGCCTCGGCCTCAAGTAGCAAAGCGGTAGGCCAAAAAAAGAGATTTCGCGTCTACGATACCTCTGGTCCTTACAGCGATCCTGCCATTGCGATCGACGTGCGGCGCGGACTCCTTCCGCTGCGCGAACCCTGGATCGAGGCGCGCGGCGGCGTCGAGGCCTACCAGGGGAGGGTGGTCAAGCCTGAGGACAACGGTAATGTCGCGTCGAGTCATTTTGACCGCGCCTTCGCCGGCACCCGGCAGCCGCTGGGCGGACTTCCCGGCCGTCCCGTCACCCAGCTCGAATTGGCGCGCGCCGGGATCATTACCAAGGAGATGGCCTATATCGCCCACCGCGAGAATATTGGCCGGGCGCAGCAGGCCGAAGAGGCAGAGGCGCGGCTCGAAGACGGCGAAAGCTTCGGCGCTTCGCTCCCGCCTTTCGTTACCCCGGAGTTCGTGCGCAGCGAAGTCGCGCGCGGCCGCGCCATCATCCCCGCCAATATCAATCACCCCGAATCCGAGCCGATGATCATCGGCCGCAACTTCGCGACCAAGATCAACGCCAATATCGGCAACTCCGCCGTGACCTCCTCGGTCGAGGAGGAGGTGGAGAAGATGGTGTGGGCGATCCGCTGGGGCGCTGACACGGTGATGGACCTCTCCACCGGGCGCAACATCCACACCACGCGCGAATGGATCATCAGGAACGCGCCGGTGCCGATCGGCACGGTGCCGATCTATCAGGCGCTGGAGAAGGTCGGCGGCGATCCGGTGAAGCTCGACTGGGAATGCTACAAGGACACGCTGATCGAGCAATGCGAGCAGGGCGTGGACTACTTCACCATCCATGCCGGCGTGCGGCTCGGCTACATCCATCTCACCGCGCCCCGCGTCACCGGCATCGTCTCGCGCGGCGGCTCGATCGTGGCCAAGTGGTGCCTCGCCCACCACAAGGAGAGCTTCCTCTACGAGCGCTTCGCCGAGATCTGCGAGATCATGCGCCGTTACGACGTGTCGTTCTCGCTCGGCGACGGCCTCCGCCCAGGCTCGATCGCCGACGCCAACGACCGCGCGCAATTCGCCGAGCTCGAGACGCTCGGCGAGCTGACCCGCGTCGCCTGGGATCATGGCTGCCAGGTGATGATCGAGGGCCCCGGCCACATCCCCATGCACAAGATCAAGGTGAACGTCGAGAAGCAGCTCGAGCTATGCGGCGAGGCGCCGTTCTACACGCTAGGCCCGCTCGTTACCGACATCGCGCCCGCTTACGACCACATCACGAGCGCGATCGGTGCCGCCATGATCGGCTGGTTCGGCACGGCGATGCTTTGCTACGTGACGCCGAAGGAGCATCTCGGCCTGCCAGACCGCGACGACGTGAAGGCCGGCGTGATCGCCTACAAGATCGCGGCGCACGCCGCCGATCTCGCCAAGGGTCATCCGGCCGCGGTCGCGCGCGACAATGCGCTGTCGGACGCGCGCTTCAACTTCCGCTGGGAGGATCAGTTCAACCTCTCGCTCGATCCGGAGACGGCGCGCTCGTTCCACGACGAGACGCTGCCCAAGGAGGCGCACAAGCTCGCCCATTTCTGCTCAATGTGTGGGCCCAAATTCTGCTCGATGGAGAT
>DASSLP010000014.1:0-6369 GCA_035689365.1 Methyloceanibacter sp.
GGAATCAACATTGGGATTGACATGTCGAAAGCGCCCTTGAGCGTTTGCGTGGTCGGCGGCGGCTTTACCGGCGCGGCGGCGGCCGTCGCTTGCCTGTCGCACGTCAAAGCTCCGTTCCGCCTCGTCATGATCGAGGGAACCGCCTCGCTTGGGCGAGATGTCGCCTATGGCAGCCATCATCCGCTCAATCTCCTCAACGTGCGTGCCCGCGACCTTTCCATTCGCGCAGGCCAGCCCGCCGATTTTTTGAACTGGGCGTTTCGCCAGCTTGATCAGGGCGAGAACCAGGCGGTTCTGCATGAGGCGCTCGCGCACACCTTCCTGCCGAGGCAGTTGTTCGGCGAATATGTACGCCAGAGACTGTTCGAGGCGGTCGAGCGCAGACCCGATATCGCATTCTCCGTAGTGACCGCCACTGCGCTTGCTGTGAGCTCAGACAACGGGCGCTATCGCATCGAACTCGACCGGGCAGAGTCCGTCGTCGCCGACGTCGTGATCTTCGCCACGGCCTATGGCCTGCAACAACCTTACTCGACCGGTGCGCTTGCTCCATTCGAGATTGTGCCGGCCGAGCGCAGCGCCACGGCAAGCTCGATGGTGCTAATCGGCTCTGGCCTCACCATGGTCGATGTGCTGCTCGGCGCTCGCCGTGACGGCTTTCAGGGCAAGGCCATAGTCATTTCGCGGCGCGGACAGTTGCCGCGGTCACATGCGCCGAAAGGAGTGGTACCGCAGCAGGTGGCAATCCCTCACTCCAAACGCGTCTCGCTGCTCGCTGCGGCAGTCCGCATCGCCTGCGAAATGGCTGAAGGCAGCGGCACACCGTGGCAGGCGATCATCAACGGGCTACGCCCCTCGCTGCAGGATATCTGGCAAGGGCTGCCGCCCGAGGAGCAGGCGCGCTTCTTGCGGCACCTTCGCCCCTTCTGGGACGCGCATCGTCACCGCCTTCCCATGGAAGTGCACGGTCGCATCAGGGCCGAGTTCGACCGAGGCCGAGCTATATTGCTGCGCGGCTCGGTGCGAGACGTCATCCGCGTGGGCGACAAGTTTGCCGTCAGGTTACGCAAGCGCGGGGCGCCGAGTCTTGAGACGATCGAGACCGACCTCGCCTATGACTGTGCGGGCTTCAAGCCCGACCTCGACCAGCCGTTGATCAGGAGTCTGTTTGCGCGGCGGCTTGCGCGTCCAGATCCGCATCGTCTGGGTCTGGCGGTCGAGCGCAACGGGCAGGTGATAGGCGAGGGAGGCGCGATTGTTGATAGCCTCTTTGCCATAGGCCCACTCTGCCAGGGCACGCTGTGGGAGATCACAGCGGTTGCAGAGATCGTGGCGCAGGCCGATCAGGCCGCCCAAAGCATCGCCAGCCTCTACCAGGGCGAGGACGAAACCGAGCGCCTCGCCGTATGCTCTTAGCTTCGCTGCACTGCACGCCAACAGGCTTGACGGGGGCGGCGCTCGGGAATCGAATGCGACATGGTGAGGGGCGAGCCACAGGAGGGTCACGTGGCCGCCGATCCGATGACTTGCAGACGGCATGCCAACGCATGCCTCCGCCTCGCGGAGACCGCGAAAACATCCGAACTCAGCACGGTGCTACTGAGCATGGCTCAAAGCTGGGCAAGGCTTGCAGATGACACCGAGCATTACGAGACGGTCTTGCTCGCCCAGTGCGAAACAGAGCCTTGTATCGGAGCCACTCCGCGCGCTGTTGAAGTTTGGCTCGAAGCCAGTCTCTGAAGTTCCGCGTCTCATCATCCCTGGATGGCAAAAATCCAGGCTAAAGCCATAACCCGCGGGGCGCGTTAATCTTTCGCTATGGTTAACGCGCCGCGGCCCTCAAAAAGCCACGAAACCGCTGAAAATCATGATGTTTCAGGCGGAGTGTGGGGCACGCCGCCATTAACCATGCCTTTAGTAAATCTTCAGCACTCCGGGGCCGGGGGGAGGAAGCTGATGAGATGCGTACGCTCGCCTTCATTCTGCTCGCCTCCTTCGGCGTCGTCGCAGCAGCATTTCCTTGCGCCGCGCAAAGCGACGCCACGACCGGGCCGCAAAGCGTCACGGTAGCGAAGCAGGCTGCGCCTGAGCGATTGGCTCCGCCGCAAGCGCAAACCTCGTCTCCTCCCATTCAAGTGCTGACCACTAAGCCTACCTCTGTGCCGGTGTCGCCGCCGCGTCAGGAAGCCTATGCGCCGCCGGCGCAACCTTACGCGCCGCCGCAGCCTCAGCCCCCGGCTTCCTACCCGGGGCAACCGGTCGAGCAGCAGGGCTCATTCACCACCGCCGAGCGGCTGATGGATTGGATCACAAATTACCGCAAGCATCCCAATCCCTCGTCGGTTCCCGCAGCGGTCCACGCCATGGAGGATTTCGGGCTCCTGCGTGACGAAGAGAAGGCTTGGTTCTGCACCGGGTTCATCGCCGGCGTGCTCGGCTCAAATCCCAAGGATGGCCCCGCCCTCATCCCGAGAATGTTCCCGCTGCCCGACAAGGAGCAGGCGGTGATCATCAGGGCCATCGTCTATTCCGGCCGGCCCGACTGGCGCGAGCTGCTCGAGAAGAATTCAGCGCGCATGCCGCTCCGCCGCCCGCTGATCGACGACTTCTTGCAAGGCAAGCGGCCCACGCTGATGGAATTGCCGCTCGTCGATGGCGGCACGCCAGGCATCTACGCGCTATGGGGTTATTACGTCGCGACCGGCCAGCACGAGCCGGTGGTGCGCATCATGCAGGCGCTGCAATGGTCGCGGAACAAGGACGACCACAGCTTCTCGTTGAAGAAGATTTTCTCTGGCTGGGGCGGCGATTCCTCTGCGGTCGACAAGATCACGACCGGGGGCACCGCCAAATGGACGCTCGCGTCCTACGCCGAGCGAGACCGCGATCTGCTCAATCTCTACCGTTCCGAGGCTGAGCGTCAGCCCGAGGCGATCGCAAAGCCTCTGAAAGATGTGATAGCAGCCGCCGAAGCCTTCGAGTCGGAGACCATCCGCAAGGATCAGTTCGGCGCCATCGAGGACGCGCAGAAACAGCAGATGTCGAACGAAGCCGGTATGTCCAAAGGCGCAACCGCCGGCTCAATCGCCATTGCCACAGGCTGCGTCGCGGCGACAGCACTCGGTCAGCCCGAAATCGCCATTCCCTGCGTAATCGGCGGCGCGCTCTATACCGGCGCGGTCAAGCTCTCGCATTGAGAACGGGCGCTACTCGGTGCTGCGGCGGATGAGATAGCCGACTACGAGGCCGAGCCCGAGAGCGAGAACCAGCGAGGCGGCGAGATTATCCTTCATGAGTTCCTCGGCCTCTTGCGCCGCCTCCGAAGCGTAGTCCCGGGCGCGGCCATATTGGCGGCTCGCACTCTTGCCGACGTTTTGTGAAAGCTCGTGCACGTAGTCCCGCAATTTTTCGAGTTGATCGTAAAGATCGTCGAGATCGATGTCCTTCACGTCTCTCACGAGCCTTGCAGCCTTGCGCTCAGCTCTAGCCAAGCTCACCATTGCAATCCTCCCGAAACAAACTGCGGCCCGTCCGCCGCGCTCTGAACATAGCTGAAAACGGGCTGGAGCGGTTTTGCGTTCCAAATGGCTAGAGCACGATGTTGCGCGCCCTGATGCCGCGCTCGATGCCTGCGGTGGTGAGCTTGTCGAGTTCCAGGCTGTCGCGTAGCATTTCGAGGAAGCGCGTTTCCTCCGGTTTCACTTCGAGATCGGCGGCGGCAACTTCCAACGCGATTGCGTAAGCTGTCTCGCGCAGCTTCTTCGGCAACGCGCTCTTCACCAAGACCAGCACGCGATCGAGGCCGCCGTCCTCGCTCAACACCCCGCCACAAGCCTCGGCGGCCTTGACCAGGTTCTCCTGGTCGAAGTCCTGGAACACTGGCAGGTTGGAGACGATTTCGCCGATGCGGGAAAGCTCGGAGTCGGTCATGGTCCGGTCCACGGCCGACATGGTGACCATCACATAGATCAGCGCGTCGTGATGGTTCAACGGCTCAATCATGAGCGCTCCTTTGGATGTACAGGGCAACGGCTCGGAGGCGGACCGTAGGAAATTGCCAGCAGCACGGCAAGGGGCGATCTCGAGCTTCGATGCACGTGGGATCGAGCGAATCGCTGCGGAAATCCTATCTGCGATCAAAAGGCAATGCTCCAAGAGGTTCAAATGCTTTCGCATCAACTCCAGAGTCGTCATCATGGTGACGAGCAAAGATTGCGCACGCGCGGTGTTGTGCCCTCGCGCGAGGAGCTATTCGAGCAGTTGCCGCTGACGTTTCACGCGTAGCTCGCCCTCGAGCACGTGAGCACGCGCCTCGCCGAGTTGTTCGTGACGCGGGCCTCGAGCCGCTCGCGCCGCTCGCGAAGGATCGCGGCGCCGTCGGCCAGCTTGTCTTGCACTCCGGAGGCCGAAGTCTCGGCGATCTTCCTTTGTGCTTGGGAGAAAACGAGTGCGATGGAATACGGGCGGAGCTTCGCCAGCCTCGCGTTTAACGCAAACCACACCGCGGTACCCCTCATCGGCCGTACCCTTTAGGTCGCCCAACGCGGTAGCCGCGCCACCGTTCCCGGAGGCCATTGACGCGTCAGTCCTGCAAAACTAGGGTCCCGCCATCCTAAATGGCGGAATTGCGAAGTTCTTCACTCATGGCCAAGCCGGCGCGCAAGAGAAGCAAGAAGCCGGTTTTGCAGGCCGAAGCGAGCATGCCCAAAGTCAAAGCACAGGCCTTCGCCGCTCCTGCAGCGAAGGCTAAGGCCACGCCCAAGATCGAGGTGAACTCGGAGCTCCTCGCCCATGCCCATGTGAGCAAGGCGTGGCCGTTCGAGGAAGCGCGCAAAGTCTTAAGTCGACTAAAGCGCATCCCTAAGCCGACCGGCGCGATCATTTTCGAGACCGGCTACGGGCCGTCCGGTCTTCCCCATATCGGCACTTTCGGCGAAGTCGCGCGCACCACCATGGTGCGTCACGCCTTCCGCGTGTTGACCGAGGACAAGATTCCGACGCGGCTCATCGCGTTTTCCGATGACATGGACGGCCTGCGCAAGGTGCCGGACAACATCCCCAACAAGGAGATGGTGGCGGAGCATCTCGGCAAGCCTCTGACCCAGGTGCCTGACCCGTTCAGAGATCATCCGAGCTTCGGTCACCACAACAATGCCCGGCTTAGGGCCTTCCTCGACACGTTCGGCTTCGACTACGAGTTTCTGTCGGCGACCGAGTGCTATACGAGCGGACGCTTCGACGCGACGCTGCTTAAGGTGCTCCAACATTACGACGCAATCCGCGACGTGATCCTGCCGACGCTAGGGCCCGAGCGGCGGGCAACCTACAGCCCCTTCCTGCCGATCTCGCCGACGACCGGCAAAGTGCTGCAAGTTCCGATCGTTGATCGCGACCTCTCCTCTGGTTCGATCGTCTACAAAGATCCCGACACGGGACGGCTCACTCAGGTCCCCGTGACGATGGGTCATTGCAAATTGCAATGGAAGGCGGACTGGGCCATGCGTTGGGCGGCGCTCGGCGTCGATTACGAGATGGCGGGAAAAGACCTGATCGACTCGGTGCGCCTCTCTGGTCACATCTGCCGCATTCTCGGCGCGCAGCAGCCGGAGGGGTTCATCTACGAGCTGTTCCTCGACGAGAAGGGCGAGAAGATCTCGAAGTCGCGCGGCAATGGGCTCACCATCGAAGAGTGGCTCGCTTATGCCTCGCCTGAAAGCTTGTCGCTCTACATGTATCAAAGCCCGCGCAAGGCGAAGCGTCTCTATTTCGACGTGATCCCGCGGGCGGTCGACGAATATGTCGGACATCTCGCGGCCTATCCCAAAGAAGACCCTGCCGCGAAACTGATGAACCCGGTGTGGCACATTCATCAAGGCGCGCCGCCAAAGGCCGAGCTCCCGATCAGCTTCGCACTGCTCCTCAATCTTGCCAGCGCCTCTAACTCGGAAGATGCCGAGGTGTTGTGGGGCTTCATCCGCCGTTACGCGCCAGATGCGACGCCAGCGCAGCATCCTCTGCTCGATCAGCTGGTCGGCTACGCCATCCGCTACTTCCATGACTTTGTGAAGCCGGCCAAGAGCTACCGTCCACCTTCAGCGAAGGAGCGGGCCGCGCTTCTCGATCTCGATCAGCGTCTCGCCGAATTGTCGAAGGAGGCCTCAGCCGAGGAAATTCAGACCGAGGTCTACGCGGTCGGCAAGGAGCACGGCTTCGAGCCGCTGCGCGATTGGTTCACTGCGCTCTACGAGGTATTGCTTGGCCAGACGCAAGGCCCGCGCTTCGGCTCCTTCATCGAGCTTTACGGTATCCCGGAGACGCGCGCTCTGATTGCCAAGGCGTTAGCTTTGTGACTCTCTGTAAAAAGGCCCG
>DASSLP010000015.1:0-2003 GCA_035689365.1 Methyloceanibacter sp.
AGGCGCGAAGGCGGATGGTCGTTTCGGCAAGCAGGACTTCGTCTACGATGCTGCCGAGGACATCTATCGCTGCCCGGTGGTATGTGTAGTCTCGCAAATTTGCGGGGCTGTTGATGAAGCGGTTTATTGAAGGGGCTGATCGCAATCAAGCGACTTTGTTGCCGGAATGCCTGGATGACTGGGTCGACGAGAGTAATCCTGTGCGCGTGGTCGATGCGTTTGTCGACGCGCTCGACCTGAAGCAACTGAGCTTCGATGGGATGGTGCCCGAGGTGACCGGGCGGCCTTCCTACCATCCGTCAGCGCTGCTGAAGCTCTACATCTACGGCTATCTCAACCGCATTCAGTCGAGCCGTCGTCTGGAGCGCGAGGCGAAGCGCAATCTGGAGGTGATCTGGCTCATCCGGCGGCTGACGCCGGATGACAAGACCATTGCTGACTTCCGCAAAGATAATGGTCCCGCCATCAAGAGGGTTTGCGCGCGCTTCGTCGAGCTATGCCGCCAGATAGGTTTGCTGACAAAGGCGAGCGTGGCGATTGACGGCTCCAAATTCAAAGCAGTCAACACCCGCGACAAGAACTTCACGAAGGGCAAGGTCGAACGACGGCGCAGCCAATTGGAGGAGAGCGTGGAGCGCTATCTGGCGCAGCTTGACACCGCCGACCTGCAGGAACCGTCGGAGGCGCTTGCCGCGAAGACCGCGCATCTGAAGGAGAAGCTCGCCAAGCTGGCAATCGAAATGCGCAAGCTTGACGCCTGCGAGGCCGAGATGCTGGCTTCGCCCGATCAGCAGATCTCGCTGACTGACCCCGACTGCCGGTCGATGGCCACGAGTGGGCGTGGTTCGGGTGTCGTCGGCTACAATGTGCAGGTCGCGGTGACAACCGAGCACCATCTCATCATTGCACACGAGGTGACGAATAGCGGCACGGATCGGGCACAACTTGCAAACATGGGCTGCCAGGCCAAGCAGGTGCTCGGGGTCGACCAGCTCGAGGCCGTCGCCGACCGCGGGTATTACAGCAGCACGGAGATCAAGGCTTGCGATGATGCCGGCATTGCGGTGACGTTGCCGAAGCCGATGACCTCAGGCGCGAAGGCGGATGGTCGTTTCGGCAAGCAGGACTTCGTCTACGATGCTGCCGAGGACATCTATCGCTGCCCGGCGGGCGAGAAGCTGACGTACCGCATGACGTCCGAGCAGGACGGCAAGATGATGCGGCGCTATTGGACGAACACCTGCCCGAATTGCCCACTGCAGTCGAAATGTACGACGGGCAAGGAACGGCGCATTCCACGATGGGAGCACGAACACATTCTGGAAGCCGCTCAGAGGCGGCTTGACGAAAATCCGCAGGCGATGCGTGAACGCCGCGAGACGGTCGAGCATCCGTTCGGCACGCTGAAGATGCGCATGGGCTCCACGCACTTCCTGATGAAGCGGCTGCCGAAGGTTGCCACCGAGATGGCATTGCACGTACTCGCCTACAACATCACGCGCGTGATGAACATCATGGGCGTCGAGCCGCTGATTGCGGCCATCAGAGTGTGACGCGACAACGCCGATCGCGGGATCAATCGCCCCCACCAGATCGCTCGCACTGCCCCAGGGAGGCCAAAACCTGCGATTCTTGACTCAGTTCAAGCCAATCGCGCCTCGCAGACCAACCCACTGCGATCTCAAATCGCCTCAAGACGTTATCACGCAACCAAGACCCTGACCGGACCTCGCCGGCCTAAGCGCTGCGCGCTCCTGGCGAAATAGGTCATGCTCGCCTAGACACATCGTTTGTGCTAGGGAATGTTTGAGTACGACGAGGTGAGGCAGAGCGATCTCGCCCTGCAAGTCGGCGGCGCGGCGATGGCGTGGCCGCTCGCCGCCATCGCGCAGCAACCGGCGCGCCTGGCCCGGTAGCTAATGAAACGTCGAGATTTCGTTATCTTGTTTGGTGCGATGGTCGGCGTGTGGGCCTGCGCCGATGCCTTTGCTGCGAAGACCTCG
>DASSLP010000016.1:0-3944 GCA_035689365.1 Methyloceanibacter sp.
ATCCGTCAACGCAGCACCGGCTGATCGCGCAAGCCGCGGAAATCGGCAGGAGCTGGCCCGAGTTGCCCGCAGCACAGCAGCGTACTTTCCTTACCGCTCTGATCGAACGCATCGATGTCGGGCTCAATCGGATCGACATCCATTTCCACCCGACGCGGCTCGGCACGCTGCTGGATATCGCCGCGACGCCATTGCCGAGCACGACGGACCAAACCCAGACCCTCTCGGTGCCGATAGAGCTGCGCCACTCGGGGCGGGAGATCAGGATCCTCATCGACGAGACCGACCCGTTTGCGACAGCCAAACCCGATGCGCGGCTGATCAAGCTGCTGATCAAAGCGCGCCGGTTCAATGCCACACTCGTCGACAGCGGCGGTGCGCCCTTTGCCGCACTGGTCAAGCGCGAGGGCGTGAGCCCATCCTATTTCACGCGGCTCGTCCGCCTCAGCTATCTCGCCCCGGACATCATCCAAGCTATCCTCGACGGGCGCCAGCCGCGCGATCTCACTGCAGACAAGCTGCTGGCGCACTCGCGTCTGCCGCTCACCTGGCGCGAGCAACGGACCGTGCTCGGCTTCGCTTGACCGGGTAACTCAACACCAGCTTCCGCTCGGCAAGAGCGGCGACCCCCTTGGACCACATCACTGGCACTGCGGTACTGGAATTTGGCCCGCCAGAGACATTGTCGCCGACAGGCGCCTGGCGCCGGCCTATCCCTGTCTCTGCCGACCGCGCCACCTCCCATGGCCCGCACACCCGCGCGAAAAGCCGGGGTTCTCGACCGGAGCGCGCTATTTCCGGTGAGAGACGGACTGTCCGCTGGAGGGAGATGGATTCGAACCTTCGGTACTGCGGCATGAAAGCCCGAGATTTTGGAGGCATCCCGGGCATCGCGGACGGTTCCAACACCGACGAGAATGGTGTTGGCGCTGGGTGACTTAACGCCAGTTAGCTTACTGCTCCTGTTCGAGACGCGGTAAGCTCGCGCGATGCGGCTCGAAGGCGAAGTCCTTGACGAGCTAGGCTTGTGAATGCCATTCCAATTAAATGGCCTGGTTGTATATCCTCCTTGCAGATATCTTCGAGGTCGCGTGGCCTTTTGTGTTGAAATAGTCAGCGGCGTTCTCCAGATGGTCGCCCCTCATCGGAGTTGTTTTATCGATCCCGATAATGTTTCTCTTGGCCGAGTCTGTTAAAGAACTTCCGGCGGTAACAGTCTATGCGGCTTTTGTCGGCATTGCCACGGCTGGGACGGCCATCATCGGCATGGCATTTTTTGGCGAGAGCCCAAATGCCGGTCGGGTGTGCTGTTTGGTTTTGATCCTAATCGGGGTCATTGGGCTCAAGCTCTTCTCCGGCGCGACTGATTGAAGAGAGAGGTGCGTGGTTGACTGGACCACACCGGCCACAAACGAAGGACGGGCTCACCCCGTCAGGCCCGCGTCCGGACGGCGAACGGTCATCTTATGCTCGGCGTTGCGCATGCCTTTGACCCGTTCTCGTGAGGCACGTTAGAACGTCGGCGTCGGCGGCTTCCGTCGCCCTCTAGATCATTGCTCAGGATCGATGAAGCCGATCAACCTACGCATCGCCGAGGAACTGGGCGTCCGCGAGCCACAGGTTGCTGCCGCAATCTCGTTGCTCGACGGCGGAGCGACGGTGCCCTTTATTGCCCGCTACCGCAAGGAGGCGACCGGGGCGCTCGATGACGCCCAGCTGCGTATGCTTGAGGAGCGGCTGAAATATCTGCGCGAGCTAGACGAGCGCCGGGACGCTATCCTCGACAGCATCAGTCAGCAAGGAAAACTCGACGCCGCGCTCAAGCAGGCGATCGATGAGGCGGACAGCAAGGCACGGCTCGAGGACCTCTATTTGCCGTATCGGCCGAAGCGGCGCACGAAAGCTCAAATCGCACGCGAAGCGGGGCTCGAAGCGTTGGCGGAGGCGCTTCTCTCAAGACCCGACCAAATCCCCGAGCAGGCGGCTCGACAGTACGTCGAACCGAGCAAGGGGGTCGTTGACCCGATCGTTGCTCTCGAGGGCGCCCGCGCGATCCTGGTAGAGCGTTTCAGCGAAGACGCCACGCTGATCGGGACCCTGCGTGAGGAAGTGTGGTCGCGCGGCCGTCTCTGTTCGCGAGTTCGTGCCGGCAAGGCGGATCCCGGCGTTAAGTTCGCCGACTATTTCAACTTCAGCGAGCTTTTGGCTAAATTGCCGTCGCATCGCATCCTTGCGTTGTTCCGCGGCGAGAAAGAGAAGGTGCTCACCCTGGAGCTGGTGCCCGACCCGGCTGCGCCGGATCGTCGCGAGCCGAGCGCCTTTGAGCGGCAGATCGCGAACCGGTTCAAGATCGCTGATCGAGGTCGGCCCGGCGACCGTTGGCTGATCGATACGGTGCGCTTGGCCTGGCGGACGAGGATCCTCGTTCACATCGAAAACGACCTGCGTCTTCGGCTCTGGCAAGCGGCGGAAGATGCCGCAGTGCAGGTGTTCGCCGCGAACCTCCGCGACCTGCTGCTCGCGGCCCCCGCAGGCGCCCGTACCACGATGGGGCTCGATCCGGGGTATCGGACCGGCGTCAAAGTCGCTGTGGTGACCGAGACCGGGCAAGTCGCGGCGGCGATGACGATTTACCCGCATGAGCCACAGCGTCGTTGGGACGAGGCGATTGCCCAGCTGGCGCGGCTTGCTCAAGACCATCGGGTGGAATTGGTCGCGATCGGCAACGGCACCGCCTCGCGTGAAACCGACCTGCTCGGTGCGGAACTCATTCGGCTCCGTCCCGAGCTCGGGTTGACCAAGGCCGTGGTCTCCGAGGCCGGCGCCTCGGTCTACTCCGCTTCGGCGTTTGCCTCGCAAGAGCTGCCGGGCCTAGACGTATCTTTGCGTGGAGCGGTGTCGATTGCGCGGCGGCT
This sequence comes from Methyloceanibacter sp., assembly GCA_035689365.1. GTDB lineage: Bacteria > Pseudomonadota > Alphaproteobacteria > Rhizobiales > Methyloligellaceae > Methyloceanibacter. Next base: position 2,916 of record DASSLP010000016.1, read on the forward strand.
TCAGGACCCGCTCGCCGAATTGGTGAAGATCGATCCTCAATCAATCGGCGTGGGCCAGTATCAGCACGATCTTAGCGAAGCTAAACTTACCCGCTCCCTCAATACGGTGGTCGAGGATTGCGTAAATGCCGTGGGGGTGGACGTCAACACGGCATCGACGCCGCTGCTGTCGCGAGTTTCCGGCATCGGCGAAGGACTGGCGCGCAGCATTGTCGATTACCGTGAGGCACACGGTCCGTTTCGCACCCGCGCGGTTCTCAAAAAGGTCCCACGGCTCGGGCCAAAGGCTTTCGAGCTTTCGGCGGGCTTCCTGCGCATCCGAGACGGCGACGATCCACTGGATGCGTCGGGCGTCCACCCGGAAGCCTACCCCGTCGTCCGTCGCATCCTCGCGGCAACCGGGAGCGAACTGAAGAGGCTGATCGGCGATACATCAGTATTACGCCAGCTCGATCCGGAGGCGTTCACCGATACCGTCTTCGGCGTACCGACCGTCACCGACATCTTGCGGGAACTCGACAAGCCGGGACGCGATCCGCGCCCGGCTTTCAAGACGGCGAATTTCCGTGAGGGAGTGGAAAAGCTTGAGGATTTAAAGCCCGGTATGGTTCTCGAAGGCCTCGTGACGAACGTCGCCGCGTTCGGCGCCTTCGTTGATGTTGGGGTTCACCAGGACGGGTTAGTGCACATCTCCGCGATGGCCAATGCTTTCGTCAGGGATCCACGCAAGGTTGCGAAGCCTGGCGATGTGGTCCGTGTCAAAGTTTTGGAAGTCGACCCGATACGCCGTCGGATCTCGTTGACGATGCGGCTCGATGATGCCTCGGAAGCGCGGCCGACCAAAGCTCGCGCAGAAATCGCCCCAACCGAACCAGATAAACCTCTCCGACGCGCCGGCCGAAACAATTCCGTGCCGGCTGGCGGGGATGCAATGGTCGAGGCGTTTCGGCGAGCGGGGTTGACGGGTAAGTTCCCGCGGCGGAACTAGGGCAGTGGGCTTCGCGCCCTCGAACATCCGGCCAAGACGCG
>DASSLP010000017.1:0-2950 GCA_035689365.1 Methyloceanibacter sp.
GAACTCGGAGGAGTTGATCGGCTTGTCGGACAAAACGCGCGTGTAGTCGTAGGTGGTCGTCGTGGTCGTGCCGCCGCCGCCATTATTCTGCGTGTCCTCCTTCTTCTCCTCTTTCCATTGATACATCTCGGCCGTGCGCGCGACGGCGACCTGGTCGGCGAAGGTGATGCCGACCTGGGAATCCTGGATCGGCGATTGCGCGGTAGCAGTGCCCACATGGACGACTTGTTATCGTTGGCAGGCGAAGTCCGGAGCCTTCCGCCTCGACTACCTAGCTTGCGGCATCCTTGAGGCCGACGATGGCCTGAACTGCGCGGCCCTCGTTCCAAGATAGGAGTACGATCGCGCCGATGACGAGAAGCGGCCCGATGATGAGGCCTAGAAGGGAATTGCCGACGCGGGAGAAAAATCCCTGGCTCGTGGTTTCAGTGAAGTGATCCGACATATTCATCCCCCCAGTCTTACATTACTTATACACGGTGACGCCTCGATGGCGGCGCTCGCTCACTCTCTAAATGCGGGGCGCGAAGCCTAAGGCCAAAAACCGAAACCGTACCCTTGCCTTTGATGTCGAGCTCGCCAAGTGCCTCGCCGTCGAAAGTCGACGCGATCTGATCGAAAATCTCCTTGGTGGCAGCTACGCTACCCGGCGCGCTCATGCCAACCATGCGCGCAGCGACGTTGACGGTATCGCCCCAGATGTCGAACTGATAACGCTCCTGACCCACGACGCCGGCCACTACGGGCCCGGCATGGACGCCGACCCGCACCTCCCAGCCGAGACGGGCATCGATCAAGGTCGAGGTCATCTCGAGCCCGCAACGGACCGCGGCCCCGACCGGGTCTTTGACCTTGTGCAGGAGCCCGGCAGCAGCCATGAAGCCGTCGCCGATGGTCTTGATCTTCTCGAGCCCGTGCTTTGCCGCGATGCGCTCGAAAATGACGAACAGCGCATCGAGCCGGGACACCACGTCCTCCGGCTCGTGCTTGTCGCAATAGGCGGTGAAATTGGTCACGTCGCAGAACAGCACCGCCACATTCTCATAGCGGCGCGGGATCACCGTGCCGATGCTTCTGATTTCGTCGGCCGCCTTTTTGGGCAACAGAGCGTGCAGTAGTTGGTCAGCCTGATTGCGGGCTTCCTTGGCCTCGATCAGCGCCTCCTGTAACGCGAGCTGCGTTCTTACCCTGGCGAGAACGATAGGACCCGAGAACGGCTTGTGGATGTAATCCACGGCGCCGACGTCGAAGCCCTTCTCCTCGTCGACCTCGTCGGTCTTGGCGGTGAGAAAGATGATGGGAATATCACGCGTCGCCGGGTTGTCCTTGAGCTTGCGGCAGACCTCATAGCCGTCCATGCCCGGCATCATCACGTCGAGCAGGATCAGGTCCGGCCTTTCGGAGCCGGTGGCGATGGCGAGCGCCTTCTCACCGTTGGTCGCGACCTTGGTCCTGAACGAGTCCTTCAACACGCCGGAGACGACGGCAACATTTGTCGGCGTGTCGTCGACGATCAGCACGAGCTTGCGTTCGTTGCCCGCCATTACTTGCCTTCCAGATTGAGCGACAAGCGCGAGGCAATGCCGGAAATGCATTTGAGCGCCGCGTCGAAATCGAAATTGCCGATGCGCTCGCTGAGCATCTTGATCTCGGCCGGCGTGAGCACGCCTTTGAACCGCGACTTTGCGTTGACGATGTAGTCGGCAGCCTCGCCGTCGTCGTTCTCGAGCAGTTTCTTGAGCTTGATCAGCGGCTCCTTGATGGTGGCAGGATCGGGCGAGGCGGCGCCGGCTCCATTGCCTGAGCTTTCTTCGGGAAGCGCTTTGACAATGCCGACAACCACGGGATCGAGGGAGAGCGACAACGCCTTAAGCGCCGCGTCGATGTCCTGGCCGGTCTTGATCGCGGTCTCGGCGTTTGCCGCGGCCTCGGAGAGAGACGTGGCGCCAAGGGTGCCGGCAGCGCCCTTAAGGGAGTGTGCGATGCGCTCCGCGGTGGCGGCGTCGCCGGCCGACAACGCGGCCCGCATCGTCTCGGTTGCGGCGAGTTGCTGCTCGGCAAATTTGCGCAACAGCGTCTCGTAACGCTCGCGATGGCCTCCGGTCCGCTTCAGCCCTGTGCGCACGTCGATTCCCGAAATGACCAGATCGGTGTCGCCGGCCTCAGCCTTTGCAGAGCGAGCTTGCTTGTGGGCGCGCCCAATCTTGCCGTCACCTTCGGTGCGGCGGATCCAGCGCAACAGCACGCTGAACAATTGGTCGGGATCGATTGGCTTGGCGATATGATCGTTCATGCCCGCCTCGAGGCAGACCTCGCGATCCGACTCCATGGCATTGGCAGTCATGGCGATGATCGGCAAAGCCTGGTAGCGCGGGTCCGCCCGCAAGATGCGGGTCGCCTCGATGCCGTCCATGACCGGCATTTGCATGTCCATCAGCACGGCGTCGTAGTCGTTGTCCTGGACCATGCGGAGCGCAATCTCGCCGTTCTCGGCGAGATCCACGAAGGCCTCGGCATCCTCGAGCTGGCCGATGGCGACCTCCTGGTTGATCTCGTTGTCCTCGACAAGAAGGACGCGCGCGCCGCGCAGGCGATCGATGTCGCAGGAGGGACCGGCCTGGACCGGCTCTGGCCGCTCGCGATCGGCGCCGAGCGCCACCACCGCGGTATCGAACAGAATCGAGGAGGTGACCGGCTTGATGAGGACATTCTCGAAGCCCGACTCCTCGGCCTGCTTCAGCACCTCCTCACGGCCATAGGCCGTGACCATGACGAGATGGGGCGGCAGCTCGAGATCGGGAAATTTCATGATCCGCTTGCCGGTCTCGATACCGTTCATGCCAGGCATCTGCCAGTCGACGAAGGCGATCTCATATCTCCGGTTCTGATTGGCGGCCTGTTTGACCATATTGATCGCCTCCTCGCCGGAGGCCGCCTCATCGGCGACAAA
>DASSLP010000018.1:0-6062 GCA_035689365.1 Methyloceanibacter sp.
ACCATCAGTGGCTCAAAAGCGCCTGCTCCTTCGAAGCCTGATGGCTCTGAAGCTCCCGCCAGTACTCCAAATCCCTAAGGCTGCGAAAAGAGCATTACTCGCGCTTAGTGCCGCCCTGGCGCTCTCCGATGAGCAAACGGATTGACGCCGCGCTTCGGGTTGTGCGGGTTCTTGCCCATCCGATAAGGCCATAATGGGCCATCAATGATGGCGCAGCGGCGGACCTCGGCGGCGTTCTCGGGCACAGAATAAGCAGTGCCGGCGGAGCTGAGTAAGACTGCGGATGGCTGGTCTATGGGTTCGTCCTAAGGGCACTTTTGACGCCTCTAGCCTTGCGTGGGGGGTGACTTCTGATGGCCTTCGTCGCCAAGGCTTGTTCCTCAGTGCCAAGGGAGTAGGCTCAGAGATAGCCAGCCTCCCCCTTCCCTGGCTGGTTAGGCTCGGTGCCTCACTTCCCTGCGATAGCCAAGTCCGGGAGGCGCCGGGCCGCTTTTGCTGCCCTCTCCGAAGGCTGCCTCACTCCGTTGTCTCCGGTCCAAACAGGTTGCTCCTCAGTGACGCGCCAAGGCTTTTTCTTCAGGAGGGACTGCAGCCCACCTGACAAATTGATCTAGCGCAAAGCGATCATTCCGCCTGACTGGCAGCGTGAGATTAGCCAGCCTCGAAGGCTGCGAGATCCTGGCTGGCTAGGCTCGGCGCGCCTTCGTTCTCTGGGCGCAGAGTATCGAGGCGAGTCCGGGCCGCTGATGCTGGGCTCAGTACTGTGCTCGGGAGGGGAGTCCCTGCATGAACGTCCTCGTACCTGTTGATGGATCTCCAGCCTCACTGCGCGCAGTCGACTTCGCGGTCAAAATGGCGAGTCAAACCCCAGGCACTTCGCTTGTGCTGCTCAATGTGCAGAACATCAACGCCATGGCGCTAGCCGGCGCAGCAATGGCGGGCGACTTGCAGGAGGCAGCTTCACAAGCGGCTGCCTCGGCCCTCGGGGGAGCGGTGGAGAAATCGGAAGCGGCCGGCGCAGTCTTTAAGACCCTCGTCAGAAATGGACAGGCGGCAGAAATGATCGCTCAGGTAGCTCGTGAGCAAGACGTTCAGCACATCGTGATGGGGACGCGTGGTCTCGGCAGCATTAAAGGGCTGCTGATGGGCTCAGTGGCCACCAAGGTGATCCACCTGGCGGACGTCCCGATCACATTGGTCAAGTAGCGGTCAGGATCCTGAAGACCGAGGTGCGACTGATCGAGAGTGGCGCGCAATCTCCGAAGGACCGATGCCGCCAGCGCGCAGTTGCTTCACCTTGTTAGCCTTGGCCCGGGCGGTCGGCGCTCCTGATCCCGCTCATTCGTGACCCTTGCTTCATCTCCCTCCCAGGCCTCCATCGTGTCGACCAAGCGTGCCTGCAGCCCGTCCAGATGGGTAATGGGATTGCGGACGCTATGACGATATAGTGCCGGAAGCGCCTTTGATCATCGCAAAAGCCTCGGTCTTAGGCCATGCGGATTACAGAATTCGGCCTCGACCTACACAATGCTCAAGGCGAACCGAAGGTGGGAACGCCGGAAACGTCTTCCAGTCGATATCTTCGGGTAGGACCGATCTGAACGCGTGTTGGCCTGGCTGATGCGTTCGAACCATGATCTCCTCCTACTGCAAGCCGCTACCTTGCATTTTCTTCAAGAAACCGTTGCATGCGGGACGGCGTTAGGCCGAGAAGCTTGTCGATGGTGATGGGAAGATCGCGCACACGGACGCCGGTTGCGTGATGGGCCGCGTTGGCAATAGCGGCAGCAGTGCCGACAATGCCGATCTCCCCTACCCCTTTTACGCCGAGCGGATTGAGATGAGGCTCACGCTCCTCGACGAAGATCACGTCGATGTCATGGATGTCGGAGTTAACCGGCACATGGTACTCCGCGAAATTATGATTGATGATGCGTCCGTAGCGGTGATCGACCACCGACTCTTCGTGGAGAGCCATGCCGATGCCGCCGACCACGGCTCCCATGATCTGACTGCGCGCGGTTTTCGGATTGAGGATGCGGCCAGCTGCCACTGCACTGACAACGCGAGTAACGCGGAGCATCCCAAGCTCTTCGTCGAGCCGCACCTCGGCGAATACCGCCGAATGAGTGTAGTGGGAGTAGCGCTTGAAAACCTTGGGGTCGGGTTTGGAATTGACTTCAGACTTTATGGGATCCTTGAGCCCATGGAGCACATCCGCGAGTGACATGGCGCGCGAGGGATCGCCGCGCATGCGGATCTCGCCGTCGACAAACGTCACGTCGGCCAGCTCAGCACCCTCAAGCGGAGCATTCTTGATCTTGCCGGCGCGCTTGAGCAGCTCTTGGCGAATTCCGTTGCAAGCCTCCACTACCGCTGAGCCTGCCGAGGCAGCCGTCCACGATCCCCCTTCGACGGGAGCGACCGGTAAGTCTGAATCGCCGATCTGGACGGTCACTTTGTCGATAGGGAGCCCGAGCATTTCGGCGCCGATCTGGGTGAGAATGGTGTAGGTGCCTGTGCCGATATCGGCGGTGGCGCATCCAATCTCCAAAGTGCTGTCCGGCGCGAGCATCGCCCTCGCGCTCGTCGGCACGCGGAACGCTTCCCAGATTCCCGTCGCCATGCCGTAGCCGATGAGCTCGCGGCCCTCGCGCATCGAGCGAGGCTCAGGTTTGCGCTTCGACCAGCCGAACCGCTCGGCGCCCCGGTAATAGCAGTCCTTCAACGCCTTGCTGGTGAAGGGCTTGTCGTCGTTCTGGTCCCATTCGGAATAATTCTTGAGACGAAGCTCGAGCGGATCGATGTCGACCGCGTAGCTCAGCTCGTCCATGGCGCTCTCGATCGCATAGAGAGACGACGCGCCACCTGGAGCCCGCATGTCGCAAGGAGTGAAGAGGTCGATCTGCGCAAGCTTGGCGCTCGCGGACGCGTCATTGCAGTGATAGAGGGCGCCGGTCCAGATTGCGGTCGGCTCCTGATAGTCCTCGAAGCGGGAGGTGTTGGCGATCGCATCGTGCCTCAGAGCCGACAGGCTTCCGTCTTCCTCGGCTCCTAAAGTCAGCGTCTGAATGGTTTCCGGGCGGTAGCTTAGCGTGAACATTTGCCGGCGCGTTAGCGTAACCCTGACCGGCCGTTTGAGCCCGATCGCAGCCAATACCGCCAGGTTCAACTGATAGTTGGGCCTTAGGCCGATGCCAAAGGCTCCGCCGACATGGGGCGACAACAGACGGACCTTGTCCTTGTCGAGGCCGAAGACGCTGCAGATGTAGCGATGGCAATTCGGCGCGCCTTGCGTCTTGTCGTAGATGGTGAGCCGCCCGTCACCTTCACACACCGCCGTGGTCCCGAAGCACTCCATCGGATTATGGTGCTCGAGCGGCGTGCGATAGGCGTGCTCAACTTTGATGGGCGATTGCGTGAAAGCTTTGTCAACGTCGCCACGCGGGGCCGGATCCCATCCCGGGACTCGCTTCTTGGGAGGCTCGTAGGCCTTGCCGATTTGCGTGTCGATATCGGTGATCGCCTCCTCGGCCTCATACTCGATTTCGACCAGCGTTGCCGCAAAGCGCGCGATCTCGAACTCCTCGGCCACCACGAGTGCAATGGGCTGACCCGCGAACATAATCGCGTTGTCGTAAAGCGGCCGGAACGGCGAGCCTGGCGGAGCTGTCTCGTCGGTATATTTCCCCGAACCGGAAGCCATGGTTGGCCGATTGTCGTGCGCGAAGACCTCGATCACGCCAGGCACCCCAAGCGCGGCGGTCCGATCGATCTTCTTTATGCGACCCTTGGCAATCTCGCTGTTGACAACGAAGCCGTGGGCGAGATTGGGCACGTTGAACTCGGCGGCATATTTCGCGGCGCCCGTTACCTTGGCAGGGCCGTCCACCCGTGATACCGGCTTACCGATGCTTTTCGTACTCATCGCGGTCGCGCCTACACGATCGACTTGACGGACTGAGACTGCGGCGTTCCGGCACCCGCCTGCTCCAAGGTGCGCATGATGGCTCGCCGCGCGAGTTCGATCTTGAAGCTGTTATGGGCAAAGCCGGAGGCGCCCCGCAAAATGATGTCGGCGACCTCGCCGAAGACTTTTCGGTCGGGCCGCTGGCCGTTTAGCAGCCGTTCGGCCTCAGGGACGCGCCAAGGCTTATGGGCGACGCCGCCCAGCGCCACGCGCCCGCTCTTGATAGTTCCACCGTCGAGATCGAGGCCGACCGCAACCGAGACTAGGGCGAAGGCGTAAGATAGGCGGTCCCTGATCTTGAGATAGCTATAGTAGCGGTTGAAACCTTCACGCGGCAGCTCGATCGCAACGATGATTTCGTCATGAGCGAGGTTGGTGTCGCGCTCGGGCGTGTCTCCGGGAAGGCGATGAAACTCGACGAAGGGAATGGCCCGGTCACCCTTCGGGCCAGTCACGAAGACCGTGGCTTCCAGCACAGCGAGCGCCACACACATGTCGGAGGGATGCACCGCGATGCAGGATTCGCTCCATCCCAGAATGGCGTTCATGCGGTTGAAGCCATCAATCGCTCCGCAGCCAGTGCCCGGCTCGCGCTTATTGCAGGGCATCGCGGGGTCGTAGAAGTAAAGGCAGCGGGTCCGCTGGAGCAGGTTGCCGCCGGTCGAGGCCATGTTGCGGAGCTGTGCAGAGGCCCCGGCAAGAATGGCGCTCGACAGCAAGGGATAGCGCGTCTTGATGCGCTCGTCGTAAGCGAGGTCGCTATTGGGCACGAGCGCGCCGATGCGCAAGCCGCCGGCTTTCGTCTCCTCGATCTCCGCAAGCGGCAAGCCGGTGATGTCGATCAGCCTAGTCGGACGTGCCACATTCTCCTTGATCAGATCGATGAGGTTGGTACCGCCGGCGATGAACCGGGCATTCGGGTGTCCGCCGATCTGTTTAATGGCGTCGCCGACGTCGCGCGCCTTGACGTAATCGAAATTGATCATGGCGCGGACTCCGGCGCCGCGCCATGCATGACTTCTTCGATGGCGGCAATGATGTTCGGATAGCAGCCGCAGCGGCAGATATTGCCGCTCATCAACTCGCGAATTTCGTCGGCGGTCTTGGCGTGGCCCTCGGCAATAAGCGCGACACCAGAGCAGATTTGACCCGGGGTGCAATAGCCGCATTGGAAGCCGTCATGCGAGATGAAGGCCTGCTGCAGCGGATGCAGCTTGCCATTCGTGGCCAGGCCCTCGATAGTCGTGATCTCGGCGCCGTCCTGCATCACGGCAAGCGTCAGGCATGAGACGATGCGGCGCCCGTTGACAAGCATGGTGCAGGCGCCGCACTGGCCGTGGTCGCAACCCTTCTTGGTTCCAGTGAGATCGAGATACTCGCGGAGCGCGTCGAGCAGTGTAGTCCAAGGCCTGAGCGCCACGCGCCGCTCGACCCCATTGATGTGAAGCGTGACGTCGAGCTTCGGCTGCAGCTTAAGCTCGCGTGATTCTTGCCCTTGATTGCCCAGCGACATCCCGACCTACCCGTGGCGAGCGCCGACAGGCAAAACTACGCCGAGCACCTAGCAGTTCCGGCTTAAGTTGTGCGCGCAGGGTTGCAGGGTTGATCTCTTTGTCCTCCAGAGTGACTCAAAGCGAAGGAACCCATCCTGGCGCAACACAAACGGGCGGGCTCAACTGTCTTCGTTCTGAATTTTCGTCAAGGCGGCTAGCAGATGCTTTGCTTCTGTTGTGGCGTCACGTCTAATAGGCTGATGGCAACGAGCATCCCGATGTCTCACTGCAAATCGTAGCGCAACAAGCAGAGCGGGCCGTCCCACTCGAGCACCCGGCAGTGAGTCGCTGGGGTGACCGCCACAAACCGGTAGTCGCGCGACTGAAGGGTCTTGCCGAGGACAGTCAGGGCAAGGTTTTTTGCTTCCATGTTCCAAATGTTAACGCTGGGGGCTAATGTTGCCAGCTGAATCCTCGAAGAGGGCTTCGCTGCCACCATTCCTCATCGTGCAACTCAAAATGCGATCGACCGGAGCCGATATTCGCTCGCCGAAACGCCGACTCTGCTTGTTGCGCTACGAGTTGCAGTGAGACATCGG
>DASSLP010000019.1:0-6797 GCA_035689365.1 Methyloceanibacter sp.
CGCCGCCGCCGCCGGCGCGGCCGGAGCTTCGGCCTCGGCGCTCTTCGAGAACCAGCGACTCCATCTGCTCTGGCTCGGGCTCGCGTCGCTCACGAGAGTCTCGCCGCCTTGCGTCTGTGCGCCCCATCCCGTGCTTGGCGCTTTAGGCCTGCCGCTTGCTGCGGGAGGTGGACTGGTTGGCACCGTAGCGCTGGCGGTTTGCTGAGTCTGGGCGCCCCATCCCGTGCTCGGCGCCGCTGGCGGTTTCGCGGGAGCCGAAGTTGGCGCAGCGGTCTCGGCGGGCGCGCTTGCGGCGGCCTGCTCGGAAGAAGAGGAACCGGTGAGAGAGCCCCACCAACGGCTCACACGACTGCCGCTCGATGCGCCTTCGCCAGTTTCGGCGCTTGCGGTCGTCGTCCACTGGCCGGACGCACTCGCGGTTCGGGCCGGCGTCTCGACTGCAGGCGCCGCAGCCGCCTGGGCGTTCGAGCCTTGCGACCCCGGCGTGACCGACGTCGAGAAGGCGGCAATCGCGGCAGCGCCCTCGGCCGAGCCACCGCCTTCGGCGATAAGCTGTTCGACCTCCCCGCTGCCAGACTTGCGTGCCAGTTCGATGTCGGCTTCGCCCTCTTTGGCAAGCCCGGCAGATTGGTAGGCAAGACCGCGGTTAACCAAAGCCTTGACGCGGTCTCCTTCGGCGAGGCCAAGCCACATCGCTGCGCCCAAATCGGCAATCGCGCGCGACGGCTGGTTGAGCTTGCGATAGGCGATGCCGCGCAAATAGAGCGCCTTGGCGGCCTCGGGCGGAGCGACATTGTCAGAGTTGATGGTGGCCGAGAACTGCCGCACGGCCGCGTCGTATTTGCCTGCGGCAAGCGAGGCTGCGCCATTCTTGAGCCCGGCATCCTCGGCGTGGGCAAAGCTAAAAAGGGCGAGAGAAATGGCCAAAAAACACGCGTGCGGAACGCGGCGCCGGCCGAAAGCAAGACGGCGCGGCCGGAAGAATTTCCGATGATCCGCCATGTCGTTGCTCAAACAAAGAAATCGGGCAAATCCGAGGCTGTAGTCTATTCCACAGTGACAGATTTTGCGAGGTTTCGCGGCTGATCGACATCGGTGCCCATGAATACCGCCGTGTGGTAGGCCACGAGCTGGACCGGCACGGCGTAGACGAGCGGCGCGACGAAGCGGTGCACGGCAGGCACCGCAAGATGCGTTGCGATCGCGCAGCCGGTGGTGGCAGAATCGGCATCGCTGACGAGCACGATTTGACCGCCCCGCGCTGCCACCTCCTGCATGTTGGACACGGTCTTGTCGTAGAGGTCGTCGCGTGGCGCGATGACGATGACCGGCATGTTCTCGTCGATCAGCGCGATTGGCCCGTGCTTCAGCTCGCCGGCGGCATAGCCTTCGGCGTGGATGTAGGAAATCTCCTTCAGCTTGAGCGCGCCTTCGAGTGCGATGGGAAAGGACGGGCCGCGGCCGAGATAGAGCACATCGCGCGCCTTTGACAGGTTATGGGCAAGCGTCTCGTAAGGCGCCTCGTTGCGGAGCACGGTAGCCATGTGGCGCGGGACCTCGGCGAGCGCTTGCACGAGCTCGGTTTCGAGTGCGTGATCGATTGCGCCGCGTGCCTTGCCTGCGGCGATGGCGAGGCACGCGAGTACCGCGAGCTGACAGGTGAAGGCTTTGGTCGAGGCGACGCCGATCTCAGGCCCTGCCAGCGTCGGCAGCACGGCGTCTGACTCGCGGGCGATCGACGACTCGCGGACGTTCACCACGGAGACAATGTGCTGACCCTGCCCACGGCAATATCTGAGACTCGCCAGGGTGTCCGCCGTCTCACCGGACTGCGACACGAACAGCGCAGCGCCTCCCGCGTCCAGCGTCGTCTCGCGGTAGCGGAACTCCGAGGCGATATCGACATCAACCGGAAGCTTGGCCCAGCGCTCGAACCAATATTTGGCGACCAGCCCTGCATAGAACGCGGTGCCGCAGGCAGAAATAGAGAGACGGCGGAGATTGGCAAAATCGAATGGAAGCGCCGGGATATCGACACGGTTCGTGGCGAGGTCGACATAGGCTGCGAGCGTATGGCCGATCACTTCCGGCTGCTCGTGGATCTCCTTCGCCATGAAGTGGCGGTGATTGCCCTTGTCGATGACAAGAGCGGTGGCGTGCGACCGCGTGACGAGGCGCTCCACCGCGTTGCCGTTGCGGTCGCGTACCGCGACACCTTTGCGCGTTAGCACGGCCCAGTCGCCGTCGTCGAGATAGGCGATCGAGTCGGTGAACGGCGCTAGCGCGATTGCGTCAGAGCCCACGAACATCTCGCCATTGCCGTAGCCGATGGCGAGCGGACTCCCCCGCCGCGCCACGATCAGGAGATCGTCATACCCGGCGAAGATCATGGCGAGAGCGAATGCCCCTTCGAGACGGCTCAACGTCGCATACACGGCCTGCACTGGATCGCTGCCGCTGTTCAATTCGCGGGTGAGGAGATGCGCGATGACCTCGGTGTCCGTGTCGCTCGTGAAGTGGGCGCCTGCCGCCACAAGCTCTTGTTTCAGCGCGCGGAAATTTTCGATGATGCCGTTGTGCACGACAGCGACCTTGGCCGTCATATGAGGGTGGGCATTGGACTCGATGGGCTTGCCGTGGGTCGCCCAGCGGGTGTGGCCGATCCCGGTTTCGCCGAAGAGGGGGTTCGCCTTGAGGACAGTCTCGAGATTGCGTAGCTTGCCTTCGGCGCGGCGCCGCCCGAGCCGCCCATTCTCCACGGTGGCGACGCCGGCGGAATCGTAGCCGCGATATTCGAGGCGCTTCAGCGCGTCGACCAATTGCTCGGCGACCGGACCCTTGCCGAGAATGCCAACGATGCCGCACATCGTCCCCTACTCCCTCGACTTTTCCCTACTAGCTAATTGGGGCGATTGCCGGTCGCAATTCACGAGCTATGTCCCTTTGTTGCCGGGGTGGCGCGAGCTTCGGCCTTGGCTTTGTCTTTCGCCTTGCCGCGCTGCTCGCGTCTCCGCGCCGCCCAACCTTTGCGTTCCTCTTGTGCGCTGCGGGTGAGCGCAAGAGAGTCGGGGGAGACGTCCTTCGAGATCACGCTGCCGGAGCCGATATAGGCGCCGTCTCCGATCTTGACCGGAGCGACGAGCGAGGAGTTCGAGCCGATAAAGGCCCCGGCCCCGATCTCGGTCCGGTGCTTGGCGAACCCATCATAGTTGCAGGTGACGGTGCCGGCGCCAATGTTGGCGCGCGCGCCCACGCTCGCATCGCCGATGTAAGTGAGATGGTTGACCTTGGCGCCTTCGCCGATCTCGGCCTGCTTGATCTCGACGAAATTGCCGACATGGGCATCGTTGGCAATCGCAGCGCCTGGCCTAAGCCGGGCGAAGGGCCCGATGATCGCGCCGGGACCGATGCGCGCACCCTCGATGTGGCTGAAGCCTCTGATCGTCGCGCCGTCCTCGATGACCACGCCCGGGCCAATCACCACGTTCGGCTCGATCACCACATCACGGCCGATGCATGTGTCGTGGCTGAAGAACACCGTATCGGGCGCGACCAAAGTCACTCCGTTAGCCATTGCGCTGGCGCGCAGCCGCCGCTGCATGACGGCCTCGGCCTCAGCAAGTTCGGCACGCGAGTTGATGCCGAGCACCTCCTCCAAATCCGACAACACGATGCGCGCTTCCAGCCGGTCGCCGCGGGCGAGCGCTACGGCGTCGGTGAGATAGAATTCGCCCTTGGCGTTATCGCTGCCGATCCGGCCGAGAAGATCGAGGAAGGTCTTGGCCGAGCGGAACGCCATGATGCCTGAGTTGCACAGCGTGAGCGCACGCTCCTTGTCGCTCGCGTCCTTCTCTTCGCGGATGGCGGCAAGCCCTCCCCGCTCGTCGAGAAGGAGGCGGCCGTAGCCGGTAGGATCGGTTGCCTGAAAGCCGATGACGACGAGATCGGCGCCGGCATCTAGCTCGGCGCGCACACGCTTAAGCGTTTCTGCGCTCAACAGCGGTGTATCGCCATAGAGCACGAGCACGTCGCCCTTGAAGGCTTCAAAAGCGGCGCGCGCGGCCTTGACCGCATCGGCGGTCCCAAGCTGCTTCGCCTGGACGAAGGCTTCCGCTTTCGCATCGAGCGCGCTAGCCGCGGCGCCGACATCCTCCATCCCTGGTCCGACCACCACGGCGGTGCGGTCGATGCCGGCAGCCTTGGCGGCCTTCATCACGTGCGCGAGCAGCGTTGCGCCGGCGAGCTTGTGCATCACCTTTGGCAGCTCGGACTTCATCCGCGTGCCCTTGCCCGCGGCAAGGATGATGGCAAGAGACGGGGTTTGACTCATGAGGCTTGGATCGCTGACACTTTGCTCAATCGAGCACGGGGCAAAGGGCATGCCTTTGAGAGGCGCGAGGCTATTGACACTTGAAGCCGTTAATCCTGTGTTGAGGCCGGCAAAATCCGAATCGCCGTCTCGAGGCTCGTGGATGCGGCTCTGTCTAGTCCAAACGAGTGGCGAGGGCCATAACTCTGCATCAGCGGCACAGCATAGGGGAAATTGACCGGCGAAACGGAGGGAGTAATCTCTTCCGGATAGGGCAGCACGAAATCGCGGGCTAGGCCATATTGAGGTCGCTTTTCAGCCTGAATTTGGAGGGCAGAGGGGGCTTGGAATCGAATGGTCAAAGATCGGCGGACCGGTTCGAGGAATGTGGCTCGGAGCGTGTTCGCGTTCTTCTGGATCGTGCTTGGCGGCCTCTCCGGCGTCTATCTGTTCACCCTCCTGACCAATCCTGGCGCGCTGGGCGGGCAACCTGGCGAAACGCCAATCGGTTCGGACCAAGCGTCGAGAGGGCTCGGCGCCGGCGAAGTCGGCGAAATCAAGTCCACCTTGCGCGAACTGTCGCAGCGGATGGCCGAGATCGACACGCGGCTGAAGCCGCTCGAGAAGGCTGCGGGATCGGCGGGCTCGTTGTCGGACAACTCAAGCCCGGCGTCCTCTGGGCCAGAACCGGCGACGCCACCAGACGCCACCGAGGCAAAGAAGCCCGACATCGCCACGGCGCAAGCGGCCGAGAAGCCAGCCGAGGCGGCAAAGCCAGTCGAAGCACCGAAGCCCGCCGAAGCGCCTAAGCCGACGCAGATCGCAGCCGTCGAGCCCGTCCCTGCCCCGAAGCCAGCAGAGATGAAGCAGGAAACGCCGTCGGCGAGCAGTGCGCCGACTCCTGAGGAGCCCGCGGAGGCTGAGGGCGAGAACGACAGCGAGCCGACTCCGCCGCCGGTGACGGTATCGGAGGTCCCCGACGAGCCCTTGACCGAAGTGACTCCCGGTCCGAGCCTCAGCGGCAATTTATCGTCGCCCAAATCGTCCACGACCGATAGCGTCTCGTCGCCGTCATCCACGTCCGGCAGCGAGAGCGCGACGCCCGCGCCCAACACCGAAATTGCAGCCCTTAGTCCCACCATGCTGCCCCCTGCCGCCAATGACGGCACCACACGCTACGGCATCGAGATTGGTGTCGTGGCAAAGCAGGATGGTTTACGGCCGCTGTGGCGCGAGTTCCTTACCAACCATGCAGCTTTGGTGGCTGGGCTTCAGCCGCGGCGTGTGCTCGCCCCCGACAAGAAGTGGCGGCTGATTGCTGGTCCCTTTGCCAATGCCGCCGAGGCGAACCAGGCCTGCCTCTTATTCAAGAAGGCGCAGAAGCCCTGCGAGGCGACGGTGTTCGCCGGCGACTCGCTCTAGTCACCCGCAAACGCTGCTCGCAAACATCTCTTGGCGACTTTGTAACCCTGGCCGCTTCTAGACGGCCTATAGCTCACTTGGGTTGAAAGTGTCGCAGTCTTCGAGCTTGCCGTTTTGATAGCCGCGCTTGAACCAGCGCACCCGCTGCGCCGATGAGCCGTGGGTGAAGGCATCTGGCACAACATAGCCTTGCGTCTGCCGCTGGATGCGATCGTCGCCGATGGCGCTCGCCGCGTTCAGCGCCTCGTCGATGTCTCCAGGCTCGATGATGTTCTTGCTCTCCTGCGCGTGATTGGCCCACACGCCGGCGAAGCAATCGGCCTGCAGCTCGACACGAACTTGCAAAGCATTCGACTCGGTCTGCCCCATCCGCTGCCGCACCGCTTCGACCTGGTCCATGATGCCAAGCAGCTTCTGCACGTGATGGCCGACCTCGTGCGCGATGACATAAGCCTGGGCGAAGTCGCCCGGCGCCTTAAAGCGGTTCTTGAGCTCCTGGTAGAAGTCGAGATCGATGTAAACTTTCTCATCGTTCGGGCAGTAGAACGGCCCCATAGCCGACTGACCCAAGCCGCAAGCCGAACGGATGGCGCCCGAGTAAAGCACGAGCTTGGGGTCGGCATAGCTCTGTCCGTATTGCTTGAACATATCCTGCCAGACATCCTCGGTGTCGGCGAGCACCACACTCACGAATTGCTTGAGATCGTCCTCGCTCGTCGACTGAGGATGCTGAACTGGCGGTCCCTGGTGTTGCGTGCCAGGCGCCGGGACGTTCGTGCTCTCGGGACGAGATTGCGGCAGTTGAATATTCGGGAAATTGTCCTCGCCACCGCCGCCTCCTTGCATGATCACGCTCGGGTCGATGCCGAAGAACAGCATCAGTCCGAGGATGATCAGAATGCCGATGATGCCGATGCCGCCCGCCGCCTTGTCCACCCCCGCCGCTGGGAGAGCTCACGCCTCCGCCGCCGGGGAACGGAAAGCCGAAACCGCCGCCTTCGTCGCGCCGGTCCTCGACGTTCTGGCTTTCTCTTTCGCCGCGCCAGCGCATGGTCTTCCAACCCTT
>DASSLP010000020.1:0-11990 GCA_035689365.1 Methyloceanibacter sp.
CGCGAGTGCGCTCATCGACCGTCTTCACGATGACCGCGCAATAGAGCGACGGACCCGGCGACCCGTCGGGCAGCGGCTTACCTGGCATCGCTCCGGAGACGACGACTGAGTAGGGCGGCACGCGGCCTTGCAAGACCTCTCCGGTCGTCCGGTTGATGATGCGGGTCGACTGGCCGAGATAGACGCCCATCGAAAGCACGGACCCCTCGCCAACGATCACGCCTTCGGCAACCTCGGCACGGGCTCCAATGAAGCAGTTGTCCTCGATGATGACCGGCTTGGCCTGCAGCGGCTCTAGCACACCGCCAATGCCAGCCCCGCCCGAGAGATGCACATTCTTGCCGATCTGCGCGCAGGAGCCGACGGTGGCCCAAGTGTCGACCATCGTGCCAGAGTCGACGCGGGCGCCGAGATTGACGAAAGACGGCATCAGCACCACGCCAGGTGCGATATAGGCCGAACGGCGCACGATCGCCCCAGGCACGACGCGGAAGCCCGCCTGCTTGAAGTCCTTCACCTTCCATTTGGCGAACTTGGTAGGCACCTTGTCCCACCACGCTCCGCCGTCGGGGCCCCCGTCCATCTTATGCGGCTCGTGCAGGCGGAAGGAGAGCAGGATCGCCTTCTTGAGCCACTGATGCACGACCCAAGCACCGCCTACTTTCTCGGCCACTCGGAGCTCGCCTCTGTCGAGCAGGTCGAGCACCTCTTCCACCGCGTCGCGCACCACGCCCTTGGTCTCCGGCGTGATCTCGACGGCATGCTCGTAAGCGCTGTCGATGAAAGTCTTGAGATGGTCGTGGGTCATGAAGGGCCGTCAGGTCAGGCAGAACAGAACTGCGCCCGGAGCGGCGTGGCTTCCGCGGGCTCGTCGATCTTGGCAAGCGACGCACCAATCGCGGTGAGGAAGGGAGCAAGCGCATCGGTGCGGTGATGGATGTGGGCGGGAAGCTCGGTCCACCCGGCAATAGCCTGGTGCTGGGGATGGTCGGTCACGCCATGGACGAGAACGGTAGTCATGCCAAGAGCGTGCGCGGTCTCAAGGTTGTTCGGCAGGTCGTCGAACATCACGGTCCGGTGCGGGACGACATTGCTCGCGCGCACGAACCGCTCATAGGCTTCGCGCGTCGGCTTCGGGTGGATGTAGTCGAGCGCATGGATGTCAAAAATCTCGGCGAAGCGGCCTTCGACGCCGAGCCGCGCGGCCACGGCCTCGGCATGCTTGCGCGAGCCGTTGGTGAAGATGAATTTGCGGCCGGGAAGAGCATCGAGTGCGGCCGCAAGCTCGGGACAGGCGGTGATGGAGTTTAGGTCGATGTCATGCACGTAGTCGAGGAAGACGTCAGGCGACACGCCATGCAACCGCACCAGTCCGGCAAGCGTCGTGCCGTGCTCGTAGTAATAGGTCTCCCGTAGAGCCTGCGCTTCCTCGAGCGGGATACCGAAACTGTTCGCAATGAACTCGCCCATGCGCCTGTCGATCTGCGCGAACAGATTGCAGTCGGCCGGGTAGAGCGTGTTGTCGAGATCGAACACCCACGCCTCGACATGATCGAATCTGCCGCGAAGCTTTCCGCTCATCATGCGCCCCTCGCGCCGCTTTTTCGCCTGCGCCGTTCGATCAGCGTACCAGCGCCGTGCTCGGTGAAAAGCTCCAGCAGTACCGCGTGCGGCACCTTGCCGTTGATGATCACCACCGCCTCTACGCCTTCGGCAATCACGTCGAGGCAGCTTTCGATCTTGGGGATCATGCCACCAGAAATCGTGCCGTCTTCGATCAGGCTTTGTGCCTCAGCCGTAGTTAGCGACTTGATCAGGTTGCCCTCCCGGTCGAGCACCCCCTCGACATCGGTCAGCAGCAACAGGCGCTTCGCTTTCATGGCAGAAGCGAGCGCGCCGGCGAAGGTGTCGGCGTTGATGTTGAGCGTTTCGCCGTCGGGCCCGACGCCGATCGGGGCGACCACCGGGATCAGATCTGAATGAATGATCACGTCGATAATATGGGGATCGACGGCGGCGGGGTCGCCGACAAAGCCGAGATCGGCGATCTGCTCGATGTTCGAATCGGGATCGCGCCAGCGCCGCTCGAGGCGCTTCGCCCGCATCAGATTGGCGTCCTTGCCCGAGATGCCGACCGCCTTGCCGCCTTGTGAGTTGATGGCGGTCACGATCTCCTTGTTGACCGATCCGGCCAGCACCATCTCGACCACCTCGACGGTCTCGCGGTCGGTCACGCGCAAGCCGCCCTTGAACTCGCTCCTGATGTTGAGCCGGTCGAGCAGCGAGCCGATCTGCGGACCGCCGCCATGCACCACGATGGGATTGACGCCCGCCTGCTTGATCAGCACGATGTCGCGGGCGAAATCGGCAGCGAGGGCGGGATCGCCCATGGCGTGGCCGCCATATTTCACCACCACGGTCTGCTTGTCGTAGCGCTGCATGAAGGGCAACGCTTCGGACAGCACTTTCGCCTTGGCGTGAACCGAGGCAAGCACGTCCGCCACTCCCGGGACGGCCGCGCTCGGTGTGCGCGCCTCCGGCGCCGGAGCTTCGTTCGACTTCGCAGAGGATGATTTGGCCTTGCTCACGAGCCGCTTATAGCGGCGCTTTGGCTCATGACACAACGCTGTTCGGCGCTAGGCGCGCGACCGCGGCACGGAGCTCGGGGATACCTGAGCCTAAGCGTGCCGAGGTGGTGAGCAGCTCGGGATAGGCCGCGGGGTGCTTGGCAAGTGCCTGCGCGACCTTCGCTTGAACCTCCGCCAGCTCAGCAGCCTTAGGCTTATCGGCCTTAGTCAGCACTACCTGATAGGAGACTGCGGCCTCATCCAGAAGCTTCATGGTCTCCTTGTCGGTGGGCTTTATCCCATGGCGTGCGTCAATCAGCAGGAACACGCGCTTAAGCTCGCGGCGGCCTTTGAGGTAGTCGCGGATCAGGCGCGTCCAGCCTTTGATCTCGGACTTGGAGGCGCGCGCATAGCCGTAGCCGGGCATGTCAACCAGGGTTAGCGCCCCGTCTTTGCCAAGCGTGAAGAAATTCAGCTCACGAGTACGCCCAGGCGTGACCGAGACGCGAGCGAGACTTGTGCGCCCAGTGAGCGCGTTGATGAGGCTGGATTTGCCGACATTCGAGCGGCCGGTGAAGGCAATTTCGGGGCGGCCGTCCTGGGGCAGGTCGTCGATGCTGACGACGCCTTTGACGAAAGCGCAAGGCCCTTTGCACAGAGCCTCGCCTCTCTTGATGTCGGCAGGAGTGATTTCAGTCTGTTCCATTGTCATCGCCGGGCTTGACCCGCCTTCGCGGGCAATGACAAGGGGCGGAGCCTAGCGCGAACTAGCCCTTGGTGCCGCCTTTGGCCTTGTTGTTCTTGAAGCCGAGATTCTCGAGGAGCGGGATGTCCACCCCCTGACGCGACATGATCACCGACTGCTGGATCACCGACAGCGTGTTGTTCCACGCCCAGTAGATCACGAGCCCAGCCGGAAAGCCCGCGAGCAGGAAGGTGAAGAACACCGGCATCCAGTCGAACATCTTCTGCTGCACAGGGTCCGGCGGGGCGGGGTTCAGTTTCATCTGCACCCACATGGTGACACCCATGATCAAGGGCCATGCGCCGATCATGAGGAAATGGCCGACAACCGGCACCTGCGACGGATCGAACGGGAGCAGCCCAAACAGATTGAACACGCTCGTCGGGTCTGGCGCCGACAGATCCTTGATCCAGCCGAAGAACGGCGCGTGCCGCATCTCGATGGTGACGAACAGCACCTTATAGAGCGCAAAGAACACCGGAATCTGCACGAGGATGGGCAGACAGCCGGAAGCAGGGTTCACCTTTTCCTTCTTGTAGAGCTCCATCATCGCCTGCTGCTGGCGCATGCGGTCGTCGGCGAAGCGCTCCTTGATGCGCTGCATCTCGGGCGCGAGCTTCTTCATCCTGCTCATCGACACGTAGGATTTGTTGGCAAGCGGGAAGAGCAGGATCTTGATGCACAACGTGACGATGAGGATGGCCACGCCGAAATTGCCGACGAGCTTGTAGAAGAAGTCGAGCGCGAAGAACATCGGCTTGGTCAGGAAATAGAACCAGCCCCAGTCGATCAGGAGGTCGAACTTGGGGATTGCGTATCTCTCCGCGTAGGTGTCAACGAGGTGGACCTCCTTGGCGCCGGCAAAGACCTGTCCCCTGGCCTCGGCGGTGCCGCCGGCTTCGACCGTGAGCGGCGCCATGAGGTAGTCGGCCTGGAAGCGGTCGCGGCCGTCGGTTTGCGTTCCCGAAAACCTCGCCTCGAAGGCCTTGCCTTGCTCGGGGATGACCACCGCAGCCCAATATTTGTCGGTGATACCGAGCCAGCCTTCATTGCTCTTGAAGGTCGCGGCAGGTTTCTCAATTGCCTTCTTGTAGGTGATCTCCTGAAGCCCGTCGTCGACGACGCCGATCAGTCCTTCATGCAGGATGTAGTAGCCCTTCACCTGCGGCGTCTCGTGGCGCGACACGAGCGCGTAAGGATAGAGCGTGACGGGCTCAGAGCCGCTATTCGCCACCTTGTCGGTGACCGTGAACATGTACTTATCGTCGACCGCGATGGTGCGGGTGAAGGTGAGACCTTTGCCGTTGTCATAGGTGAGAGTGACCGGCGCGCTCTGAGTGAGCGGCTCTTGGCTTGTCGCCTTCCACACCGTGTCGGCGGACGGAAGGGCAAGGTCCTTCGCATTGTCTCCGCCGACGAAGCCATGCTCGGTGTAGTAGGCATGCGGCCCGCCTGCCGGTGAGAGCAGGATGACGTTGGGACTGTCTGGATCGACCGTCTCGCGGTAGTCCTTCAGCGTAAGATCGTCGATGCGTCCACCTTTCAGCGCGATCGAGCCCTTGAGCGCCGGGGTGTCGATGGCGATGCGCGGGCTTTGCGCCAGCGCCTCCTCGCGCGTCAGAGTGGGCGCGGCGCCCGCTGCCGGTGCCGTCGGTCCACCCGCGGCCGGCGTCTCGCTTTGAGCCCCTGGACGTGGCGGTCCCTGCTCGGTCTGCTGCTGTTGCTGCGACTGTTGGACCGGCGGCTTCTCGGCCGGAGGATGGGGCTTCGGCACGAAGAAAAACTGCCAGGCGAACAGGACGCCGATGGACAGCAGGATGGCGAGGAGGAAATTGCGATTATTCTCGTCCATGTGCTTTCAGCTCAAGGGCCGCATTGGTCCCGCTCGCGGGCAGTGAGGCCAGTCCGTTCTCGGGCGATCAGCGCTGCTTTGCCGGCGGGGGCTCGTGCACCTTGGCAAGCGCGCGTTCAAGGTCCTTGATCAACTCGGCGAAGCGCCGTTGTACCGTGCCCGAACGTGCGATCAAAACATAATCATATCCTTCGACCGCGGCTGCAGGTCCTGCAAGCCGCACCGCCTCCTTGAGCCGCCGCCTTGCACGGTTGCGCGTGACAGCGCTGCCCAGGCTCTTGGTGGCGGTGAAGCCGAAGCGCGCAACATGGTGATCGTCGTCCTCATTCGCAACACGGCGGCGCGCCTGCAAGATGAGCGAGGGCGCAACGAAGCGCGATCCACCCTTCACATGCAGAAACTCGGCGCGGGTCTTGAGACGTCCGATGGCCGTCACCGGTTACGGCACTGCCGGACTTATGCCGACAGGCGCTTGCGTCCCTTGGCTCTCCGCCGCGCGAGCACCTTACGCCCGCCTTTGGTCGCCATACGAGCGCGGAAGCCGTGGCGCTTCTTGCGGACAAGCCGCGACGGTTGGTAGGTGCGTTTCACGGGGCTACTCCTGGCTCGATTCCCGAAGCGAAAGGTCCGCTTCGGGGTCCGCAATCCCGGGCCTTATAGGGTGCCGCGCCCGCTCAAGTCAATCGATCCCGCGGGAATTCAGGGACTCTGCCTAACCAACCGGGCACCGAAGGCTGCATCTTCAACTATGCCGAGAGTGTCCCGGAGTTGTCTGGTCAGCCAAAAGTCGGATAATCATCAATTGAGCCCTCCTTTTCTGGCGTGGTAACGCAAAGCCTGCCAGTCCGAGAAGCATGCCCAATCGCCCTTGTGCGGCACAAAGCCGTTTCGGCTCGCGTCTGGTGACGACGCATCACAATGGCGCGAAGGGCTGTTCCTTATGTCCTTGGCCGCTGCCAACTTAATGACGCCAACGACCGGCCAGGGAGCGAGCGTCAGCATGAAGACTGCGTCGGAGACCGCACGCGGCGCTGCTCTTTGGCTCAAGCGGCTTTGGCCGCTCCTTCTCCTCATTGCTGCAAGCGCCTTCGTGCTTGCCATGGGCTGGCAGCGCTACCTCACCTTGGAAAAACTCGCCGAGAATCGCGAGACGCTGCGCGTCTTCATCGATGCCAACATGTTGCTCAGCCTCGCCGCCTTCACCGCGATCTACACGGTGACCGTGGCCTTGTCGATTCCAGGCGGGGCGGTTCTGACCATTGCCGGCGGTCTCCTATTCGGCTGGTTTCTTGGCGGGGTCGCCTCGGTGGTCGGCGCAACGATTGGAGCGGTCGCGGTATTTCTCATCGCGAGAAGCGCGCTCGGCGACCTCCTGGCACAGCGTGCCGGTCCTGCTCTCTCCCGCTTTCGCGAGGGTTTTCAGGAGGACGCCTTCCATTACCTCCTGTTCTTGCGACTCGTGCCGATTTTTCCGTTTTGGCTGGTGAACTTAGCCCCTGGACTGCTCGGCGTGAGTTTCGCTACCTATGTCGTCACCACCATTATCGGCATTATCCCAGGGACTTTTGCTTACTCGTTGGCCGGCAACGGCCTCGACAGCGTGCTTGAGGCAGAGCAAGCCGCCCACCAATCCTGCCTTGCCAAGATGGGGCCGGGAGGCCAAGAGTCTTGCCCATATATGCTCGATCCGGGGGCGCTTTTGACACCGGAGCTGATCGTCGGGCTTGTGGCGCTCGGGCTAGTGGCGCTCGTTCCGGTTGGGGTCAAGTGGTTCAGGCGCACGTCGAACTGAAACGTGTGGCTAAGGGGGATTAGGCGACCATGGAAGAGGTGCTGACGCCCGACCTCTGCGTCATCGGCGCGGGCTCAGGTGGACTGTCGGTCGCGGCGGCGGCGGCCCAGTTCGGCGTGCCCGTGGTCCTGATCGAGAAGGGACGCATGGGCGGCGACTGCCTCAACTATGGCTGCGTCCCGTCCAAGGCCCTGCTCGCCGCCGGCAAGCGCGCCGAGGCCGTCCGCACCGCATCCAATTTCGGCATCGATGTCATCGAGGCGCAGATCGATCATCGCGGCGTGCACGACCATGTGCACGGCGTGATCGCCGCGATCGCGCCGAATGACTCGATCGAGCGCATGACGGGGCTTGGCGTGCGCGTGATCCAGGCGAGCGCGAGCTTCCTCGACAAGTTCACGGTGGAGGCCGGACGGGTTCTCGTTCGCGCTCGGAGATTCGTTATCGCCACCGGGTCGATGCCTACCATCCCGCCGATCCCCGGGCTCGACGAGGTGCCCTATTTCACCAACGAGACGATTTTCGATGTAAGCGAGAGGATCCAACACCTCATCATTCTTGGCGGCGGACCCGTAGGCCTAGAGCTCGCGCAGGCCCACCGCATGCTCGGCTCGCACGTCACGGTGTTCGATATGGCGAACTTCCTCGCCTCCGACGACCAAGACGCGGCTGCCGTGCTGATCAAGCGGCTCGCCGACACGCAGGTCGTGCTTCATCCCAATACGCGGGTCGAGCGGGTCGAGCGCTCGGTGCAGGGCATCGCCGTGCATTTCATGGAGAATGGCGAGCCGGTGATCCTCAAGGGCACGCATCTCCTCGTCGCCACCGGCCGCAAGCCGAACCTCAAGTCGCTCAGCCTCGAGCGCGCCGGCGTCACCTACACGGACGACGGCATCAAGGTGAACGAGCAGCTCAAGACCACCAACCGGCGCATTTACGCGATCGGCGATGTGGTGGGCGGCCCGCAATTTACCCATCTTGCCAACTACCACGCCGGCATCGTGATCAGGAACGCGTTGTTCCGGCTGAAGCCCGATGCGAGCGCCGTCAATATCCCACGGGTCGTTTACACCGCCCCCGAGCTCGCCCAGATCGGCATGACCGAAGCAGAGGCGCGCAAGCGCTATCGCCGCATCCGCATCTACCGTTGGCCCTATGCCGACAATGATCGCGCCCAATGCGAGCGCGAAACCGAGGGCTTCATCAAGGTCGTCACGCGCCCCGACGGCACCATTCTCGGCTGTACCATCGTCGGCGCCGAAGCCGGCGAATTGCTTCAGCTTTGGGTGGTCGCCATGGCCAAGGACATCAAGCTCGGCGACATCACCTCTTTCGTGCTGCCTTATCCCACCTTGTCGGAGCTCTCGAAGCGCGTGGCCTACACCTACTATCTCCCCACTTTGACGAGGGGCTGGCTCCGTAGCATCATCGGCCTGTTGCGCCGCTTCGGTTAGATTCGGCGCCTGCAATTTTTGCATTTACGCGAGTGTTGCTCGTGAAGCACGAGAGCTTAAGCGCGGAGGGGGGAACTCGGCGGCCGCCCCGCTACGTGCCGGGGCTATCGGCCAAGCTGCTGCTGCTCACCATTCTTTTCGTCATGCTGGCCGAGGTGCTCGTCTTCGTGCCCTCGGTCTCCAATTTCCGTCGCCAATGGCTGATGGAGCGGCTCGCCGCGGCGCAGATCGCCTCGCTTGCCGCCGAAGCCGCTCCTGGAGGGCAACTGCCCAAGACGCTCCGCGACGAACTCTTGGAGCAGGCAAAGGTCAAGGCCATCGCCGTTAAACGGGCCGACAGCCGCGTGCTCATCATCGAGATGGACATGCCGGATGACGTGGACGCGTCTTACGATCTGCGCGACACCTCGTGGCTCACGCTCATCGGCGATGCGCTCATGGTCTATCTCGCTCCAGACAACCGCATCATCCGCGTGGTCGGCCAGCCCGGGTTCAACCCTGGCGAGCTGATCGACGTGGTCATGGAAGAGGCGCCGCTCAAAGCCGCCATGATCAAATACGGCCTCGACATTCTCGGGCTGTCGATCTTGATCTCGATCATCACCGCGGCGCTGGTCTACCTCTCGCTCGATGCCCTTCTTGTGAAGCCGATGACCAAGCTCACCTGGAACATAGTGCGCTTTTCCGAGCGGCCCGAGGACCCGAGCAGGGTCATCAGCCCGTCCAACCGGCGCGATGAGATCGGCACCGCCGAGCGCGAGCTTTCCGCCATGCAGCACGAGCTATCCGAGACGCTGTCGCAGAAGACCAGGCTCGCCGCGCTCGGACTCGCGGTGAGCAAGATCAGCCACGATTTGCGCAACATGCTGTCGAGCGCGCAGCTTCTGTCGGACCGCCTGAGCACCGTGAAAGACCCGACGGTTGAGCGGCTCGTGCCGAAGCTGCTCGCCTCGCTCGATCGCGCCATCAGGCTCTGCGCCCGCACCCTCGACTTCGGCCAGGCCCAGGAAATGCCGCCGCGGCGCATGCGCTTCCCGCTTGCCCCGCTTGTTTCGGAGGTTGGTGACAGCCTAGGCCTGCCGCGGCCGAACCTGATCGACTGGAAGATCGAGATCGACCAAGAGCTCGAAGTCGACGCCGACCGCGACCAGATCTTTCGCGTGCTGAGCAATCTCTGCCGCAATGCCGTCCAGGCGCTGGAGAGCGAGGGGGCTGGCCCGGGCGAGATCGCCGTTTCCGCACAGCGTGAAGGAGCAGTCACCATCATCGAGGTTGCGGACACTGGCCCTGGCGTACCTGAGAAGGCGCGCGCCAATCTCTTCAAGGCATTTCAGAGCGTGGCGCGTAAGGGAGGCACCGGGCTTGGCCTCGCCATAGCCCAGGAGCTCGTGCACGCGCATGGCGGCCAGATCGCGCTTGTCAACAATGAAGGCGGAGCAACCTTCCGGGTCACCATCCCCGACGTGGTGGTCGATATCGAGAAGGCGCGTCGGCGCGCCTGAATGGGGCGCTACTCCTCCTTGGTGGCTTCAGCGGGTTTGCCCGCCGGCTTGCCGTTCTCGGTTGCCGTCTTCTTGTAGCTGTTGCCTTCCTTGGTGATCGTGGTGGTCCAGTTCGAATCCCAAGTGATAACGGCGCTATTTCCGTCTTCCTTCCATGTGCCAAGCAGGCCCTTGTTGTTGGCGGCAAGGTCCCCTTTGGCCTTGCCGTCATCGGAGAGCCAGATCGTGAAGGGCTTGCCGTGACTGTCGGTCGTCTTCCACTTGCCGACGAAGCCGCTTGCGCCAAGCGCGACGGCCGCCGTCATGGTGATGGCAAAGGCAAATGCGGCAGCTTTACCAAAGGACTGAATGAGACTCATGGATGGTTCCTCCAGTTACGAATTGATGAGCCCTATTATAAGTCTGATTGGGCGGTGGGCGTTGCAATTTGCTCCTAACCTTGCCTTTGTCGAAGCAAACGCTTAGGTAGAACGGGCCTGTTAAAGCGCACCATTTACCCTAGCTTGTGTCGCCGAGGCAGGCTCTCGCCCGCATGGTTGGCAAGAAGCGCCCGTAGCTCAGTTGGATAGAGCACCAGACTACGAATCTGGGGGTCAGGAGTTCGAATCTTCTCGGGCGCGCCACTCTCCCCAATAATTTGGCAAAATTCCGAGCCGCGAAAGCCTCGGGTATTGGCGCGGCCACGCCAAGTGACGAGAGCCTTTAAGGGCGACGAAAGCGAACAGCCAACCCTTGCAATGCTTCGGACCGCGACCTAGTTGCAGCTCAGAATGAGTGACCGAGTAAAGTTGGCCCGCGAAATCGCGGCGCGCACCAAAGCCCGCTTCATCGAGATTCCGCGTGAGCGTCGTATCAAGGGCGTCAGCGAGAAAGAAATGCGGTAACGCCGTGGCGGCCTCACGGCGGACGAGTATCGGCGGCTACTGGTTGAGAAGTGGAATAGGCGAATGAGCACCATAAACGCAAGCCGCGTTTGCGAGGAGAGAAGAGTAATGAGGCTTTTTGCCGTAGTGCTCGCGTTGGCGGTCACAGCATCGACACAGGCGATGGCGTTTGAGCCGTTGCACCAACGGCACGCAAAGATGACTAGAAAAGCGGAAGTTGACGATGGATGTCCCGCACATCGTCACCGCGGAGTGTCGGGTCAGTGCGTACTTAACCCCGACAACGGACCGTACAAGCCAGATCCATACTGGACGCCGTGCGACTACTCTTCCGGTGACTATCCCGAGGGCTGTGGCGGCCCCTAACCCCCCACCAAAGTTTTTGTATACTCATCGAATCTCCTGGTGTGGGTTGCTCGACGACCGTCTTGTAGGCCGCGAGCGTCTTGGTCCAGAAGCCGTCGAGTTCAGCCCGAAGCGCTGCCAACCCGTCGGGATCGACCTTGTAGATGCGCTGCTTGCCAGCGCGTTTGTCGACGACGAGACCGGCGTCCTTCAGCACCCTCAGGTGCTGTGAGACCGCCGGCCGGCTGACGGGCAGCTCACGGGCCAGTTCGCCGACCGCGCTGGGGTGCTCAATCAGCCGCTCAAAGATCGCCCGGCGGGTTGGATCAGCCAGTGCCGCCCAGCTATTTGTCGCGTAAGTCATCACTAACGCGTAAGTCTAGCCTTACGCCTATCTCAAAGCATTTCGCCGATTGCCGGACGTGAAATCCCGAGCGCCCCCTACTTCCCAGCACATAACGATCTTCATGTAGTGTGCGGGGTGTATGCCCTAATCGCCCGCGCCACGCTTTTTGGTGACGTCAGGGACAAGTGACGAAGGGTTGGTAGAGAAGGCAATCGAACAGCAGGTCGGTTTCGTAGCTGTCCCAAGGATAGATGCGCCGCTGGTAATAAGCCGGTGCATAACTGTGTCGTCTAACCAACTGGTGCGAAGCCGCATAAGCCCTGTGGTGTCGCTTCCAATCGCGCGCAGCGCAGTAATGGGCAGACTTGACGGTTTCGGCGTATGCGCTCGCCCGTGCTTTCTTGGCGAGCGTAGATCCAGTGGCCGCCACCAAGACTAAAGCCGCAATCCCAATAAGCGGGAGCACATTGCGCGCCGGGACTATGCGCATAAGAGTTTCCCTT
>DASSLP010000021.1:0-18275 GCA_035689365.1 Methyloceanibacter sp.
GAATTGGGGGAATATCTTGGATTGCACAAATCTTCAGCCCTTCGCCGCCTCGAGAAGGCCGAAGAGGCAGGACTCGTCATTAACGAGGCAGATCGCCGTTACAAGCCAGGCAGATATCGCACTACCGGCATGACGATGAGCACCGCAGACTTGTTGCCGACGCCGGAGATGGTCGCAACCTTATGGCGTCGACAATAGCGCAACCGTGCAACCGCCATCGATTGTGTTTATCGAAATGATGCCAGAGGTGCCGGGACCGGTCTCGCCCCACTCGTGCGCGGAACTGAACCACGCAGAAGGTGCTCAGAGGGCGCAATTTAATCGCCCGTGACATGATCACCACCGGGGCCACCGCCGAGGCCTGCGCCAGGGCACTGAAGCGGGCAGGGGCCAGCAGGGTCGACGTGCTAGCGCTCGCGAGAGCCGTCGAGCCGACCACCTTCCTACTTTAGCATGATCAAAAAGAGGCTTGCGCGGAGCCGGTTAAACGCCCAGTTACCGTGCCTGAGTTATTCGAGCTTCGAGAGGCAACCGAAGGATGTCCCGCATTCTCCTCTACACCACCCAGTTCTGCGGCTATTGCCGGGCGGCAAAGAATCTGCTGCGCGCCAAAGGCCTCGACTATGAGGAGATCGACGTGGGTTTCGATCCGGCCACGCGCATCGAGATGGTCGAGCGTGCAGGCGGCCTTCGCACCGTTCCGCAAATCTTCATCCACGACCGCCACGTCGGTGGCTACGACGAGCTCGCCGCGCTCGAGCGCGAGGGCAAGCTCAATGATTGGCTTGCCAATATGCTTGAGGCGTCCGCGCCGAAAGAGCTGGCTGACGCCTCGGGGCCATGAGCGAGGGGAAGAGATGCTTCCGCGCCGGCCTGGTGCAACTCCGCTCAGGCCGCACGGTCGCGCCGAATCTCGACAAGGCTGAAGCTCTGGTCAGGCGCGCGGCCAAA
This sequence comes from Methyloceanibacter sp., assembly GCA_035689365.1. Classification (GTDB taxonomy): domain Bacteria; phylum Pseudomonadota; class Alphaproteobacteria; order Rhizobiales; family Methyloligellaceae; genus Methyloceanibacter. Next base: position 952 of record DASSLP010000021.1, read on the forward strand.
GGCGGCGCGCAATATGTACAGACCCCCGAGAACACCGGGATCATGGAGCTTAAGCCCGAGCTTGTGCTCGCGGCCGCGGAGAGCGAAGGCAAGAGCGCGCCGCTCGCCTGGGCTAGGGCGCTCGCGCGCGAGCTTGGCATTTGGCTGCATATCGGCTCCATCGCTATCAAGCTCGATCAGAGTCGCGTCGCTAATCGCTCCTACCTGCTCGATCCAAAGGGTAGGGTCGCGGCGCGCTATGACAAGCTGCATATGTTCGACGTCGACCTTGCCGGGGGCGAGAGCTACCGCGAGTCGCAATATTTCCGCCCCGGCGCCAAGGCGGTGCTCGCCGACCTGCCCTTCGGCAGACTCGGGCTCAGCATCTGTTATGACCTCCGCTTCCCGTCGCTCTATCGCGCGCTCGCCGCGGCCGGCGCAGAGCTTATCGCCATCCCCGCCGCCTTCACGAAGCAGACCGGAGAAGCCCATTGGCATGTGCTGACGCGCGCCCGTGCCATCGAGACCGGCGCCTTCGTGCTTGCCGCGACCCAAGGCGGCTTGCATGAGAACGGACGCTCGACCTTCGGCCATAGCATCGTGGTGTCGCCATGGGGCGAGGTCCTTGCCGAAGCAGGCGAGGAGCCAGGTGTGATCTTTGCCGATATCGACCTCGCCGCCTCTGAGGAAGCGCGGGCGCGGATCCCTGCGATCAAACATGGCCGCGAGTTCGAGATCGAGATTGCCGGCGAGGCGGTCGAGCGGGCGAGGAGAGAGGCGTCATGATCCGCTACGCGCTCTCCTGCGATCGGGGTCACGAGTTCGACGCTTGGTTCGGCTCGATCAGCTCCTATGACGAGCAGGTCGAAGCCAGTGTCATCACCTGTCCGTCTTGCGGCAGCACGCATGTGCGCAAGTCGCCGATGGCGCCCGCCGTCAAAAGAAGGAAAGCTGAACCCGTCGCCGTGCGCGAAGATGGAGAGCGCCGGCGGACCTATGCCTTCCTCAAAGACCTGAAGGCGCATCTCAAGGCGAATGCGGAGCATGTCGGCCCCGCCTTCCCCGAGGAGGCGCGCAAGATGCATTACGGCGAGGCCGAGGCGCGCAGCATCTACGGCGAGGCGACCGTCGAGGAGGCAAAAGCGCTCAAGGAGGAGGGCATCCCGGCCCTTCCGCTCCCGCCTCTGCCCGACGACCAGAACTGAGTGGGATGCCTCGGGTTTGCCGCGAGGTAACCTCTTATTGGGAGGCTTCCGCTACAAATTCCCGCGAGATGCCCTGGTAAAGCCGCGAAGGGCCTCTATCTATTATTGAGCCGGGCGTTGGTTTCTGCGCAACCAGGGGCACCAAATGCACCTCTCAAGTTTCTCCCGACTTCGTAAGCATGCTTTAGGCCTCATCACCGCCCCATTTCTGGTGCTCGCGCTCGCGTTTCCCGCAGCTGCTCAGAACGGCACTAATCCTCAGAATCCGCCGGCCGAGGCCGCACCAAGCCCGCAGGCGAAGCCCAATACTCCCACAGAGCCTAAGTCCGAAGGGGCAGCTACGGGACAGCAATCCAAGCCCGAAGGAACTGCCGCCGCGCAGCCCAAACCCGAGACTCCGCCTCCGCCCAAACCGGAGGATTGGGCTAAACACGAGGCGGCCGCCGCAGACTTCCAGGCTGGCTCCAAGATCCTGATCAATATCGACAAGTCGCAGCAGGAAATGACCGTCTTCGTCGACGGCGTCGAGCGCTACAGTTGGCCAGTCTCGACGGGGAAACCCGGCTATGCGACGCCCTCGGGAACCTACACGCCCACCTCCATGAACGAGATTTGGTACAGCAAGCAGTGGGACAACTCTCCCATGCCGCATGCCATTTTCTTCATGAAGGACGGCCATGCCATCCATGGCACTCATGACGTGAAATATCTCGGCAAGCCTGCGTCGCATGGCTGCGTGCGACTTGCTCCGGAGAATGCGCTCACCCTCTACAGCATCGTGGAGAAGACCGGGATGCAGAACGTCCAGGTGGTGTTGAGCGGCGAAACGCCTGGCGGCGAGTACAAGGTGGCAACCCCCGACCAGCGCTATGGCCCTGGTCCCGGCTGGTTCGTGCCTGGCTACGGTGATTATGCCCAACAGGAGCCGCCGCGCCGCCGGCGCGGATTCTTCGGACGGTGGTTCCAGCCCGACTATGGGCCGCAGGGCTACGCCGCCCCGCCCGGCTATCCGCCGCGCGGCTACCGCTACGGATATTAGAGACCAAGCCTAACCGTTTTGGCGCTGACTTGATCCCTCTGCCTTGTGCGGAGGGGTGATCACATGCGAACAGCAGTGGCGAAGTAGTTCACATCGGCGTCGGACGAGAGGCTCCACTCGTCGGCGAGCGGGTTGTAGGTCATGCCTGTGGTGTCGGTCAGCCTGAGGCCGGCATTCGCCAGAGCCGCCTTAAGCTCATCCGGCTTGACGAAGCGGTCCCAATTGTGGGTGCCGAGCGGCAGCCAGCGCAGGATGAACTCGGCGCCGATGATGGCGAGCGCGTAGGCCTTGAGCGTGCGGTTCAGAGTCGACAACACCATGATGCCGCCCGGCTTCACCAGAGGCGCAACAAGCTTGAGGAAGGCAGGCACATCGGGCACGTGCTCGATAACTTCAAGCAGCAGCACCGCATCGAAGCTGCCGCCCTCCGCGGCAATTTCCTCTGCGGTCGCGGTTCTGTAGTCGATTGCAAGCCTCGCGCCTTTGGCGTGAGCCTTGGCGGCCTCGATGTTCTCCGGCGCGGGATCGATACCGGTGACCGCGGCGCCGAGCCGGGCCACGGGCTCGGACACGAGCCCGCCGCCGCAGCCGATATCGAGGACCGAAAGGCCTGCGAGGCTCGATGGTCCCTTGGGGTCGCGACTGAACTTTTTGCAGAGCTGGTCGCGGATATAGGTGAGCCGCACCGGATTGATGCGATGCAGCGGCCTGAAAGGTCCTTTGGTGTCCCACCAGTCGCCTGCGAGCTTGGCAAACCGCGCAACCTCGTCCCGATCGAGCGTGCTGCTGTCTAGGACAGGGGTCATGACGGAGACCTTAATCCATTGCGGGCCCGGGCCCCAATCAGTATGAAAGACCCGCAATTTCCGGCCGGTCCCTAAAGGGCCGGCCCTCTTGTTGTGTGGGCGGACAGCCGCAAACCGCTTGCGTTCTTTGGGAGGGGCTCTTGTCCCTGTTGGTGCTCAAATTCGGCGGGACTTCGGTCGCCGACGTCGACCGCATCCGCAACGTCGCCTCGCATGTGAAGCGCGAGGTGGATGCCGGCCACGCTATCGCCGTCGTGGTCTCGGCCATGGCTGGCCACACCAACCAGCTCGTCGCTCTCGTCGAGCAGGCCTGGGGCTTCAAGGAGCGCAAGAACAACGGCGGCGAGGCATCGGCCCATTATGACGGACGCGAATACGACACGGTGGTGTCCTCCGGCGAGCAGGTAACCTCCGGGCTGCTCGCGCTCGTGCTCCAGTCCATCGGCATCAAAGCAAGGTCCTGGCAGGGCTGGCAGATCCCGCTGCAAACCGACGCCGCCCACCGCTCGGCCCGTATCACCGGGCTTGCCGTCGATGAACTCAAATCGCGGATGCTGGATGGCGAGGTGGCAGTGGTCGCGGGTTTCCAGGGCATCGCGCCCGGGAATCGCATCTCAACACTTGGCCGCGGCGGCTCCGACACAAGCGCGGTTGCGCTCGCCGCGGCGCTTTCCGCCGATCGCTGCGACATCTATACCGATGTCGACGGCGTTTACACTACTGACCCGCGGGTCGTGCCCAAGGCCCATCGCCTCGACAAAATCTCCTACGAGGAGATGCTGGAAATGGCGTCGCAAGGGGCCAAGGTGCTGCAGACCCGCTCGGTTGAGCTTGCCATGCAGAAGGGCGTGCGGGTGCTGGTGCGCTCGAGCTTCGACCCCCCCGACCTCGCCGGCAAGGGGGATGCGCTTGGAACCCTCGTTTGCCATGAGGATGAGATCATGGAGCAGAACGTCGTCAGTGGAATTGCCTACGCAAGGGACGAGGCCAAAGTGACGCTGCTCAAGGTTGCCGACAAGCCGGGAGTGGCGGCCAAAGTGTTCGGGCCGCTCGCCGCTGCCAACATCAATGTCGACATGATCGTGCAGAACGTCTCCGAGGACGGCCGCTTTACCGACATGACCTTCACGGTGCAGAGCGCAGACCTCGACCGGGCGCTCGAGGTCTTGCGTAACGCCAAGAATCAAATCGGTTATTTTGACTTGCGCGGGTCGACCGACATCGCCAAGGTATCGGCGATAGGCGTCGGCATGCGGAGCCACGCCGGGGTTGCCGCGCAGATGTTCAGCGCACTTGCCGAAAAAGGCATCAATATCGAGGCGATCTCCACGTCTGAGATCAAAATCAGCGTCTTGATCGATGCGGCCTATGCCGAGCTTGCGGTGCGGACCTTGCATACTTTGTTCGGCCTGGACAGCCGCTAGCGGATTTCGCGCGGGCTAAGCGAAAGCTCCTTTAAGATGCCTTGATCGCCGTATCCCCCGGCCGGCGAGGACCTGAGAGTTATGGCTGTCTCTGTCGGTGCCCCGAGACAATTACTCCGCCGCTTGCGCGAGGTGATGGCGCAGCGCGAGAGCGCGCAGATGCGCCTCGACAAGGTGGCGGTGCTGATCGCCTCGAACATGGTCGCCGAGGTGTGCTCGATCTACCTGCGCCGGCGCGACGGCTCGCTCGAGCTGTTCGCCACCGAAGGCCTGAGGCCGGAGGCCGTGCACAACACGCATTTGAAGCCGGGTGAAGGACTGGTCGGGCTGATCGCCTCGCAAGCCGAGCCGATGCAATTCCCCGACGCCCAGCACCACCCGGCCTTCTCCTACCGGCCGGAGACGGGCGAGGAGATCTATCACTCCTTCCTCGGCGTGCCGGTTCTACGCGGCGGACACACCATCGGCGTGCTGACCGTGCAGAACCGCACCATGCGGCAATATTCCGACGAAGAGGTCGAAGCGCTGCAGACCACCGCCATGGTGCTCGCCGAGATGATCGCTTCAGGCGGCCTTGGCGTCACTGAGGAGGAGGTCAGCGCCGAATCCCGCCGCGAGCTCGCCTCCCGCTTCACTGGCCTTCCCATCTCCGAAGGCGTGGCGCTCGGCCATGTCGTGCTGCACGAGCCCCGCATCGTGGTGAGCCGCCTCATCGCCGAGGATGTCGAGCTCGAACGGCGGCGCCTGTCCCAGGCGATCGAGGAGCTGACCGGCTCGATCGACAATATGCTCGAGCGCGGGGACTTGGCGCGCGCCGGCGAGCATCGCGAGGTGCTCGAAGCCTTCCGCATGTTCGCCCACGATCATGGCTGGCGCCGCCGCCTCGATGAGGCATTACTCACCGGCCTCACCGCCGAAGCCGCGGTGCAGCGCGTGCGCAACGACACCCGCGCGCGCATGCTGCGCCAGACCGACCCGCATGCCCGCGAGCGGCTGCACGACATCGACGACCTGTCAAATCGCCTGCTCATTCTGTTGTCGGGTGGCGCCGGCACCGCCGCCGCCGGCAACCTGCCGCAGGACACCGTCCTGGTCGCGCGCACCATGGGCCCCGCCGAGCTGCTCGATTATGACCGGCAGCGCCTGCGCGGGCTCGTCCTGGAGGAGGGGGGCGCAGCAAGCCATGTCGCCATTGTGGCGCGCGCTCTCGGCATCGCCGCCATCAGCCAGGTCAAGGGAGCGCTTGAGACGGTCGAGGCGGGGGACGCCGCGATCGTCGACGCCGACGCCGGCGAGCTGCATGTGAGACCGACGCAAGAAGTGGTCTCGGCTTACGCCGACAAGGTCAGGTTCCGGGCAAGGCGCCAAGCGCAGTATGCAGCTCTGCGCACCGTGCCGTCGGTCACGCTCGATGGCGAGCGTGTGGCGATACAGATCAATGCCGGCCTCCTGTTCGACCTTCCGCATCTCGATCAGTCGGGCGCTGACGGTATCGGGCTGTTCCGCACCGAGCTGCAATTCATGATCTCGGCGACCTTCCCGCGGCTTGAGCAGCAGACCCGCCTGTACAAGGCGATCCTCGATGCTGCCGGCGACCGCCCCGTCGTGTTCCGCTCGCTCGATGTCGGCGGCGACAAGGTGCTCCCTTATTTCCGCGGGTCTAAGGAGGAGAACCCTGCCATCGGCTGGCGCGCGATCCGCATGGCGCTCGATCGGCCGGCGTTGTTCCGTACCCAGATCAGGGCGCTGCTTCGCGCGGCGCATGGCCGCGAGCTGCGCATCATGCTGCCGATGATCGCCGATGTGTCGGAGTTGGAGGCGGCGCGCGCGCTGATCGACCGCGAGGTGAAAATCCTCCTGCGCCACGGCCGGCCCGAACCCAAGCGGCTGATGATCGGCGCCATGATCGAGGTGCCGGCGCTGTTGTGGCAGCTCGACCGTGTACTGCCTTTGGCCGATTTCGCCTCGGTCGGCTCCAACGACCTGATGCAATTCCTGTTTGCCGCCGACCGCGGCAATATGCGCGTCGCCGAGCGTTTCGACGCGCTCAACCCTGCGGCACTGAAGGCGTTGCGCGAGATCGTCGAGGCCGCCGGCCGACATAGCGTGCCGCTTACATTGTGCGGCGAGATGGCGGGCAAGCCGCTCGAAGCTATGGCGCTGATTGGGCTCGGTTTCCGCTCGATTTCCATGGCGCCAGCCTCGGTCGGGCCGGTCAAGGCCATGATCCTCTCGCTCGATGCCGGCAGCCTCAAAGGGCGGTTGGAGGAGCTGCTCGAAAGCAAGAACACCTCGCTGCGCGAGGATCTCAAGCGCTTTGCCACGGAAAAGGGCGTGCAGATTTAAGCCGATGACAGGTGCCCAGGCCACATATCGATGTGCTAGTCTCGCCGAGACTTGCAAACCCCATGCTGTTGGGCTTGTGTTAGTGGAGATTAGCGAGAGATGGGACCGGCGTTGTGATGCCGCCCAGGCCGCGCCTCGTGCCGGCAAGCCCACAGCCGGACGCCGCCGAGCGGCGCCTGCATATTCACGGGATAGAAGAGATGCCAGCCGGCTATGACGCTGAGGTGGCGGAGTTGTTTCGGGACCTGAGAGCCGCAAGCGCTCTTTCCGAAACGGACCTCGCAGCGAGATTAGGCACGCGCGCGGACGTGGTGCAGGCGCTCGAGCAAGGCGCGCTCTATGCCCTGCCGCCTTGGGCCGAGACCTGCCGCGTGGTGAATGCCTATGGCGCGCTGCTCAATCTCGACGTCCGCCCGTTGCTTCGGCGCATCTATGCGCAGCTCGAAGCTGGCATCGTCGAGCTCAGGCCGAAGGCGATGCCCGACGTTCCGGTCATGACGCCTCCCGACAATTCCGATTTCGCGTTCCAGCCGGGCAATCAGGCAGTGCCCTCGCAGGCCGCGCCCTCGGGCAGGTCGCCGCTCGACATTCAATGGACTCCGGATCCTGTTCCGGCCCGGCCGCAAAGCCCGTCGCCGCCTCCGCCAAAGCCGCAAGGCCAGCAAGCGCCTTGGCAAAATGCAGCTCAGCCCCCGCAAGGTTGGCCGGGAGGTCCTCCTCCGCGCGCGCCGCAGCAGGCGCCTTGGCCCGGCGCCGCACCGCAAAGGCCGTCAGCTCCGCCGCCGCAACAGGCCGAGCGCCGGCCTCAACAAAGACTGCCGCAAGCGCCACAGGGACCAGCGCCGCAAGGGCCGGCTCCGCAACGGCAGCAACAGCCGCAGCAGCCGCAAGCGAGGCAGCCTCCTTCACCTCAGCAGCGGACCGAATTTACCCCTCCGCCTCCTAAGCCGCGCGCCGAGTTTACGCCTCAGCCGCCGCCACCCCCGCCTCCCGCTGCCGCCCGGGCGATGCCCGAAGCGGCAATGCAAGAATCTCCGGCGGTGGAGGAGAAGAAGGGGCGAAAGTCTCCCCTCTTGAAATGGGGCGTCATCGCCCTTCTTATCGCCATCATGGCCTTCGGTGCTTGGCTCGTGCTCGGCAGCATAAACGGCCCGTCAGGCGTCAAGTCTCCGAGCACAGGCTCGCAGACCCTAGATCCCGACGACCCGCGGAGCCGCAAGGCCGACAAGCTGCAAGGGCCGTCCTAGCGCGCCTTTGGCCAAAACTTCCTCGCCGTTCCGCTTTTCCTATTCCGCCTAGACCATGACCACGATTCCCGCCGAGAGACTCGATAGGCTCGTCGCCCGCTGGCAAACCGTGCAGGGCGCGCTTGCCCAAGGCGCCGATCAGGAGAGCTATGTCCGGCTCAGCCGCGAGTTCGCCGAACTGGACCCGATCGTCGCCACCATCACGGCGCTGCGCAAGGCAGTCCGCGAGCGCGAGGACTTGCAGCAGCTGATCGATGATCCTGCCGCAGATCCCGACATGACGAGCCTCGCGGAAGCCGAGCTGGGGGAGCTCGATCCCAAGATCGAGGAGCTTGAGCTTCGCCTGAAAGTGCAATTGCTGCCCAAGGATGCCGCCGACGAGAAGAGCGCCATCCTCGAAGTGCGCGCCGGCACCGGCGGCGAGGAGGCTGCGCTATTCGCCGGCGATCTGTTCCGCATGTATCAGCGCTATGCCGACCGCATGGGCTGGAAGGTGAATGTGTTGTCGGCCAGCGAGTCTGCGACCGGCGGCTACAAGGAGATCATCGCCAATATCACTGGCAAGGGCGTATTCGCCCGGCTCAAGTTCGAGTCCGGCGTCCATCGCGTGCAGCGCGTGCCGGAGACCGAGGCGCAAGGGCGCATTCACACCTCCGCCGCGACCGTCGCGGTGCTGCCCGAGGCCGAGGAGGTCGACATCAAGATCGACGACAAGGACCTACGCATCGACGTATTCAGGGCGAGCGGCCCAGGCGGCCAGTCGGTCAACACCACCGACAGCGCGGTCAGGATCACCCATCTGCCGACCGGGCTCGTGGTGAGCCAACAAGACGAGAAGTCGCAGCACAAGAACAAGGCCAAGGCAATGAAGGTATTGCGCGCGCGGCTCTACGAGATGGAGCGCGCCAGGCGCGACGCGGAAAGGGCGCAAGACCGCCGCAGCCAGATCGGCACCGGCGACCGCTCCGAGCGCATCCGCACCTATAATTATCCGCAAGGCCGCGTCACCGATCACCGCATCGGCTTCACCACGCATCAGCTTCCTTATGTGCTCGAAGGGGCATCCGCGCTCGACGAGATCATCGATGCGCTCGTGACCGACTATCAGACGCGCCAGCTCGCGGCGATGCAGGAGGAAGCTCATGCCTGATGGTTCGCCGACAGCCGAAAGGACTTCACCTCTCCCCGGTGGGGAGAGGTCGCGCGAAGCGCGGGTGAGGGGGATTCAAACCCCCTTAGCCAAAAACCCCTCACCCCGGCCCTCTCCCCACAAGGGAGAGGTGGCATGCCGCTCCGTGCAAGAAGCCTTCATCGATGCTGCTGGCTTGTTGCGGCGGGCTGGCATCGATACGCCGGAGCTCGATGCGCGGCTCCTTCTCTGCCACGCCGCTGGGCTCACGCATGAAGCCTATATCGCGCGAGCCGGCGGCGAGCTCGGGGGCGCCGCCGCCGCGCGGCTCGACGCTTTGATCGCGCGCAGGCTCGCACGCGAACCCGTGTCTCGCATTATCGGCACACGCGAGTTCTACGGCCGCGGGTTCCTGGTCGATCGCCACGCGGTGGACCCGCGTCCCGACACCGAGACCTTGATCGAGGCCGCGCTCGGCCTTGTCGCACGCCAAGGCTTAAGCACCGCGCCGCTCAGCCTGCTCGATCTCGGCACCGGCACCGGCTGCATCCTCGTCACGCTTCTTGCCGAGCTGCCCAAGGCGCGCGGGCTTGGCACCGATATTAGCGGGGAGGCGCTTGAGCTGGCAGCCGCCAACACGCGGCGAATCGGCGTGGCCGACCGCGCAAGCTTTATGGTCGCTGATTGGCTCGACGGAGTTGACGGCTCGTTCGACCTAATTGTCTCGAACCCGCCTTACATCGCCTCTGCCGAGATCGCCGGCCTGCCGGAGGAGGTCTCCGGCCACGACCCGCGGCTTGCCCTTGACGGCGGCCCCGATGGACTCGCTGCCTATCGGCGCATCGCAACCCGAGCGGCCCAAGCCTTGGCGCCGAACGGCAAGATTCTCGTCGAGATCGGCTTTAGCCAGGCCGAGCAAGTGGCCGAGATCTTCGCCAAGGCGGGGCTAACACTCGACGGCGACAGCGCGATGCGGCGCGATCTGGCAGGCAGAGCCCGCTTGGTCGTAGCCGGGGTGTGACATTCCGTATGAGCAGATGGCCGCATAACCAAAAAAGGCACTTGGAAAATCGCCATGTTGGGATTAAGTTCATGGCCAGCGAATTGAATATTCACGGCCGTTGGGCGCCCGAAGGCGCCGGCCGGTTGCAACGGCAACAAGAGCGGATATCTCGTGAACCTCGATTGACAGGCGGCGTGCCTCTCGGGACGTTCAGGAGCAGCTCAACCGACCATCAGATTGAGGTTGTCTGGCGCAAGCTCTCAAGATTCTAGGACGCGTGGCGCCGAAGAATTGACTCAATAACAAGGCAGCGAAAACGCGCGAGGTAGGATGAGTGCTGGGCGGTCCGGCGTTCCGGACGATGAGCCGTTCGAGGCTTGGTCCAGCGTGACTGTGAGTGAGCAGGGAGAAGGGATGCGGCAAGAGCCGCTTATCAGGTGAACAAAGCCCATGAGGCAAGGACAGCAGAATCGCAGGGGCCGCGGCCGCGGCCGTAAGCCCCAAAATCCATTAGCGCGGAATTACGAATCGAACGGCCCCGACGTTAAGATCAGGGGCACGGCGGCGCATATCGCCGAGAAATATATGTCGCTCGCGCGCGACGCGCTCGCGTCAGGCGACATGGTCACCGCCGAGAGCTATCTCCAGCACGCCGAGCACTACAGCCGCATCATCATGGCGGCGCAGTCGCAGATGGGCGCGCAGCATGGTGGCCATCAGGGCGAAGGGCCCAACGGCGGCGGGTACCGCCCGCGCTGGAACCCCGACGCCACAGAGGATGAAGGCGGCGAGTTCGACAGCGTCGAAGGCGGCGGAGACATCCGCTCTGCCGGCGGCGGTGGCGGTGGCGAGTTCCGTCAGGGCGGCGAGATGCGCCAGGGCGGTGGGGAGGTGCGCGGCTCTCAGGATCGCGAGCGCCATGAAAGCAATCGCGAGCATCACGGCGGCGGGCAGCAGGGCGGCGGCCGGCGGCACGGCGGCAACGGCAGCGAGGCCGGCCGCGATCGCGATGCCAACGGCTCAGACCAAGCCGACGCGGGAGTCCCCGATGAAACCAACCCCGACCCGGTGAGCTAGCTCTCCCGCTTCCCTTCCATGCCCCTTTTTTGCTCTTGCGGGCGGGCGCAATATGTCCGCTAAGAAGCCTTGAACTAAGCCCCAAAACTGGCGCTGCGCGAGCCGGCCTCCGCCGGTCCGCCGCCCGATCCTGAACTCTTGGCCTCGCAAGAGGAAGCCGTCATGGATTTCGAGAAACTGTCAGACCGCCTCAAGGGATTCCTCCAAGCGGCGCAGACCATCGCGTTGCGCGACGGCAACCCGCAGATTGTGCCCGAGCATCTCTTGAAGGCGCTGCTCGACGACCCCGAGGGGCTCGCGGCCGGCCTCATCAATCGCGCCGGCGGCAACGCGAAGCAGGCGCTGCAACGCACCGATGTCGCGCTCGCCAAGCTGCCCAAGGTGTCGGGCTCAGGCGCCGCGCAGCCGCATATGACGCCCGCGCTGTCGCGCGTGCTCGACCAGGCCGAGCAGATCGCCACCAAGGCCGGTGATTCGTTCGTCACGGTGGAACGCGCGCTGCAGGCGCTCGGGCTCACCAAGGAAGGCGAGACCGCGCGCATCCTGCAAGATGCGGGCGTCACCCCGCAGGCGCTCAACGCCGCGATCAACGATTTGCGCAAAGGCCGCACCGCCGACTCGGCCGGCGCCGAGCAGAGCTACGATGCGCTGAAGAAATATACCCGCGACTTCACCGAGGCCGCCGCCAAGGGCAAGCTCGACCCGGTGATCGGCCGCGACGAGGAGATCAGGCGCACCATCCAGGTGCTGTCGCGGCGCACCAAGAACAACCCGGTGCTGATCGGCGAGCCAGGCGTCGGCAAGACCGCCATCGTCGAGGGGTTGGCGCATCGCATCGTCGCGGGCGACGTGCCGGAGAGCCTCAAAGACAAGAAGGTGCTCGCCCTCGACATGGGCGCGCTCATCGCCGGCGCCAAATATCGCGGCGAGTTCGAGGAGCGGCTCAAGGCGGTGCTGTCGGAGATCGAATCCTCGCACGGCCAGATCATCCTGTTCATCGACGAGATGCACACGCTGGTCGGCGCCGGCAAGGCTGAAGGCTCGATGGACGCCTCGAACTTGCTCAAGCCTGCGCTCGCCCGCGGCGAGCTCCATTGCGTCGGCGCCACCACGCTCGACGAATATCGCAAGCATGTGGAGAAGGACGCTGCGCTTGCCCGCCGCTTCCAGCCCGTCTACGTCTCCGAGCCCTCGGTCGAGGACACCATCTCGATCCTGCGCGGGCTCAAAGAGAAATACGAGCTGCATCACGGCGTGCGCATCTCCGATGCCGCGCTGGTCACCGCCGCCACGCTCTCCAATCGCTACATCACCGACCGCTTCCTGCCCGACAAGGCGATCGACCTCGTCGACGAGGCTGCCTCGCGGCTGCGCATGCAGGTCGACTCGAAGCCAGAGGAGCTCGACGAGCTCGACCGGCGCATCATGCAGCTCAAGATCGAACGCGAGGCGCTGAAGAAAGAGAAGGACACCGCATCCAAGGACCGGCTCGCCAAGCTCGAGAAGGAGATCGCCAATCTCGAGGAGGAGGCGAACGCGCTCTCCGCCCGCTGGCAGGAGGAGAAGGAGAAGCTCGCGAGCGCCCAGAAGATCAAGGAGCAGCTCGACACCGCCCGCATCGAGCTAGAGCAGGCGCAGCGCAAGGGCGACCTGGCCAAGGCCGGCGAGCTCGCCTATGGCGTGATCCCCGACCTCGAATCGAAGCTCAAGAAGATCGAAGAGGAAGAGTCGAAAGGCGGCGCCATCGCCCAGGAAGTGGTGACGCCCGACCTGATCGCCCAGGTCGTATCGCGATGGACTGGCATCCCGGTGGACAAGATGCTGGAAGGCGAGCGCGAGAAGCTGCTGCAGATGGAGACGCAGATCGCGAAACGCGTGGTCGGCCAGACTGAGGCGGTCGAGGCGGTCTCCACCGCCGTGCGCCGCTCCCGCGCCGGCCTGCAAGACCCGAACCGCCCGCTCGGCTCGTTCATGTTCTTGGGGCCCACCGGCGTCGGCAAGACCGAGCTCGCCCGCGCGCTCGCAGAGTTCCTGTTCGACGACGAGCATGCCATCATCCGCATCGACATGAGCGAATATATGGAGAAGCACTCGGTCGCCCGGCTGATCGGCGCCCCTCCCGGCTATGTCGGCTATGAGGAGGGCGGCGCGCTCACCGAGGCGGTGCGCCGGCGCCCCTATCAGGTCATCCTGTTCGACGAGATCGAGAAGGCGCACCCCGACGTGTTCAACGTGCTGCTGCAGGTGCTCGACGACGGCAGGCTCACCGACGGCCAGGGCCGCACCGTCGATTTCCGCAACACGCTGATCATCATGACCTCCAATCTCGGCTCGGAATATCTCGTCAACCAGCCCGAGGGCGAGGACAGTGACGCCGTGCGCGAGCAGGTGATGGGAGTGGTGCGCGCCCATTTCCGCCCCGAGTTCCTGAACCGCGTCGACGAGATCATCCTGTTCCATCGCTTGAAGCGCGAGCAGATGGGTAAGATCGTCGATATCCAGATGGGGCGGCTCTCGAAGCTGCTCGCCGACCGCAAGATCAAGCTCGAGCTCGACGACAAGGCGCGCGGCTGGCTCGCCGAGAAGGGCTACGACCCGGCCTATGGCGCGCGGCCGCTCAAGCGCGTGATCCAGAAATATGTGCAGGACCCGCTCGCCGAGATGGTCCTGTCAGGCAAGATCCATGACGGCGAGACGGTACGGATCGGGGCCGGCAAGGACGGGCTGATGTTCAACGGCGAAGCCGCCAAGCAAAAGGCGGCTTAGTAACTCCTCCTCCTGAAAGGGGGAGGTCGGCGCTAGCGCCGGGTGGGGGTCACTTACCTTTCTTCGTCATGCCGGGCTCAAGGGAGGAGAAGGAAGGAGGAGAGAAAGAACTACTGAGCGGCGGCGGTCGCGGTCGGCGCCTGCGAGGCTTCGGCGACGCGGTTCGTCACCGGGTCCATCTGCATTAGCGTCTCGATGCGGTTCCGCTCCTTCTGGAACTCGGCGAGCTCGTGGCCGGTGAGCTGGAGCCCGCGCGGCACGGCAATGGTCATCGGGTTGACGAAGTTGTTGTTCACCAGGACCTCGAAGTGGCAATGCGGGCCGGTGGAAAGCCCGGTCGAGCCGACATAGCCGATCACCTGGCCCTGCTTCACGGAGACGCCGGGCGCGACGCCCTCGGCATAGCGCGACATGTGGCCGTAAGCCGTGGAGTAGCCGTTGGCGTGGCGGATGCGGACATAATTGCCATAACCGCCTTTGCCGCCGACGAGTTCGACCGTGCCGTCGCCCGCGGCGAGGATCGGGGTTCCGACCGGAGCGGCCCAGTCGACGCCGGTATGCATGCGCATCACGCCAAGCAGCGGATGCCGGCGCTCGCCGAAGCCTGAGGTGTAGCGGCCGCCTTTGACCGGATTGCGCATCAGGAATTTCTTCGCGCTGTTGCCCTGCTCGTCGTAGTAGTCGACCACGTCGTCGGGGGTGCGGAAGCGATAGAATTTGCGCTGCACGCCGTCGATGGTCATCGAGGTGTAGAGCAGCTCGCCGGCCTCGCCGTCATTGCCGCTGTCGAAGAAGGCCTCGAAGGTGTCGCCCGACTTCACCTTCTGCTTGAAGTCGACGTCGTAGGACTGGACGCGCAGGATCTTGAGGATGGTCTCGGCCGGAATGTGCTGGTTGAGCGCCGCGTGATAGAAGCTCTGGTAAAGCGTGGCGCGGGTCGTGGCTTGCGGGGTCTTGAGCTGATCGCCGTCGGTGGTGGCGACGAAATCGCCCTGGCGATTGCGCTGCACGGTGGCGAGGTGCTCGCCGCCCTTGGCGTAAATCGAGACCTTGATTGGCTCCATGGCGCCGGTGTCGGACGGCGCCGGAACGAGTGAGAAGCGGACTTCCTGGCCGGACTTCAAATCTTCCGCCTTGAAGATCGGAGCCAGAGCCTCGATGACGGTCCTTGCTTCGTCGGGCTCGGTCTCGACCTTGGTGAACAGGCTCGGCAAGGTGTCGCCACGGCTGACGTCGATGGTCACGGTCTTGGCGTTCTCGAGAAGGTCCTCGTCGAAGCCGTCATCGTCGTCGGCGGCGCTCGTGTCACCTTCCTGTTTCTGGATCACCGTGGTGTGCGGCCCGAGCTCGTCGGGGCGATAGGCGGCCTGCAGCAGATGCGCCTCGCCGACCGCGCCCGATCCATCCGCGCTCGCCTCGGCATAGGCGAAATTCTCGGCGGCCTCGCTGATGATCCGCGCCACCTCGTCGGCTCTGAGCTCGACGCCGTCGGATTCCGGCACCACGCCGCCAGGCACATCGACGACATTGACGCTCACCGACTGCGGCGCGTCGGGCGACGCCTCGCCGCCGGCGCCCACCGGGGTTGAGTCTGAGTATAGCTTGAAGGGATTGAAGGCGGGAAGTTGCTCGGCATCTTGCGGGACATCGGTGGCGAGGCCGGCGATGATGCGGAGATAAGGCTTGATGGTGATGAACTCGCGGCTTCCCTGCCGCTCGATCACCGTGTCGTGGATGACGTGGCGGGTGGCGAAGCCCGCGCTCGTCATCTGGATGCGATCTTCCTTCTGGCCGTTGGCGCTTTGCCCGTCATTGGCAAGGGTCGCGGTGCGCATCGGCTGGAGCGCAGCGAGGCTTGCCCGCCTGATCGAGCTCATCATGCCAGATCCGTCGGCCATGTTCATCGAGGCGTAGATGGCGACCCCGATGAGGCACACGCCGACCATGCCGGCAAGACACGTGCTCGCGAGCCATTTCAGCCGGCAGCTTGCCCCATCGGGACCGGTTTCGCAGAGATAGACCGGCGGCAGCTTGCGCTCGGGCCTTGGCAATTCGCCAAGAAAGATGGATGGGAGTCCGCGGCCCGTGACCGGCACAAGGGCCTGACCAAGCTTACGACGCGCAAAGCGGCCGCGGCGGTTAAACAATCTGTTCCCCCCGTCGATCGGCTTCCGCCCGCACGCGCCTTTAAGCGCTTTTTCCCTACATCACGTCCGGGCGGACAACACCGAAGCGGTTGCTGTCCCTCTAACGAGGCGGGAAGTCGCGCCGATGGGGGTCGTTTCCCTCGCGAAGCCCTTGATCTTAGCCGCTTTGCTGCCGATCTATGCAGCTTGGGAGGCGCGATCCAAGGATCTTCGGTCTTCTAGCTGTCCCCCATTCGGCGGGTTCCCTTAACCATACCTAGCCCCGTATGGTTACCTCGCCGTTTAACGAATTGAAGAGTGGCGGCGCATTCAGGCAGGAATGTGGCCTTCCTGCCAAACAGGAATCGGAAAACGGGTGACGAAGGCCGGCCCGGCCTTGACAAGCCCCGAGTCGGCACTTAAATGGCCAACTCGCGCGGGTTGTTCGCATCCTGCGGGATTAGACGCGACCGCGCGATCCACAGACAGAAGCAAAGTAGCACCGAGTCTTCCTCGGGAACGCTGCGGCTGTCGTTGACTCTTGATGGAGGATTTGCTTCCATCAAAGGTTCGGGAGTGTGGCACCCGGCTGCACGCCCACTGGCTCTTTGACATTGTGATACGAAGAAAGGGAAACGCGGACGGCGGAGTCCTTGCGTGCCAACCCTCACAGGAGAGGGTTGGCAACGAGACTCTGACGGTCTTGCGTTTTCGTAAGCCAATAGGCGTGTCGCGCGCGCTCCTTTTCGAAGGAGCTGCGTCGCTCATGCTTGTTGGGAACTCGTCAAAACGCAGCGACCCCCTGGACGATTCCATCCAGGGACAGTTCAGAATCCGATTCTCAACTTGAGAGTTTGATCCTGGCTCAGAACGAACGCTGGCGGCAGGCCTAACACATGCAAGTCGAACGTGAAGCCACCTTCGGGTGGTGGAAAGTGGCAGACGGGTGAGTAACGCGTGGGAACGTGCCTTTCGGTTCGGAATAACCCAGGGAAACTTGGGCTAATACCGGATACGCCCTTCGGGGGAAAGATTTATCGCCGAAAGATCGGCCCGCGTCGGATTAGCTAGTTGGTAGGGTAATGGCCTACCAAGGCGACGATCCGTAGCTGGTCTGAGAGGATGACCAGCCACACTGGGACTGAGACACGGCCCAGACTCCTACGGGAGGCAGCAG
>DASSLP010000022.1:0-7806 GCA_035689365.1 Methyloceanibacter sp.
GAGATCGTCCGGATTAAGACCAAGCTCCTCGCGGGCGAGCGTGTCGAGTGCCTGCACGGGGTTGGCGATCTTTTCGTGGCGACATCGCGCGCTTGTGCGAGAGGGAGTCCGCGCGCAGCATAAATCAGCGCAAGCTCCTCGGCTTCCTCCTTCGGATAGCGTTCGAGCTCGTCCCGCTCCTGCGCGATCTGGTGCTCGAACATCTCCTTCTAGGACAACATCGAGATGAACTCGCCGGCGGCCATGGAGAAAGC
Source organism: Methyloceanibacter sp. (assembly GCA_035689365.1). Classification (GTDB taxonomy): domain Bacteria; phylum Pseudomonadota; class Alphaproteobacteria; order Rhizobiales; family Methyloligellaceae; genus Methyloceanibacter. Next base: position 255 of record DASSLP010000022.1, read on the forward strand.
GCCCGCAAGCAGACCGGCAACGCCGGTCAGTACGAGGACCGAAGGCTCTGCCGCCGCACCGGCCACGCCCATGACCAGGCAAGTGTTGGATACCAGCCAGTCATTGACGCCGAACACTCCTGCCCGCAGCGTTCCGCTGCCATAGGTCTTGTGCCGGCGTCCAACATCCTCGACCGAGATCGGCGCGCGGCGTCCATCGCGCCGCAATTGGTGTGGCCCAACACCATGACGAGCGGCGCGCCGAGGAACTTAACGGCATATTCGAGGCTGGCGAAGCCATCGTCATTGAGGAAATTTCCGGCAAGGCGCACGACGAAGACGTCGCCAGGGCTCTGATCGAACGCGAGCTCGGGCGCGACCCGGCTGTCGGAGCAGCTCAGCACTGCAACGATGGGGTATTGAACGACCGCTCGCGCGGCGCGGCCGACCGTGTAGTCCTCGCATTCGCACTCGCCCGCCGCGTAGCGAGCGTTGCCCTGCATCAGCCGGTCGAGCGCCTCGGAGGGAGAGATTACGTTTTGCGGCGACTCGGGCGTTTGGGGCTGCTCGGCCCTGACACGACCAACGGACAAAGAACTTGCGGCAAGGAGCGAAGCGGTCCCTGCCATGACACTCCGCCGCGAAAAAGCCGGACGCACAGTCTTGCAATCCTCGCACATGAGATCCTCCCTCCCTGAAAGGTGGCCAAGCCTCTCCTGTCGGAGCCGGAGGGTCAAGCCTTTGGAAAGCTACCGGAGCTTAATGCCGCGCTTCTTTGCCGTTCCCCGGACGCGGCTTGGCGAGGGGGAGGTCGATGGCGCATACCACGCCGTCGGCCTCGAAACGCCAGTCGATAGTGGCGTCCGGGAGGCCGCGCTGGATGAGTTTGGTGCCGAGCCCCTTGCGCTGAGGCGGCAGCACTGGCGGCCCATGGCGCTCGGCCCAGGCGAGATTGACTCTGCCGGCTCCAAGCGTCCAGGAGAGATCGACCCTCCCAGTACCATTGGAGAGCGCCCCGTATCTTGCGGCGTTGGTGCCAAGCTCGTGCAGCACCACGCCAAGCGCGATCGCTTGCGGCGGAGAAAGCGTGACTTTCGGCCCCTCGATGGTGAGCCGATCCTGGCCTTCGAGGCAGAACGGCGCGAGCTGTCCTTTGGCAAGTTCGCCGAGATCGGCACCGGTCCAATCCTTGGCGAGCAGAAGATTGTGCGCTTGCGCGAGCGCCTGAAGCCTTCCGGTAAAGGTCTCGACGAAGGCCTCTGCCGAGGGTGCGGTGCGCAGAGTTTGCTGGGCGACGGCAAGGATCACGGCGAAGGTGTTGTTGACGCGGTGGGCAAGCTCGCGCAGCAGCAGCGCCTTCTCCTCTTCCGCAGCCTTCCGCTCGGTGATGTCGACCAGCATGTTCACCGCGCCGATCAACTTGCCTTCGTCATCGTGCAACGGTGTAGGAAACGGAAGGACAGGGACGCGAATGCCGTCGGGACGCTCGACGATCTTCTCCGTTCCGCGCACTGGCTTGCCGGTTTTGAGGGCGAGCGCCGTGGGACATTCGTCGTGCGCGATCGGCTTTCCGTCGGGCCAGTAAAGCGTGCCAGCGATTGACCAGGCATCGTTGCCGACGACAGGACGCCTACCGCAAAGCTCAGCGGCAGCCTCGTTGCAGAAGGTGATACGGCCGTCGGCGTCGGTCGTGTAGATGGCTGCGGGAAGAGCCTCGAGCAGATCGCGGTACCATCGCTCGCGCTGCTGCAAGCGTTGCTCGGCAGCTTTGCGCGCAGTGATGTCCTGGAAGCAATTGACACCACCGACGAGCTTGCCGGTCTCGTCGCGCAACGGGTCGAGATTGGCGAGAATGGTGAGCCGGCTGCCATCCGGCCGCTCGAATATTAGCTCACGGTCGCGGATCGGGTGGCCGGTCTGAAGCAGTTCGGCCATGGGCGCTTGTTCAACGGGAAGCGGCTCGCCGTTTGGTCGATAGGCCCTGTATGCGCCGGTGAAGCGTTGCCCTTGGTTGCCGACAGTGGGGGACCGGCCCCAAAGCTCAGCGGCGCGACTGTTGTATTGGACGAGATAACCTTCGGCATCGCAGACAGAGACGCCGATGGGGAGCCATTCGAGGAAACGGTCGCTCGAATGCAGAGCCTGCTGGAGGGCGCAAGAGAGTGCTGATTGCCGCGTAGCGCTGTCCTGAGACGCCACGCTTGTCATGGATATCCCTCTCTCCCTCGTGCAAGAGGTTCGATACCGCCTAAAATGCGCTATCCCTCAAAGGGTTCCACCTTCGCACAGGCAGGGTTAGCCAAGCCTTAAATGGAGAGCTTGCGAGGCCTCGGCAAGACCCCGGAGGGGCGAAATTGTGGCGTTACTAGGCGGCGTCTTTGGGCTTGTAGAGAACAAGCCGGTAGCAATCGAGATTTCGCGCCAAAAACTCGTAGGCCGCCCCCCATAGATATAGGCGGAACTTACGATACTCGAAGTCGCCGAACGCCGAGCGCACATAGTCTTTGTTCGATTCCAGATTCCTTGCCCACTGGCGGAAGGTCAGGAAATAGCTCCAGCGGTCGTTCTGAACCTCCATCACCTCCAGATCGGTCTTGGTAAGCTTGTTCAACAAATCGTCGAGCACGAGGAAGGAATGATTGCCAGGATAGATGTGCCGCACCATGAAGGTCGACAGCTCGTATTTCTTTTTGGCGGCGCTGCCGTCGAGGAACACGTGGCCGCCCGGCTTTAGCAGCCGATAGAATTTCTTGAGCACGCGCTCGTAGTCTGGCAGATGCTCGATCACGCCCATGATCACGATCGAGTCGAACGGCTCGTCTGGCTCGAAGTCGTAGAAATCGGTGAGCAGGATGTCGAAGCGGTCACCGAAATTGGCGAGCTTCGATCTTAGATAGCTCTGCGACACTTCCGAGTTGGTGATGCCGGTGAAGCGCACGCCGGCTTGTAGCGCGTGCCCGGCGAAGGCACCCCAGCCAGGTCCGATCTCTAGCACCGTCTTGCCGGGTCCGAGCTCGCATTGCTCGATGGCCCAATCGAACTTGCGCTCGAGCGCTTTCGACAGCGGCTCGTCGTCATGGGCGTAGACGCCTTGGCTGTAGGCCGGAAACACAGGATCGAGGAAGCTCAGGAACAACTTCGGATCTGCATTATAGTGGGAGGAGATCGCCTGCTTGTTGGTATAGACCTGCCCGAACAGCAACGGCTCGATGAAGCGCCAGGCCGCGACGAGAGGGTGACGATCATCGAGAGAGGCGCGCAGCGCAAACGGCTTCAGCATGTCGCCTTCGATGTCGATGTCGCCTTGCAGGTAAGCCTCGGCGATATCGCCCTCGTCGAGCGTGCGAAGGGCGCGCATCGCACGCGCGTTGCGCAAGCCCACGTGAAACTCGGCCTTGCCCTTTCCGACACTGCGCTTCTCGCCGTCCGGCAACTCGATGGAGAAGGGTGTCGAGATTCCGCCGACGCGGTTGATGAAGGCGTCAAGCGTCGCTGCGGCAGATGACATTGTGGTCCCCGGTTTTGTGCGCCCGAACGGGTGCCCCGCAGGCTTGGTTTTGGCTTCCGGGCAATACTGCCCCGGAAGCACCGGGAATGACAAACCCCATTGGCAATGGTTCCGGTTGCGCAGTGGAGGGAAGCTGAGGCTATGATCCGGCCCTTCGAGTAAACCGGGGAGAAAAATGCCGAAATTTGCGTGTCGGTGGCGGCCCATTGTGGCTGCGGGGATTCTTTGCTTGTCGCTCTCTCAGGAGGCCAGGGCGATTTATGACGTCCAGCCTGGCGAGGCTTCCGGCAAGCCTGGATCGATCATCCGGGTATGGCCGCTCGAAGGGGGAGGACCGAGCGGTGCGGGCAGCACTGCCTTTCGCAAATTCTTTACCGTTCGACCAACCCCTCGGGCGAGCCGATCGCGGTCTCCGGTGCCATCTTCATTCCTCCTGGCGCCGCGCCGGCGAGCGGCCGCGACGTGATCGCCTGGGCGCACCCGACGAGCGGCGTGGTTGAATCTTGCGCGCCCTCGCTCATGCCCGATCTCGCCGGCACGATCTGGGGGCTGTCCGAAATGCTGGCGCGCGGATATGTGGTGGTTGCCACTGACTACCCTGGTCTCGGGACGCCTGGGATGCATCCCTATCTGATCGGCGATAGCGAGGGCCGCGCAGTCCTCGACTCGGTCCGCGCCGCCCGCGATCTCCCCGACGCAGGCGCTTCGAACCGCTTCGCGGTGTGGGGCCACAGCCAGGGCGGACATGCTTCGCTTTATACCGGCGAGCTCGCCGCAAGCTATGCGCCCGACCTCAAACTCGTGGGAGTCGCCGCGGCGGCACCTGCCACCTACCTGATCGAGCTGTTCGACGCAGATAAGTCGAGCCCTGCCGGCAAGGAGCTGACCGCAATGGCGCTTTACTCCTGGTCGGCTCTCTACCACGACCCGGCAACAACCCTAGTCGATGCCGCCGCCATGCCGATCTACGAGCAGCTCGCGCATGATTGCATCGAGTCGGTTCCCGAATTTGAGGCGATTGAGAAAGCCGAGAAGCCACTTAATCGGGAGCAGTTCCTGAAGGCTGATCCCACCGACGTCGAGCCGTGGAAGGGCATCATGCAAAGGAACACGCCTGGCCAAGCATCGGCCGGTGCGCCGGTGTTTCTAGCGCAGGGGAGCGCCGATACGACCGTGAGGCCCGAGATCACCAAGCAGTTTGGCGAGCAGCTCTGCAAGCAGGGTACGCGAGTGACCTTCGTCATGCTGAACGGCGTAACGCACACCTTTGCTGCCAAGGACAGCGTGGGCCAGGCGCTCGCCTGGATTGGCGAACGCTTCCGCGGAGTGCCGGCGCCTTCGGTCTGCGAGTAGCTGACGCGAGCCCGCTAGAACACGAGCTGGCCAGCCAAGACCGCCAAGATCACGATCACCAGGAAAGCGACAAGGAAAATGAAGAACAGGATCTTAGAGATCTGCGCCGCTCCCGCGGCCACACCGGTGTAGCCGAGCGCGCCCGCGACCAGCGAGATCAAGAGACAAATGAGCGCCCATTTCAGAAGTGTCATGCCCCCCTCCTTAAATGCCGGAGTGCTTTGAGCCCCTCCGTAAGTCTAAGAATTGCTTTGCCCTCGCAGAGGTTCCGAATCGAGCGGAAGGGTTCCTCCGGGAGACCGCTCGGCCTAGTAGCTGATGCGGATCACCGTGTTCGCCGGGCCATAGGTCCTTACCAGCGAGTAGAGCGCGGCGGCGTTGGAGGGATGCAGGCGCACACAGCCATGCGAGGCGGGACGGCCGAGATATTTGATCTCGTAGGAGCCGTGGATCGCGTAGCCGCGCAGGAAGAAGATCGAATAGGGCATTGGCGAGCCGCTATAGATGGTCGAGGCGTGGTACCGGAACAGCGCAGTCGGCCTGAAGGTACCGGTCGGCGTGCGATAGCCGGGCCTCGCCGTCGACACCGGCCAGCTATAGAGGGGCACGCCATCGACCGAGACATTCATGCGCTGGGTCGAGAGGCTGATATGGGCCACCACCTGGGCCTCAGCCAAAGCCGGAACGGCAACAGCGAGCAGGCCGAGTAATGCGGCCAGCAGCACGACACGTCTCATCGATTGATCTCCCTCACCCCCAAAGTGGGGGCGGCAAACCTTCCCATCAAAACGGGAGGAACTTAACGCCGGCGGTCTGAACATCTCCTGAACGAGCCGCTCGCCGCCACCATCAGGCCTTTGCCTAGGACTTCTAATTCCCGCCATCATTTGTGCTAGGGTCTTGCGAATTGAGGGAGCGCAACGGGGGTTCCTAAAGTCGAGGGCAGATGCGAAGGCTCTCCTTAAGCCTGATCCTTCTCTTATTCTGCGGTGCGGTGGCGGCCGAGCAGGCGGCGCCGAGTAAGACCGCGGCAACGACAGTACCGCCAAAGCCCGTGGCAAAACCCGCCCCCAATACTTCCAAGAAAACCGCGCCCAAGTCGCCGATTGCTCGCGACCTATTCGGCGCGGCCATAGCCCCTGCGCCGCTTGCCGCCCGCGCAATTGGCTCATACGCCAAAGGCTGTCTCGCCGGCGGCGTGTCGCTCCCGATCAATGGTCCCGACTGGCAGGTGATGCGACTGTCGCGCAACCGCAATTGGGGCACCCCGGAGCTCTTGGACTTTCTCGAGAAGTTCGCGAGCGACGCCCGCGGCCTTGATGGCTGGCCGGGACTTCTCGTCGGCGACATGTCGCAACCGCGCGGCGGCCCTATGCTCACTGGCCATACCAGCCATCAGGTCGGGCTCGATGTCGATATCTGGCTAACGCCAATGCCCGATCGCATCCTGACGCCGCAGGAGCGCGAGGACATGACCGCGGTGTCGATGCTGAAGGATCCGTTCAACGTCGATCCGAACGTGTTCACCCTTGAGCAGATAAAGTTGATTCGACGCGCGGCGCTGTCCCCGCAAGTGGCCCGCATCTTCGTGCACCCCGCGATCAAGAAGGCGTTGTGCGAGCAGGCCTCGAAGGTCGGCAAGGACACGGCGTGGCTCGGCAAGGTGAGACCTTGGTGGAACCACCACTATCACTTCCACATCCGCCTCTACTGCCCGCCGGGCATGGAGGGCTGCGAGAACCAGAAGGACGTTTCGGGTGACAATGGCTGCGGCCAGGAACTCACAAACTGGTACGCCATGCTAAAGAAGGCGGCGATCGAGGCCGCCAAGCCGCCGGTGCCTGGTGCCAAGCCCTGGGTCGGCAAGCCGCCGCTGACCATGGCGCAGCTGCCAAAGGAATGCGGGACGGTGCTAACTTCCGGCGGTTTCACGCCGGAGCCGCCCGCCGAGTCGCCCGCCGCCATCGCGGCGCTTGCCACCAAGGATGCGGGTCCTCCAATTCCCAGGCTTACGGCCGCGCAGTTCCAAGCCCTGATCGGGGCCGACCCTAACGTCATGCCGCTGCCTGACAGGAACCCACTGCGCTAAGGGTTACGGTCTACCAGGCGACGCGCATGCCGGCCTTGCCGCCGACGCCGTCGAGGTCCTCGCCGAAGGTGACGTCGACCTTGGCGAACAGGCTCGTGTTGGCCGAGGGGTTGAGGAAGTTCACCCCGGCAGAGACCTCGCTCCATACGTCTCGCAGGTCGTCCTTGAGGGTGAAGCTCGTTCCGGTCGAGACCAGAGTGGCCTTGTTGTCGTCGGAGAGATTGCCCCACAGGCTGCCGATCACGAACCGCTCCATGGTGGTGCCGGTCCAGGCCTCACCCCCACCGTGGCGGCATTGAGCGAGCCGGGGAAGCCCATGGTCGAGTGGGTGTCGACGTCGAACAGATGCACGTTTGCAAGGGTGTCGACGAACAGCCCGCCCCTAAGATAGGTGGCTGCCGCCGACCTGCCCGCCCTCGAAGTCGAAGGCCCTCGAGATATTGTCGTAATCGAGAGTGCCGTTGACGAAGCCGCCGAGCACCCCGAACACCAGGATGTCGCTGGGGGATAGGAGACCCCTCCTGCCGAGGTCTAGCCCCATCTGGAAGTCGGTGTTCTCGAGGTTGCGGGTGGCGGTGAGCACGGTGCCGCCTTCCTCGTTGCGGAATAGGTCGTTGCCGCCG
>DASSLP010000023.1:0-4349 GCA_035689365.1 Methyloceanibacter sp.
TGGGGACCGGAGAATTCGCCGCCTAGTGGGCCACGGAAGTGCCCGAACTCCGTTCTCCGCGGCCGCTTGAATCGGATTCGATGAGGTTAACCTGCGGATATTCCGGCACAATTACGCTGATTGAAATTTCTTTGTAAAAACAAAGGACTACGTGGCGGACCAGGCAGGATTCGAACTCGCGGTCCGGTTGGCACAATTTGCCGTTGAAATCTCGACAGAATTTCGCGCTCTCATCGCCAAATCGGCCTTCAGAGAAAAATTCGCGCCTGAGGTGCCGTACGAAAGTATTCGCCTCGTCTCCGCGGTCCGGTTTCAATGCGGTCGCGCAGGTGCGGCAGCATCTGCTCTAATGAGGCTGCGATGCCTGCGCCTGCAAACGGGGCGGTTTGCTCCGTTGCCCTTGTGGGCAGTTCTCAGCACCTGCGCGAGTCCGGCCGGTCTATGGAGCCCGTACCAAGCCTGAATTGATGAGGCGTCGGTGGAAGGCCAGAATTTCGCTCCGAGGTTCGCAACCGGAATACCGACCCGCGCACACCATCATTAGCCGCTCGCGCTCGCGCTGCGCCGCGGAGAGTGGAAGCCCAGAGGCCTCAAGTATCACCGTTCCGAGATAAGCGACATCGAGCGGGTCGTACTCCGGCAATGGCGACACAGGAAAGTTGTGCCCCGCCACGGCGTAGAACGTAATGAAGGGACCCGGCGAGCCATCCGCGCCCACGTCTGGGCTATCATCGCCCCAAACATCATTGATTAGATCGCGTGTCGCGCTCGGCTGATGATCGCCGTAACGCACGACCAGGATTGGCTCTTTAGGGAAGCGGCGCTTGATCTCGTCCATGAAGAAGTCGCGGTCGAGGCTAGCCATCGCTGCCCGGCGCAAATATTCGCTCATCTCCGCCGAGCTGCCCGGGCCGCCGCCCGGCACATTCACTTCGGGCATATACGCGCTGTCATAGGGACCGTGCGATGCCATGGTCTGGATATAGACGAAGAGCGGCCGATGGGACGATTTGAAATGGTGGTCCATCGCATCAAGCGCATTCTGAAAATAGAATCGGTCGCGCTCCCGTATCGTAGGCGCGCCTTGAGCCCGGCGATCCAAAATCTCGGAGAAGCCAATCGAGCGATAAAACCGGTCAAGCGAAAGGTAGCCGTTGCTCATGGGGAAAAGCATCAGCGTCCGATAGCCGCAATTTGCGAGTTCTTGCGGGAGCGTTTCCTTGAGTCTGCCCTCCATCAAGACCTGCACGAACATCCGCATGTCGCCGAAGGCTTTCGCCGAGATGCCCGTTAACAGCGCAAACTCAGTGACCCAGGAGCCGCCTCCATAGGTTTCCACGCGCAGCCTGTGCAGGCGGCCATCGTCAGAGAGGAAAAACCGGTCGAGAGCGCGGTCATACCGAAGCCGGGGAAACAGACTGGGCGGCACCAACGACTCTTGATGAATGAGCACGATGTGTGGCGGCTTCGCCGACAGGGCGCATAGGGACTCGCTCGCAAAATCTGGAAGTGGCGTCCGCGCCGCGGCCTCTACCAATTGTCCACGCACGAGCGTGCCCCACGTCTCGCTCCATGACAGGTAAAACGCGGAGACGAAGGAGTCGTTTTGGGTGAACAGTCGAAACGCGTTATCCACTCCGCTTGCTTGAGGCTCGAATGTCCCGGCAGCCGTAATCGCAGCCACCAAGGTCAAGCCCGATGCCAAACGCGAGAGTCGTGTCGTATCGGAGCGCCAAGCCAATACCGCCGCGATTGTCGCGACTGCGAGAGCTGCAAGAGCCGCGACCACGTAACGGCGATAATCACTCCACAGAAACTCAAGCGTATCGGCGTTTAGATAGAAGAAGAGGTCGTAGGAGTGCAGACCCACGTTCATCGTGGCTTGTTTCTCGAGAGAGATGAGAAACACCACCGCGACGAGTGAGGAGGCGATCACGCTGGCAAAGAGCAGCCGCCGCGACAGAAGCGACACAAAGGAAGTAATTGCGACTGTCACCGCGACGGCGAACCAGAACCGCGCGGCGCTAGGCTCGGTACAGAACAACAAAATTGATATCGTGCTGAGAAGTACGAGCGCGCCAGTAGCAGCGATATACCTTGTCCCAGCTGCCGGCATGGCAAACGCCTCGAGTTCGCCGCCCTTTTTCCGTGCGGCGCCGATGTCATCTTACTGTCATAATGCGGAATCGCGAAGAATTGCCTTTCGATGATCGCTTTGCGCGCGGCGAAATCGAAAAGGAGGAGTTCGAGGAACGGCGCAAATTCTAAATGCCGAAGTGCGCTAGCATGGAGTAGAGGAGCCTGTGAATCCACTCGACCGCCGGAACCAGCGTGCACAGCCAGCTCCGCTGCGCATTATGACTTACAACGTCCACCGATGCGTCGGCTCAGACGGACGAGCAGACCCGCGGCGGATCGCCGAGGTGATCGGCGCTTGCCAACCCGATGTGGTGGCGCTCCAGGAACTCGATGTGGGGCGGTTTCGTACCGGCGGCATCGATCAGGCCCATGCCATCGCTCATTCGCTCGGCATGAGCGTTCACTTCAACCCGGCGCTCCAGGTCGAGGAAGAGCTCTATGGCGATGCCATTCTCGCCGCGTTGCCGATGCGTCTGGTGAAAGCGGGGCCTCTGCCCGGAAGCGTCGGTTTCGAACCGCGCGGGGCGCTCTGGGCGGCGGTCGAGGCGAACGGCACCGAGATTCAGATTGTGAACACGCATCTCGGCTTGCCGGCCTACGAGCGCATTGCGCAGGCCAGGACCCTGCTGGGACAGAACTGGGTCGGACACCCGGACTGCCGCGATCCTGTTATCCTGCTGGGCGATTTCAATGCCAGGCACCGGTCCGTGGCCTATCGCATGTTCACGGCCAGGTTGCGCGATGCCCAGCTCGTGCTGCACAAGCGGGCGCGACGAACCTTTCCCGCGCGCGTGCCGATGCTGCGCATTGACCATATTTTCTGCAGCCGATCGGTCGACGTGCTCGGCGTCGAGGTGCCGCGAAGCCAGCTCATCCGCACGGCGTCGGATCACCTGCCACTGGTCATGGACTTCCGCATTGTCGAACATCAGCGGACTCGGGTGTCAGCAGCGACCGAGACGGTCTTGGTGTCTGTGCGGCCAAGCGGTCAAGAATCTGTTAAATCTTAGCAGTTCAATGGCTGTTTGATGGGCGGCGGGGCCTGGAGTTTGAGCCCTCGTGAATATCCCCAACGCGCTGACGCTGGTGCGCATCATCCTGGTGCCGCTCATCGTATGGCTAATCGTCACCCATGAGATGGCGGCGGCCTTCGTGCTGTTCTTGCTCGCGGGTCTGTCCGATGCGGCCGATGGCTATCTTGCCAAGCGCTTCGGCTGGCACACCGAGCTTGGCGCCTATCTCGACCCCATTGCCGACAAGGTCCTGCTCGTCAGCATCTATTTGACGCTCGGCTTTACCAACCATTTGCCGGTGTGGCTCGTGATCGCTGTCGTCAGCCGCGACATCCTCATCGTCGGAGCCTTCATCTTGTCGTGGATGCTGTCGCGGCCCGTCACCGTCTATCCGCTCCTCGTGAGCAAGGCCAATACCCTTGCCCAGCTCGTGCTTGCCAGTCTCGTCTTGGCGGAGCTTGGCCTCGGCCTCGGGCTTGAGCCGTTCGTGTCCATGTGCATCTGGGTCACGGGTGCGCTTACCATTCTGTCTGCAACCGTGTATCTCTGGATATGGCTCAAACACATGGCGAGCTATGAGTTTCAGCCTGCGCCGCTACCCGCGCGCAAGAGCCATCAGGACCGATCAAGACCGGCGCGGGTTCGCGGGTAGGAGACCCCTCGCTCAGCTATCCTTAATCTGCCGCATCGCATTTCCCGTCCAGTTGATCGTGCCGGCGTTGCTCGGACGGCTCGAGGTTGGCGAGTAGCGTCGGCATCTATTTGCTTGTCTAGTGGAATAAGCATGGTTCGCGGCCTAACCGGACCGCCGAATTGGCAAACGGAGAATTTAGCGCCCGAAGGGCGACAGCACTCTCCAAACTTCGCTCTCTGGGCTCGCTGTACCGAATTCGGCAAGGGCTAACCTGCGGATGCGGTAATTGTGAATGGTCAAATTTCTATGCAAAAACAGCAGACTAGCTGGCGGTGGAGGCAGTCACCAGCGAACCCGTCTCTGCGGGAATTTTCCCTGCTAAGCGGGAAAATACAGGGAATTTCCGCCAGTTCAGCCGCAGGAAATGGATCAGGCGCAGGTTTCCGCGCAATAAATAAGGTGGTTACGGCGAAATTCCTTACGCAAACGAACAGGGAATTTTCTCGAGAGGACAGCGAATTTCCTCAGCGTATAGGGTATCCCCATGAGCACGCCACTCTCGC
>DASSLP010000024.1:0-5206 GCA_035689365.1 Methyloceanibacter sp.
CGACATCCTCGGCGACAGCGTCAACATCGCCGCCCGCCTGGAAGGCATCGCCGAGCCCGGCGGCATCTGCCTCTCGGCCGCGGCCTACGAGCAGGTCCGCGGCAAGCTCGACATCACCGTCGCCGACATGGGCGAGCAGGATTGAAGAACATCGCCCGTCGGCTGCGCACCTACCGCGTGCTGCTATAGTGCCTAATCCAAAGTGATCGCTTATAGTTCAAGCCCTTACACCGTCATTCCCGCGCACGCGGGAATCCAGGGATCAAGGTTTTCACCGCTCGCCCTGGGCCCCCGCTTTCGCGCTAGGGTATGCACACATTTGGTGCGACATTTTGACTCACTCCCCCATTGGTAGATTTTCACCCGCCGTGGTCTGGGTTTATCCGGGGATGCGCTGGGCATTGGGGGATGTCCGATGGAGATGGCGCTGGGTTGGTTTGGGGATCGTCGCCTGGAAAAAGGGGGCGGCGCTCCTCGAAGGGATGGTGCATGCCGGCAGTACCTGTCTGCGTCGTATGGCTGATGGGAAACGGCGGTCTGAGGTCCGCTTCAATCGCTTTCTTGCCAACCCCAAGGTGACCGTCGAGCGGCTGGTTGCAGGGTGGAGCGCGGCCACCGGCGCCGCCGTGGCCAGCCGGCACGTGCTGGCGATCCAAGACACCAGCGAGATCAATTTTCGCACCACGCGAACGCGCACCCGCGGTCTGGGGGAGATTGGCAAAGGCGTGGGCCGTGGCGCGCTGCTGCATGCCATGGTGGCGGTGGATGCTGAGAGCGAGGCGTGCTTGGGCTTGGTTGCCGGCGAGGTTTGGACCCGTTGCGGCCGGGTCGATGTGCCGCACGACAAACGGCCGCTCGACCAGAAAGAATCGCGCCGCTGGATCGAAACCGCCAGCGCCGGCAAGCGCGTGCTCGAGGGTGCCGCTATGGTGACGATGGTGGCCGACCGCGAGGCCGATTTTTACGCCTTGTGGGCGTTGGTGCCGGAACCGGGGATCCATGTGCTGGGCCGAATTCACCATGACCGAAGTCTGGTCGGTGGCGGTAGTCTGAGCACGATTGCCCGACAATGGGCGCTGGCCGACAGCCGTCAGATGAGGCTGCGCGAGCGTCCGGGTCGGCCCGAGCGTGAGGCGCGGCTGGAGCTGCGGTTCGGGGTCGTCACGATCGCCCGACCGCGCGAGGCCGGCGCGCCGGAGCTGCCAGCGCAAGTCACACTGAGCTTGATCGAAGTGACCGAACCCGACCCGCCTGAGGGCAGCGAGCCCATTACATGGCGGCTGCTTACCACCCATACTGTCGCCAATCCTGATGCCGCCTGGCAGATCGTCGATTGGTACCGGGCGCGATGGATCATCGAACAGCTGTTTCGGCTGCTCAAGAAACAAGGATTGCGCCTCGAGGACAGCCAAGTCGAGACCGCGGAGCGACTGCTTAAGCTCGTCGCCATTGCCGCTCATGCCGCGGCCATTACCTTGCAGCTGCTGCAGGCGCGGGACGGGCGCAGCGGCGAGCCGGCTTCTCTTGTCTTTACCGCTGACGAACTCGGCACCCTCGATGCGCTGCATCCGCAATACTCTGGCAGAACACTGCGGCAGCAAAACCCTCATCCGCGGTACAGCCTGGCCTGGGCAGCGTGGCTGATCGCTCGGCTCGGCGGCTGGGATGGATACCCATCTTCGCGACCGCCAGGCCCAATAACCCTCAAAATCGGCATCGACAAACTCCGCCTCTTGGCGCAGGGATGGGGGCTCAGAAATGTGTGCATGCCCTAGCGCTTTCGCGGGGGTGACGTGGAATGGTGATTTCACGGAATCACGAGCTTGCCGGGGTTCATGATGTTGTCGGGATCGAGCGCGCGCTTGACGCGGCGCATCAGCTCGATCTCGACCGGCGGCTTGTAGTGGGTGATTTCGTCGCGCTTGAGGTGCCCGACGCCGTGCTCGGCGCTGATCGACCCGTGCAGGTCGCGCACGACACCGTGCACGATGTCGTTGAACTCCTGCCAGCGCCCGAGATAGGCCGCGGTGTCGGCGCCTTCCGGCTGGGTCAGGTTGAAGTGGATGTTGCCGTCGCCGACATGGCCGAACGCCATCGGCCGGATGCCGGGGAGCCGCCGTGTCACTTCCTTTGTGGCGCGGATCACGAAATCGGCGACCCGGCTGACCGGTACCGAGACGTCGTGCTTGATCGAGCCCGAATAGAGCTGCGCCTCGACGATGGCCTCGCGAATGCGCCAGAGATCCTTGGCCTGCTGGCCACTCTCGGCAATGACCCCGTCGGTTACGAGACCTTCGTCGAGCGCGGTTTCCAGCAATCTCTCCAAAAGCGGGCGGAGGCCGCTTTCGGTCTCGCTCGAAGACATTTCGAGCAAGACGTACCAGGGATAGCGCTTCGCGAGTGGATCGATGGTCCCAGCTATGTGGACCAACGCCAGATCGAGCGCTGCGCGCGGGATCAGCTCGAAGGCGGTCAGCTGATCTGCCGTCGCGGCGCGGGCGCGGGCGAAGAGCGCCATGACATTCTCGACCCGGCCGAGGCCGACAAAAGCCGTCTCGATCTCACGCGGCTTCGGGAAGAGCTTCAGTATCGCGGCGGTAATGATCCCGAGGGTGCCCTCGCCGCCGATGAAGAGCTGCTTCAGATCGTAGCCGGTATTGTCCTTGCGCAGACCGCGCAGACCGTCCCAGATCCGTCCGTCGGGCAGCACGACTTCGAGCCCCAGGGTAAGCTCGCGCGCATTGCCGTAGCGCAGCACCGCAATGCCGCCGGCATTGGTCGAGAGATTTCCGCCGATCTGGCAGCTGCCCTCGGCTCCAAGGCTGAGCGGGAACAGCCGGTCGGCCTCGGCGGCCGCCTGCTGCAATTGGGCGAGGACGCAGCCGGCCTCCGCCGTCATCGTGAAATTGACCGGGTCGATCGCGCAGATCCGGTTCATCCGGCCGAGAGCGAGAACGATGTTTTGTCCATCCTCGGGCGGCACCGCGCCGCCGACCAGGCCGGTATTGCCACCCTGCGGCACGACCGGCAACTTCGCCTCGGCGCAGATCCGCACCACTGCCGCGACCTCCTCGGTCGAAGCCGGCCGGACGACGAGCCGGGTGGCACCGCGCCACAGCCGCCGCGCTTCGGTGAGGTAGGCTTCCTGCTCCGCCGGATCGGCGATCCAGCCGCGCGGCCCGACCGCCGCCTTGATCCGCTCCAGCGCCGTCTCCACGTCCATCGCCACTCCTAAACCTGTAGCCGCCAGCGAAGGGTCTCTCCGGCGCGGAACGGCACGACCGCATTGTCGCCGTTCCCTATGCGCTCCGGCACCGTCCAGGTTTCTCGCCGCAACGTGATACGCGCTTCATTGGGCGGCAGCTTGTAGAACTTCGGCCCATTCAGCGAGGCGAAGGCTTCCAGCCCGTCGAGTGAAGCTTCCTCCTCGAAAACTTGGGTATAGACCTCGATAGCGCAGGGCGCGGTGAAGATGCCGGCGCAGCCGCACGCCGTCTCCTTCGCCGCGACGGCATGCGGCGCACTGTCGGTGCCGAGGAAGAACTTCTCGTTTCCCCCCGTAGCGGCGCGGCGCAGCGCGCGGCGGTGCTTCTCGCGCTTGGCGATCGGCAGGCAATAGAAATGCGGGCGAATGCCGCCGGCAAAGATTGCATTGCGGTTGATGACGAGGTGATGCGCGGTGATCGTCGCTGCCAGGTTGGGGCCGCCGGACGCCACGTACTCCACCGCCTCTTCGGTCGTGATGTGCTCCAGGACGATGCCCAGTTCGGGCAGGCGCCGGCGCAGCGGGTCGAGCACCCGGTCGATGAACACCGCTTCGCGGTCGAACACGTCGACCTCCGGATCGGTGACCTCGCCATGGATTAGCAGCGGCATGCCGAGCCCCGCCATGCGCTCGAGCACCGTCATGGCGCGATCAATATTGGTGACGCCGAACTCGGAATGCGTTGTCGCATGCGCCGGGTAGAGCTTCACCGCTGTGAACACCCCGTCCTCGTGGCCGCGGGTGACCTCGTCCGGGTTGGTTGTGTCCGTCAGGTAACAGGTCATCAGCGGCTCGAAGGCGGTGCCCGTCGGGAGGGCGGCCAGGATGCGCTCGCGATAGGCGCGCGCCGCCGCGGCCCTCGCCACCGGCGGTATCAGATTCGGCATCACGATCGCGCGAGCGAACTGCCGGGCAGTGAACGGCAAGACCTTCGCTAGCATCGCCCCATCACGTAGATGGACATGCCAATCATCTGGACGCCGTAAAATGATCGTCTCAGTACTTTCGGGCATGTAGGTCCCCTCCAGTCCCGTTTCTGTGACACGCCCTTGTAAGGGATGCCCCGGCTCCCGATGTTGATAGCACTCTCGCGGAACGAGTGCTAATCCTCGTCATGCAGCGGGATACTCAAGGAATTTGTGTCGCTTTCACTTATAGCGACCGGGTTCGAACTCGTACCTCAGGAAAGATTCTCATGAAATTTAGACCTTTGCACGACCGCGTGCTGCTCCGGCGGGTAGAGCAGGAGGCGAAGACGGCGGGTGGGATCCTAATTCCCGACACCGCTCAGGAAAAACCGATGGAGGGCGAGGTTATCGCCGTCGGGCCGGGTGCCCGCGGCGAAGACGGCAAGGTGCATCCCCTTGATGTCAAGGCCGGCGACCGCGTGCTGTTCGGAAAGTGGTCGGGCACAGAGGTTCGCCTCGACGGCGAGGAACTGATGATCATGAAGGAATCCGACATCATGGGCCTCGTCGAAGGCGGCTCTGCCGCTACGAAGACAAGCTGAAAAGGAAAAATCATGGCTGCTAAAGACATTCGCCTAGGCACCGATGCACGCGAGTGCATGTTGCGCGGCATCGACATACTCACTGACGCGGTCAGGGTGACCTTGGGGCCCAAAGGCCGCAATGTGGTCCTCGACAAGAGCTACGGCGCCCCGCGGATCACCAAGGACGGCGTCACCGTGGCGAAGGAGATCGAGCTCTCCGACAAATTCGAAAACATGGGCGCGCAGATGGTGCGCGAGGTGGCGAGCAAGACGAGCACGGTGGCCGGCGACGGCACGACGACCGCGACCATTCTCGCCCACGCGATGGTACGCGAAGGTGTCAAGGCGGTGGCGGCGGGGATGAACCCGATGGATCTCAAGCGCGGTGTCGATATGGCGGTCGACGCGGTGGTCAAGGACGTTCAAAAGCGCTCGAAAAAGGTCTCGAC
>DASSLP010000025.1:0-5172 GCA_035689365.1 Methyloceanibacter sp.
AAGGCTGCGGCCGCTCCTCAGGACAAGAAACATTCCAAAGCGAAGGCCGCTGCCGTTCCGCAAAACAAGCAGCGCTCCAAGACAAAGGCCGTCAGTGAGCCCAATGTCACATGCAACTTCCCATGGGACTATTCGCGAGCCTTGCACCACTGCATCTGCATCCGCGACGGCTATACCCTGCAACGCGGGAGTTGCGTGCGCGACCTGACCTCGGTCGCGTGCCGCGATGATGAGCGTTGGTCGCCGAAGCGTGGCGCATGTGTCTGCGCCGCGGGGTTCAAGCGGCAAGGCGATGCATGTGTCGTGGCCGAGCCTGTTCAGATCGTCGTCACCCCGCCGCCGCCTGAGCTCGCGACTGATGTGTTTCCGGTTGGTCCTCCCGATCCCGCCGTGTTCCCGGTTGCTCCTCTCGATGTTGCCGCGTCGCCTGCCGACGCCACGCCGGTCGAGACCGCCGCCAAGACCGAAGACGGCCAGGAAGCGGCACCTTTATCCGAGCAGGTGCAGGCGATTTCTCGCGCGCAGAGCTGCCTGACTGAGCTCGGCTACTACAAGGGTGCGATCGATGGGAGGAGGGGCAAAGAGACCTGGACGGCCTACTGGCACTTCAAGCACGACAATGGCCTGTCAGGATACAGCGATCTCCTAGCCGATGCCGTGCAGGAGAAATTCGCCTCGCTCTGCAAAGGGTCGGAAACGACCGCCGCGCTCTCCACCGAGGTTCAACCGGCCACCGCGCCGCAAGCCGATGCCGCGCCGCCGGGAAGCGAAACAGCCCCCACAAATGATACAGCGCCCAACACCGAGGTGGCGCCGGACGTAGGGGAAGTCGCGCCACCCCCGCCAACTGCGAGGCTCGACATTTACTGTCTGCCAGAGGATCTCATCGCACTCCTTCGCCGCGCTCACGGGCCCGGTATCTCTGTCACTCAGTGCGAAAAGGCCTGCCTGCCGGCGCCCAGCGGGCTTCCCCAGCCATATCTCGACGAGCTCCAGTCCAAGTTTGGGATCGCGTGGTGCCGCACCTGCGTGCCCTTCGCGGGCCATCTCGCACTCGACGACGTGAAACGCATCGAGCGGGCGGGCAACATCGAACTTTGCGCAACCCCCTCGCGGCAACTCCCAAGGCGGGGCGTGCCGGCTGGCGAGCCGCTCAAGTCCTACACTAAGGTTCGCGAACTCTACCGGGCTTTGCCTCCGGCTCCGGACGCGAGCGACGCGGTTGCCGTCATCATCGGCAATCGCGACTACGCCAAGCTGCCACCGAGTGACACCTCGCAAAACGACGCCGGCGCCATGTACGCATTCCTCACCGAGCATATGGGGGTTCGCCCGGACAACATCATCGACGTGCGGAATGCCAAGAAGGCCGATCTCGAAAGGCTGTTCGGCGCGGCCGCGGGGGTTGAAGGCGATCTTGGCCACCTCGTACGCTCAAATCCCGGGGCAAAGGTGCTGGTCTATTATTCGGGTCACGGCGGGACCGACAACGCCGAGACCGAAACCTATCTCTTGCCCATCGATGCCGAGCCCTACCGCGAGGCGGAAAGTGGCTACAAGCTCTCGACGCTCTACGCCAATCTCGCCAAGCTCGACGCGAAATCTGTGCTCGTTTTGCTCGAGAGCGAGTTCGGCGAGGAGCACGGCGCCAATGTACTGCCGCCAAATCTGCCTGAGACGAGCAACCAGGCTCTGCCCCGCACGCCGCTCCCCAACCTCACCGTCATGATCGCTTCAGACCGCGGGCAACGCACGCTTATCGACTCGACCTATGATATTGGGCTGTTCACCCGCTATCTGATCGACGGTTTCGCCGGCAAAGCCGACCTCCGACCGATTGGCAACGGCGACGGCTCGCTAGACAGCGCCGAGATCTATGCCTACACGGCCGCGATGGTGGAGATCGCTGCGCGCAAGACCTTCGGATTATTGCAGAATCCCGTCTATTCCAGCGGCTCGACGCCCGTGCTCACGAGCGCTGGACCGAGTTCCTCGAACCCCGACTGACGCAACTCGCATCTCACATGACCCTGTGGCCGGCTGCGACAAATTGCTGGGGGAGCACGCGAAAATCGCTTTACAAGGGGTCAAGGATTTCATACGGGACCAGAACGCTCGTAGGCGATTTCGCTCAAGGGCAGCACTGACATCGGCAATCTCGTGTGGGAGTAGACATGGGATGGACGTTTTCACTTCTGCCGCAGAGTTCCTGCGTCATCGCCGCCCGGAGCGGCCGGTCCTAGCTTTACGGCCTCACGCCGCGCGTCGTGCGGCGACATGGTTCCTCATCAACTTCCCTGGCCGCGTGCTTTATGCCGCGAAGGCCAATGACGCGCCGGAGATCGTCGGTGCTCTGGTCGAAGCTGGCGTCGGGTCGTTCGACGTGGCTTCGCTTGTCGAGATCGAGCGAATGGCGGTGGTCGACGGCGCCGAGCTCTACTTTATGAACCCGATAAAGTCGCGCGAGGCGATCGTGCGCGCCTATCGCGATTTCGGCGTGAGAAGCTTCGCCTTCGACAGCGAGGAGGAGCTCGATAAGATCGTTGCCGAGACCGGCGCCGCCACAGATCTGAACCTCTACCTGCGCGTCGCCTGTCCCAATACGCACAGCCTCATCCCGCTCGAGGGCAAGTTCGGCGTGTCGAGCGCCGAGGCGCCGGGGCTTCTTCTCCACGCTCGGCAGATTGCGCGCAGGCTCGGCATCACCTTCCATGTCGGCTCCCAGGCCGTTGTTCCTGCTGCGTTCGGCGAGGCGCTGCGGCAGATCGGCCAGCTCATCGTGGAATCGGGCGTCCTGGTCGATGCCATCGATATCGGCGGCGGCTTCCCGAGCCGCTACCCACATTCCGATCCACCAGAGCTCGCGAGCTTCATGGAGGAGATCATGCGCGCGGCCGACGAGCTAGCCGTCAAGCACTCCTGCGAGCTTCTGTGCGAGCCGGGACGGGCGCTCGTGGCCGAAGCCGAGTCGGTCATCGTGCGCGTCGATGCGCGCCGCGGTAACGCGCTCTACGTCAATGACGGCGCATTCGGCACGCTGTTCGACGCCGCCTATTCGGGTTTTCGATTCCCGGCGCGGCTGATCACTAGCTCGGGTCGCGAGACGGAGCCGGAGACTGAGTTCGCGCTTTACGGTCCGACTTGCGACAGTTCGGACTACCTGCCTGGTCCCTTCCTTCTGCCGGAATGCGTCCGGGAAGGGGACTATGTCGAGGTCGGGCAGATCGGCGCCTATGGCCGCGTGCTGGCTAATCGTTTCAATGGGTTCGGCGAATATGATGAGGTGGTACTGACGGACGAGCCCATGCTGTCGATGTATGCGGGTCAAGAACGGCCGCTCGTCACGCTCAAGACGGCCAGGGCCTAACGCTTCGCCACTCACTCCCGGGCTGCTCTAGAGTTCGCGTCTCGTGGGCCCTCACCACAGGGATTTGCCATGAGTGAGACAGGCGGCTGGCAGCTCCGCGACTCCGAGCGCATCATACCCGGCAATAAGGCGTTGCTCGGCGGTAAGCACTTCCTCGTCGCCATGACCCGTATCAGGAACGAGGCGCTGATCCTGCCCGACACGCTCGATTATCTCGGCAAGCATGTCGACGCGATCATCGCCTATGACGATGCAAGCACCGACCAGAGCGTGGACATCCTGCGTGAGCACGCGAAGGTCGCGCTGGTGATCGCCAACGGCGCGTGGGAGCAGGACATCAAGGCGCGCCGGCTTGCCGAAGGACGCCACCGCGGGCTTCTCTTGCAGATCGCCCGCGCTGAGTTCGGATATGAATGGATGCTGTGTTTCGACCCGGATGAGCGCGTTACCGGCGATTTGCGCGGCGCGCTGCAAGCGCTCGAAGGCGATGCCTGTGACGGCATCAGGGTGCAGCTGTTCGACGCCTATATGACACCCGAGGACTACGAGCCTTACAGCCGCGAGCGTGAACTCCTGGACTTCCGCCGCTATTTCGGGCCAGAGCGGAGGGATATTTTGATGCTCTGGCGGAACCGCCCTGAGATCCATTTCGCCGAGCATCACGCGCGGGAGCCTGGTGGCCTCAAGAACGTCCGCACGGACCTCTATTGCCAGCACTACGGCAAGTCGCTCTCAATCGACCACTGGGAGGAGACCTGCGACTACTACATCAAGCATTTCCCGTTCGACACTTACGGGCGGAAATGGACGGAGCGCAAAGGCAAAGGCATCCACACCGAGTCCGATTTTCAACGGCCGCTCTACGGGTGGGGCGACACGCTGTTCGCCAACGCGGTCAAGCTCGAGCGCTAGGTTCGCTGAAAGCGCAGCAACATGGAGCTAGATGAGCTGCTAGGCTTCTTCGCCTCGTTTTGTCAGACGCACGTCATGGACCATGTTTGCCAGTGGCAAAGGTTGGCTTCGCAATAGAACTTGGTCTGATGCGCTGAGCACGGCATACGTGGTGGCGCTCTAAGGGCGCCAGCGCGGCTACAAGAGCATCGGTAGGATCGACCCCCTCTGAGTGCTGCCGTTGAGCCCCCCAACGCTCCGCACCAGCAAGCCACGGTCTGAACAGGCGAAGCGAGGGACGTTCCGATTCCGGTCAAAGTGGTCGCGTTCCCATCCCATGTTAGTGATGCAGTGGCCAGGAGAGCTAGGCCAGCAACAGCAGCGCAAATCATCGTCTTGTGCATCGCGATTCCTCCACCTTCACCATGGTCGGCAATGTAGCAGAAGGAGCCTGGACGCATGTTGCCCTGAACGTTGCCCCCAAGTCAGGTTTTCAGCTAAGTGATTGATTTGAATGGTGGGCGGTACTGGACTCGAACCAGTGACCCCTGCGATGTGAACACAGTGCTCTACCAGCTGAGCTAACCGCCCGCACTTTGCGCATCACCTTTTCGCAATGATGCTAAGGACAACCCGGATTTAGCGATTGCCCCGCGGTTAAGTCAAGAAAGCGGGCTTCATTTAGCCTTGGCGACCATGTCGTTGACGGTCGCAAGCGTTTGCCTCGCCCCCTTGACGTCCCCTCCCGTGCAAAACGCGTCGGCGTCGTCGAGGAGTTGATTGAGCTTCTCGGCATCAGCCTCACTCAACGCTTTGGCGTCGAGCTTGCTCTGAAAGGCTTCCTCGGAGGCAGCGAGTTCCTGTACGCAGGCGGTTGTGGGGTCTTCGGCCTGATTGCTGGGCGAACTGTCGGG
>DASSLP010000026.1:0-18002 GCA_035689365.1 Methyloceanibacter sp.
GCCGACACGGGAGTAGCGATCCCTGATCTCAGCCAACTTGAATGGCCGTTCCGCCATAAGGCAGAACACGCGCCGACCATTCTGGTCAGCGGGTCAACGGGGGCAAATGATTTGGTTTCAGCGCCCCCGGAAACCGGAACCAATGCACTCTCGAATGAGGCGCATTCCGTCAGGCTGCCGTTGCCCGAAGACAAGGAAGTGGGATGGCGCCCGCACCATCTTTTTAGAGGAGCCACGCCCAACGCTCAGCTCATGGGCGCGCACGTTTCAGTTCTTAGCAGCAATCATTCGCCACACCCCCCTCTCCCCTCGTGAGGAGGAGCTGTTGATTGCGCTGGACGGCCAAGCGGACCTCATTATCTCCGACGGCCCAGACGACCCTAATCCGCGCATCGAGCACCTTCAGAAGGGATCATTCGTCTACTATCCAGCCTATCAACACCACACGACACGCAATTCCGGTAGTCAGCCCATCACTTATTTGATGTTCAAATGGCGTGGAGAATTGGCGGGAAACGAAAAAATCTCTCCGACCTCAATCGTCAATTTGAAATCTCCTCCAGCTCCTGCTTCCACCCCTTTTTCGGCCGTGAACCTATTGAGGGTCCAAGCGCCTATCTTTCCAAGCTTCATTCGCATCTCTCGATCCTACAGCCCGGCGCCGGCTACGCTCCTCACCAAGACGGGCACGACGTCGCGATCGTGGTTCTGGACGGCACGGTAGAAACGATGGGCAGAGTGGTTGAGCCTTACGGTGTCGTCTTCTACGCAGCCGGCGAAGGTCTTTGAATTTCACAAGAACACGCAATCGGAAGAGGCTCCTCTGGCTGTCTTCACCGAACAACCGGAGGCGATGACAGCCGCTGACGATAGGGCGCTTATCAAAAAAAGGCGCCTGACTTCATTTTGGCATTCGATATGGAGCACTGCGCGCTTCGAACACTAAATTGCAAGTGTGCGAAAGGCCAATCCCAGATAGGCTGATGCTCTCAATAGCAAGCGCCTGAGGCGCAGGTCGCGCACAAGCTGGAGCTGTTCGCCGCGTAAAAAGACCTGGTCGGCGCCGGCGTCCACGCTGTTTGCTCGCCAGACTTCATCCACACGATCCTCGATGACGACCTGCCGGTGGAACGCCGATTGCCAGCTTTGCCCGGGGTCAGTCCGAGTGGCCGCGCGTCTCGGTTCCAAATTCATTCCGCGCTTCACGATCTCGCTACGGTAGCGGAGCGGTAGGTGGAATATTTCCAATTCATGATTTGCAGTTTCGACCTCCGGCACGACGGAATGCTGTCCGAGATCCATTTCGATTGTTCGAGTGGTTTTCAAAGCGACTTTAGTATCGGAATGGCAAACGAAGGGCCGACGGAAGGCCGTCACGCTCTCCTGATTTGCATCGGCAATTGGAACCGCGCGATATATGATCTGCAGCAGTCCCAGCGGCCGCGGGTAGGTCAGGTCCGTTTTTTGGACGAAATTCAACCAACGGCCGAAAAAAGCAACCTCCTGTCGCGTTGCGAAGCGCTGCTCCAGCTCTCTGGCTCCTCCAATGTTCCAGAACTCATCTGCGTCGAAAGGAAGTACAATTTGGGTAGCCAGCCTCGATCAGTGAATTGACCGCTTCATTCATAAGCTCGCGTTGCTTGAATTGATTGTCCAGCACTCTCCTTACCGAAATTCGCTCCGTGCGCCGCCTCAAAGATAACAAAAACTCGAACGTGCCATCGGTGGACCCATCATCAATGAAAGCTATATGCGCAAGGCCCACGCGGAGGTAATGGCCGCAGATAAAATGGGATGATCGCGCGTCACGCACGACGCAGGCGCCAGCCACACTAGGACCGTAACGTCCAATCGCCGTTAGCAATCTGCCACCTCAATGTCCGTCAGGTGCAGCGCGCCTTCAAAAGGACCTTCTCAGAGAGAAAAAGCCGGGGCAAATTTCTCATCAATCAATCAGGTTTGAAATGTCGCCAAGCGTCGCCCGCGGCCTCGCCATTTGCTTGTGGCTTGCCGCCGACGAGGCAGACTCTGCGGAAAAAGTAAGGCCGCCGTCGTAGAAACGCGACTCGCGAGCCGTGCTCATTACGGGTGGCGCAATGGCGAGTGCGTTGGTAGAAACCCACCGGCAAAGCAAAAAGGGGGGTCGCGATGACGCGCCGTCACGCAACGACTGTTTTCACTTTGATCCTTTGTTTCGTCTGCTCGGCATCTTCGGGAGCCTGGGCGCAAGCGGGGACCATCACCAAGGGCATGCAGGACAACTGCGCCAACGACTACAGGAAGTTCTGCGGCGACTACGGACTGCAAACCTCGGCGCTCACTCTCTGCATGAGAAAGGCGGGCCCGAGCCTGTCGCCGGCTTGCGTGCAGGCGCTGGTTCAGGCCGGAAAGGTCTCGCAAGCCGACGTCGATCGCATCAAGGCGCAGATGAAGGGCGGCAGATAGGGCAGGCCAGGCTCAGCGCTGAACCGAAAGCTCTTCCCTCCCTACCCCACTCCGCTAAGGAACAAGGATCCTTGATCATGAAAAGATTTCTTCGCTTGACCGTGCTCTCAGCTCTGATGCTGACCGGCAATGCCGCCTTCGCCCAAGACGAATGCACCAAGATCACCGCGACCGGCCATCCGGCCTACCCGGTGATCGCCTATAAGGACGACGACAACATCGTCGGCGCTGCTCCGACGCTGGTCGAGACCATCGCCAAGCAAATCAACGTGCCTCTCGAGTCAAAGTATACGGGAACTTGGGAGGAAGCCCAGGCCGCGGCGCGTGACGGCAAGGTCGATATGATTTTCGGCATCTACTACAACGACGAGCGCGCCACCTATCTCGATTACGTGCAGCCCGCCTTCACTTTCGACGACGTGGCGATCTTCGTGGTCAAGGGCAAGGAGTTTCCCTTCACTGGCGAGAACGACCTGATCGGCAAGAAAGGCGTGACGAACCAGGGCGAGAGCTACGGCAACGAGTTCGATGCTTTCATGAAAGACAAGCTCGATGTCGCCCGCGCCAACGGTATCGACGCCGCGTTCAAGGATCTGCTCGACGGCAAGGCCGACTATTTGATTGCCGGGTATTTTCCCGGGCTCGCCGAGGCCGCCAAAGAGGGCAATAAGGACAAGGTCGTGGCGCTGAATCAGGCGCTGCTCAGCCAAGAGATGTTCGTCGCCTTCTCCAAGAAATCGCCCTGCCGCTCCTTGGCCAGCAAGTTCGGTGAAGGAATCACCGAGCTCACCACCAACGACAGCTACGACCAGATCTTGGCCGAGGCGCAAAAAGCCTGGGAAGCAAAAAGCAAGTAGCCCGTGGCAAGCTGCCGGCGAAGCCGCCGGCAGCTTTTACTTTGCGGCTTAATCAGGTTGGCGGCCCCCACTTGCGGCGCACCCACTGGAAGACGGTGCGCTTGAGGAAATTGTAGGCAGGACGCCCCATCAGCGCGACGGCGGCTACTTTGGTGAGGAATGGCGTCGCCCCGAACAGCCCCGACAGGAACGCCTTGGCGCTCGGCTCGAGGTCGGCTTCGATCACGACCGGGATTAGCGACCAGGCTCCATAGCCGCCGACGATGAGGGCGGTGCCCAAAGCGAACCGCCAGCCGATTTGGTCGGCGGTAAAGGCCTCTTCCGTGCGCGGCTCTATGGCGACCTCCTTGCGGTCTTCGATGGGGCTATCGTCATAGATTGATGATTAATTTGGGTTTCCCAGAGGCAGGACGGGGGTGCCCTGCCTTATTCCCGTCTCGCGGATGGTAGCCTCGGGCGGCCCAAATCGGAACAGAAAATCGTCCTGCCCTGCGGCCCCGCTTCTGGGTTCAGTCTATTTCGCGCAAAAATTGCATCGTCTTGCGCGCACGGCCTGCGGCTTTGCGCGAATCAGGACTGATAGACCTCGCCGCATACCACCGTGTCGTTGAGCCGCTCGCAATACATCTGTTTCGGCTCAATCGTCTTGGTCACGGGATTCAGGTATTTGTAGCTCTGCCAGAAGCTGGGCTCGGTCTTGGCAAGCTCGACCCGCTCCTTCAAGAACTCCTTGCCGTCGACATCCTTGTCGTGGAGCCGATTGACGCCGACGAGTTTCTTTCGACGCCATGCGCGAGCACCACGCCGTCCATCCGGTACACCACGATGTAGAGGTCGCGGTCGACGAACGGGCCTTTCGGGTCGCTGATTTCGGCATAGGCCTTCTCGGTGCCCTCGCTCTTGATGGCTGCAACCGCCTTCTTCACCATGGCGACCGCTTCGTCCTTGGTAGCGCCGGCAGCGAGTGCCGCGCTAGACAAAGAAACAACGAGGACAGTTAGCGCAACTCCGAAGCATCTATTTACCCGCACTCTCATCTCTCATTCCTTCCGAATTCTTCCTTACACGTTCCGCGAAGCGACCAGCCAAGCCGGATCGAACCAGCGGTCGGCATCTCCATCATAAGGCAGCCGCGTGATGTCCCAATGCCGGATGTAGGGCGCGTAAGCTTCCCACACCGGCGGGCCTCCCCCCACATAGACGACGCGATCCGGGAACCACGCGAGCACCTCTTCGGCATGGTTGACCGAACGGATCTCGCAGATGGTGCGGTCCTCATAGGCGAAGGGCGGGATCGACGCGATGGTCGTCGGCCCAGCGACGATGACATGGCCCTTCGTAACGTCGAAGAAACGCGCCACATCGGCAACATATTCGCGCCCCTTGTTGCCCTCCCAAGGGAGTCTGCCGTTCAGCCCGAGCTGCCCTCGCTGGCCTATGGCGCACATGGCGCGAATTTCGGCCACGCCGTCCTCCCTTGTTGCGACGGGGACGACCTTACCGGCCGATGGCGTTTTGGCAAAGATTCATGCGACAAGGGCCGGCCTCATGACTCCCCGCCAGCTCCCCCTCCCCGACGTCCATCCTCGCCGAAGATTGAAGGCCATTGGGTTGATGGCGTTCGCCACGCTCTGCTTTGCTGCGCTCGACTCGACGGCGAAATTTCTCGTGGTCAAGAAGGGGATCCCGGTCGTCGAAGTCACTTGGCTGAGATTCGCCGGACATGTCGTGTTCAGCGTCGCCGTGCTGTGGCCCTTCGCGCTCGCCCCCTCGCTCCGCTCGGCCAAACCTCTGGTGCAGTGGCTCCGCTCCGGCCTGATGATCGTAACCACCGGCTTCAACTTCGTCGCGCTGAGATACCTTCAGCTTGATCAGACTGTCACCATCTTCTTTCTTACGCCTCTCATAGTCGCAGCCCTTGCTGGGCCGCTTCTCGACGAATGGATTGGCTGGCATCGCATGGTCGCGGTGGTGGCCGGCTTCCTCGGCGTGCTCCTTGTGATGCATCCAGGCTTCGGCACCCTGCACTGGGCGATGTTGCTCGCGCTGGTCGCCACCTTTGGCTATGCGCTTTACAACCTCGCCACGCGCTACCTCGCGGCATTCGATCCTGCGCGCGTGACCCAGACCTACACGCCACTCGCAGGTTTTCTGGTCATGGCACCGTTTGCGTTCGCTAACTGGCAGTGGCCGCAAGAAGCGAGGCTGTGGATCTTGTTCGCATCGCTTGGCTTCTGGGGCGGGCTTGGCCATTGGCTGCTCATTCTCGCCCACCGCAGCGCGCCGGCATCGGTGCTTGCGCCCTTCATCTATCTCGGACTGATCTGGATGTCGGCCGCCGGCTTTCTCATCTTCGGCAACGTGCCCACGCTGTGGACGCTCTCGGGCGCGGCAATCGTAATCCTGTCAGGGCTCTATCTGCTCGCGCGCGAGCGGAAGGTGGTGGGCGTCGCCGGTCCAGCCTCGGACATCGCTACTCAATAGGTTGAATGCTGCAACCTTCTTAGCCGGTTTGCAGTTAAAAGGACGGGTGAAGGGCGTGGCTACGGAGGCACCGTATGCGCGCCGATCTGAAAAGGCCCTTCGCGCTTGCATTGGCCTTTATTCTTTTTGCCGGCTTGGGATTTACCGGCGCAAGCTTCGTTTCTCTCTCACCGCTCAACGCCGCCGGCCACGTGACGGCAGTATCCGTCAAAGCGAAGTCCGTCGCGTCCGAAGAGTTCAACGCTACCGACAAGAGTAAGATCGAGGACGCGGTAAGAGCAGAGCTGCGCGCCCTCGTGGCGCAGGATGCCAAGCGCGCCTTCGCCAAGCTCACCCCCTCGACCCAGAGCTTCTTCGGCAAGCCTGAGAAATTCCTCCAGGCCGTCGCCGACGAGCTGCCGCCGGTCCTCGTGGCCAAGAAGTTCTCGTTCCTTGGCATCGACCGGACGGGCGCCACCAACTCCGAGGTCTTAATTACTGACGTTCTCGGACAAGAATGGCTCGCCGACTTCGAGGTCGAGAAGCAGGAGAACGGCGATTGGCGCGTGAAAGGCTGCGTGGTTCAGGCCAACCCGGGACAGCGGGCCTAAGCCTCGGTTTCCTCTTCGGCAGGCGCCTCGCGGTAGCGGCGCCTGACCTCATCAGCGAACTTCGCGAAGCGGCCTTGGCTGATTGCCTCCCGAGTGCGCGCCATCAGCTCCTGATAAAACTGCACATTGGCGTAGGTGAGCAGCATGGCGCCGAGTGCCTCGCCTGATCGAACGAGATGATGCAGATAGGCCCGCTCATATCGGGCCGCCGGACAGGCGCTCTCCGGATCGAGCGGCGTCGCGTCCTCTGCATAGCGGGCGTTGCGCAAATTGAGTCGCCCGCCCCAGGTGAAAGCTTGGCAATGGCGGCCTGACCTCGTCGGCATCACGCAGTCGAACATGTCGACGCCGCGCCCAATCGACTCCATCAGGTCCTCCGGGGTGCCCACTCCCATCAAATAGCGCGGGCGATCCTTTGGCAGCACGGTGTTGCTAGCCTCGACCATATCGAGCATAGCCGCCTGGCCTTCGCCGACGGCAAGCCCGCCGATGGCATATCCGTCGAAGCCGATGCCGATCAGCGCCCGCGCGCTCTCCTCCCGGAGGTCGGGATAGACGCTGCCTTGCACGATGCCGAACAGCGCCTGCCCCACTTCGGCCCTGGCAGCGAACGCTGCCTTGCAGCGCTCGGCCCAGCGCAGCGACAGATCGAGCGAAGTCTTGGCCTCCTCGCGCGTCGCCGGGTATGACGTGCACTCATCGAGGACCATCTGAATGTCGGCGCCGAGCAGGCATTGCACCTCGACGGCGCGCTCTGGCGTGAGCTCGACCGTGGCACCGTCGATGTGGGACTGGAAGGTGACGCCCCCCTCGCCGATGCGCCTCAGCTTGGCGAGCGACATGACCTGATAGCCGCCGGAATCGGTGAGGATCGGCTTCTCCCAATGCATGAATTTGTGCAGACCGCCGAGCTGCGCGATGCGTTCGGCGCCGGGGCGCAGCATCAGATGGTAGGTGTTGGCAAGGATGATATCGGCGCCTGAAGCTTCTACGTCCTCGGGGAACATGGCCTTGACCGTGCCGCCGGTGCCGACCGGCATGAAGGCCGGCGTGCGAACGATCCCGCGCGGCGTGGTAATCGCGCCAACGCGCGCCGCTCCGTCTCGAGCCTTCACCTCGAACGAGAACGATTTGGTGATGTCACGCTGCATGTTGCAGCCTTTGTCCCTCCGCCATTTCACGCCGGACTGAGCAGGCAGGCATCGCCATAGGAATAGAAGCGATAGCGCTCCGCCACGGCGTGGGCGTAAGCGCGCTTCATGAGATCGAGGCCCGAGAAGGCGGCGACGAGCATGAACAGGGTAGAGCGCGGCAGATGGAAATTGGTCAAGAGGCGATCGACGACCCGGAAGCGATAGCCGGGCGTGATGAAAAGACTTGTCTCTCCGGCAAAGGGCGCGAGCTTGCGCACGCCGCTCGCCGCGCTCTCCAAGAGCCGCAGAGTGGTCGTGCCGACCGCGACAATCCTCCCTCCCCTCGCCTTTACATCGTTCAATGCTTCCGCAGTCTCGGCCGAGATCACGCCGCGCTCGGGATGCATCACGTGACCGTCGGTATCTGCAGAGCGCACCGGCAGGAACGTGCCAGGGCCAACATGCAACGTCACGAAATGGCGAGAAATGCCGCGCGCTTGGAGCGCCTGCGTCAGCCGCTCGGTGAAATGGAGGCCCGCAGTCGGCGCCGCGACCGCACCCTCGTCGTGCGCGAACAGTGTCTGATAGTCGCTTCGGTCACGCTCGTCAGGAGCTCGGCGCGAGGCAATGTAAGGGGGCAACGGCATAGCGCCTTGCGCCTTGATCGCCTCATCGAGAACAGCGCCCGCAAGATCGAAGGCAAGCGTCACCTCGCCCTCCTCTCCGCGCGCCTCCACTGTGGCATCGAGCCCGCCGAGAAGACAGACATTGCCGTCCTCGCCGAAGGTGATGCGGTCGCCTTCCTTCAGGCGCTTGGCCGGACGCGCCAAGGCCTTCCAGCGATGCGCATCGACGCGCTCAATGAGAGTCACAGAGATATGCGCTGCCGCGGCGCCTCGCCTGCGCATGCCCGCAAGCTCAGCAGGGATCACCTTGGTGTCGTTGAACACTAGCGCATCGCCCGGAGATAGCAGCTCCGGTAGATCCAAGATCGCCCTGTCGCTAAGAGGTTCGGCGCTTGTGGGATCAACCGCCAATAGCCGCGCGGCATCGCGCGGGACCGCAGGGCGTAGCGCGATCAGCTCCTCAGGCAGATAATAGTCGAACGCATCGACGCGCACGAAACTAGGCTGCGTCGGCGGCCACTCGCACCGAGAGCATCTTGTCTGGCCTGGATGGAGGCTCGCCGCGGGCGAGCTTGTCGACGTTGTCCATGCCGTCGATAACGCGGCCCCACACCGTGTATTGGCGGTCGAGGAAGGTCGCGTCGTCGAAGCAGATGAAGAACTGGCTGTCGCCCGAATCCGGCGATTGCGCCCGCGCCATCGACACCGCCCCCCGCGTATGCGGCTCGGCGTTGAACTCGGCGCTGAGCTTCTGCCCCGAGCCGCCGCGCCCGGTGCCCGTTGGGTCGCCGGTCTGCGCCATGAAGCCATCGATCACACGATGAAACACGACGCCGTCATAGAAGCCCTGGCGGGCGAGCTCCTTGATGCGCGCGACGTGGTTGGGCGCAAGATCGGGACGCAACTCGACGGTGACGGGACCTTTGGTCGTTTCGATAATGAGGGTGTTTTCCGGTTCGGCCATGGGAATAGCTCCTTGCTGGCTGCCGCTTATTTCTCGATCGTCGCCTTCTTAATGTAATCGAGCTGCGGAAAGTTCTTCTGAAGATAGGCGTTGCCTTCGGTCTGAACGCGGCTCTGGTCTGGCCCCTCTCCGCGCGGCGCGCCCTCGCCATAGTTGCTATAGAGGTGCTGCACCACCTCGAGCCCCGAGACCACCTTGCCAAACGGCGCGAAGCCTTGCCCATCGAGGCTCGGATTGTCGCCATAGTTGATGAACACTTGGGTCGTGCGCGTGTTCGGCCCGGCGGTGGCAAAGGTGACAAATCCGCGCAAATTGCTCTCCTCGACCGGGTCGTCGGGAATGTTCGCGTCGCGCCACACTTGCGAGATCTTAGGATTGCTGTTGATGCCGAACTGCACCATGAAGCCCTTGATCACGCGGAAGAAGCGGGCGTCGTTGTAGAAGCCGTTCTTCACGAGATTGTAGAAACGGTCGGCGCCGTTCGGGGCCCAGTCGCGATGTGCCTCAATTTCGAAGCTGCCCTGGCTCGTGTCGAACTTGACCTTGTAGGTGTCTGGCGCCTTCTCGTTGAGGCTCGCAGGATTCGAGAGGTCTCCAGCCCAGCTTGGAGTTTGCGCCCCGAAGATGAAGAGCGCGAAAGCGAACGCGAACATGACGCTTGTCTGAATTCTCATGACACCTCCTTGGAAGGGACCGGTTAGCCGGCAAATTTCTTCTTGAGCGCCGCGCTCACGACCGTCGGCACGAAGGCCGATACGTCGCCGCCCATTGCGGCAATCTGGCGGACGAGACTCGCAGCGATGTGCCTTGTGTCGGGCGACGAAGCCAAAAACACCGTCTCGATCCCGGAGGCAAGCGCCGCATTCATGCCCGCCATCTGCATTTCATGATCGAAGTCGCCGGCGTCGCGGAGCCCGCGAATGATAACCGTGGCCCCAGCTTCCCGCGCGGCATCGACCGTTAGCCCGTCATAAGTGGTCACGTCGAACGTTAAGCCGATCTCCTGCGCCACCGGATTCAGGACCTCGCCCGCAAGCTTGACGCGCTCTTTCACCGAGAACAGGGGCTCCTTCGTGTAATGGGTGCCGATGGCAATGACCAGCTCATCGACCAGACGCGCCGCCCGCCGCACGATATCCACGTGGCCGAACGTGACAGGATCGAAGCTTCCGGGATAGAGGCCCACGCGCATGCTCGAACTCCAGGCGGGAGGGCCGCCTCATCGAGGAGATACCCAGCCGCGTTGCCTCTTCTAGCCGCGCAACTTGAGGATCGGCAAGGCGCTCATTCAGGGGGCAGATCGCTTCCGTTCTCTGCCATGCCCTCATCGCCATTCCCCCCGTTCTCGTCGGGGATGTGCTCGACCGAGACAACGCGCTCGCCCTCGCCCGTCGAGAACACGATCACGCCTTGGGTGGATCGGCCCATGATCGAGATGTCTTCGACCGGCACGCGGATGAGCTGGCCTCCATCGGTGACAAGCATAATCTGATCGCTGTCCTCGACCGGGAACGAGGCAATCAGCCTGCCGTTCCGCTGATTGACCACCATAGCGATGATGCCTTTCCCGCCGCGGCCGGAGATGCGGTACTCGTAGGCGCTCGTGCGCTTGCCGTAGCCGTTCTCCGACACCGTCAGCACGAATTCCTCGTGCGCGCTGAGCTCGGCGTAGCGCTCTGGGCTCAGCACCACCGCCTCTTCGCCGTTGTTCTCGGCCTCCATGTCCTGCTCAGGCTCTGCGCCGCCGCGCCGGATGGTATTGGCCTGGCGGATATAGGCCGCACGCTCGGCTGGGGAGGCTTCGATATGGGCGAGGATCGCCATGGAGATGACCTGGTCGCCCTTGGCGAGCTTGATGCCGCGCACGCCGGGCGACTCGCGGCCCTTGAACACGCGCACGTCGGTGACCGGGAAGCGGATGGCCTGTCCCTCGGCGGAGGTAAGCAGCACATCGTCCTGCTCACCGCAGATCTGCACGCCGACGATGTGATCGCCGGGATCGAGCCGCATGGCGATCTTGCCGTTCTGGCGCACTTCGATGAAGTCGGAGAGCTTGTTGCGCCTAACGCTGCCGTAATTCGTGGCGAACATCACGTCGAGCTTCGCCCACGAGCCCTCGTCCTCAGGCAGCGGCAGGATGGTGGTGATGGTCTCGTCCTTGCCGAGCGGCAAGAGATTGACCAGCGCCTTGCCGCGCGCTTGCGGCGCCGCCTGCGGCAGACGCCATACCGTCATCTTGTAGGCCATGCCGCGCGAGGAGAAGAACAGCACCGGCGTGTGCGTATTGGCGATGAAGATGCGGGTGACGAAATCCTCATCGCGCGTCGCCATGCCTGAGCGGCCCTTGCCGCCGCGGCGCTGGGCGCGATAGGCGGAGAGCGGCACGCGCTTGATGTAGCCCTTGTGGCTGACGGTGACGACCATGTCCTCGCGCTGGATCAGGTCCTCGTCCTCGACCTCGCCTTCCATCTCGAGGATTTCGGTGCGGCGCGGCGTGCCGAATTCGGCTTTGATGGCGTTGAGCTCCTGCTTCACGATGGCGACGATACGGGCCCGTGAGCGCAAGATATCGAGATAGTCGCCGATCTCCGCGCCAAGCGTCTTGAGCTCCCCGCCGATCTCGTCGCGGCCGAGCGCGGTCAGACGCTGCAGGCGTAGATCGAGGATGGCGCGCGCCTGCTCGTCGGACAGGCGGTAAGTGCCCTTGGCCGACACCTTGTGGCGTGGGTCGGCGATCAACTCGACCAAAGCCACCACGTCCTTGGCCGGCCAGTCGCGCGTCATTAACTGCTCGCGCGCAGTACCGGGGTCCGGCGCCTTGCGGATCACCGCGATCACCTCGTCGATATTGGCGACGGCGATTGCCAAGCCGACCAGGATATGCGCGCGCTCGCGCGCCTTCTTGAGCAGGAACTTGGTGCGGCGGCCAACCACCTCCTCGCGGAAGTCGGTGAAGGCATGGATCAGATCCTTGAGGTTGAGCTGCTCGGGCTTGCCCCCGATCAGCGCCACCATGTTGCAGCCGAAGGTCGCCTGCAGAGTCGAGAAGCGGTATAGCTGGTTCAGCACCACGTCGGCCATGGCGTCGCGCTTCAGCTCGACCACGACGCGCATGCCCTGGCGATCCGACTCGTCGCGGATATCGGCGATGCCTTCGATCTTCTTCTCGCGCACAAGCTCGGCGATCTTCTCGACCATCGCCGCCTTGTTCACCTGATAGGGGATCTCGGTGATGATCAGTGCCTCGCGCTCCTTGCGCACCGTCTCGAGCGTGACGCGCCCGCGCATCAAGATCGAGCCGCGGCCCTTATGGTAGGCCGAGCGAATGCCGGTCTTGCCGAGGATGAGACCGCCCGTCGGGAAGTCCGGGCCAGGAACGATCTCGGCGAGCTCGTCGATGGTGATGGCGGGATTGTCGAGATGGGCGATGCAGGCGTCGATCACCTCGCCGAGATTGTGCGGCGGGATATTGGTCGCCATGCCGACGGCGATGCCGCCGGCGCCGTTGACCAGCAGATTAGGGAACTTGGCTGGAAGAACCGATGGTTCTTCGAGCCGGTCGTCGTAGTTCGGCTTGAAGTCGACCGTCTCCTTGTCGAGATCGTCGAGCAGATATTGGGCGATCTTGGAGAGCCGCGCCTCGGTGTAGCGCTCTGCCGCCGGCGGGTCGCCGTCAACCGAGCCGAAATTGCCCTGGCCGTCGATCAGCGGCACGCGCATGGAGAACTCCTGCGCGATGCGCACCAGGGCGTCGTAGATGGCAAGATTTCCGTGCGGGTGGAAGTCGCCCATGGTGTCGCCCACCACCTTGGACGACTTCATGTGCTTCTTGTTCCACTCGAGCCCGAGTCGCTGCATGGCGTAGAGGATGCGGCGGTGCACGGGCTTGAGCCCGTCGCGTACGTCGGGTAGCGCGCGCGACACGATCACGCTCATCGCGTAATCGAGATAGGAGCGCTTCATCTCGTCGATGAGCGAGATCGGCCTGATGTCGGAGGGCCCCGGGCCCTCGACCTCTGTGTTGTCGTCGTCAGCCAAGGAAGGAAAAGCCTGTTCTTAGAGGTGAGCGAACACCAAAATGCTATCGTCTGCGGGAGAAAAAAGCCGCCCGCCTAAGACCGACAGCACGTGCTGCGAGATGATCTTGTATAGCTGATTAGGGGTCGCTTCGGCAACCGCGCAAGGTGCCTCGACCTCGCCTTATTTATATTTATCTTTCAATATGTTACAAGGCGTTCGAAGCCGGATTTTGGCCCGCTTTAGTCAGCCAATTCATCAGCCGTCGGAAGGCGTCCATGGCCGCCGAATCGCGGGAACGAACGACTCCGGGAAACGTTCTCAAACTTAGGCGGCGCGATACCCCTTCCCGCGCGTCACCCCCGTTTAGATCAGCGAAATGAGCGAAATGTAAGGGAGCGAATCATGAATCGACTTCTTGCATGCACGGCGGTCGGCCTGTTCTTGGGCCTCGCGCCGGCTGTGGCGGAGACACAACTGCCGCCTCCGGATCGGCAGGACCGGCCCGCGCTAGACCAGTCCGCGCAGCCCTCTCAGGCGATCCCCGCGCAACCTTCAACCCCTAACGCGGCGTTGCCAGGAAATCCGGATGCTGCGAATGACGACCAGTTGCCGCAGACGCCGGGACAATCCAGCGAAATGGCGCCGGAGTCTTCACCATCCGACCAGGCATTGCCGTCGGACCAAGCTTCGCCGTCTAACCAGGCCGCACCGCCTGCGATCGGCGAGATAAATCCCCCGTCGCAGTCCTCCGAGATGGCCCCGGAATCTTCACCATCCGGTCAGGCTTCGCCGTCCGATCAGTCCGCTCCGCCTGCGATCGGCGAAGCAAATCCCCCGTCGCAGTCCTCGGAGATACCGAAGTCTCCCGAGCCTCCGAAGTCGGCCGAGGCGGCGCCTTCCGGCACACCCTTCCTCGCCAAGCAGGAAAGCAGCGACTGGCTGGTAGGTAATCTCATCGGCAAGTCGGTGGTGAACGCCGACAACGAATCGATCGGCAACGTGAACGACCTCGTCACCGATCAGAACGGCAAGCTCATTGCCATCGTGGTCGGGGCCGGCGGCTTCCTCGGCATCGGCGAGAAGAACGTCGCGATCCGCTTCGAGGACATCAAGCTTGCCCGCGACGAGAACAACGACGTCAAGGTCATCGCCGATATCAGCAAAGAGATAATTGCCTCGGCACCCGATTATCAGACGCTCGATGAGCAGCAGCTAACCATTGGCGAGCGAAGCGACCAGGACACGTCGCGTTAGCCAACCGATTTGCTCATGAGCGTGTTCTCAAGCCCGGCCGCTGACGTGTAGGCCGGGCTTCCTTTTGGCGGTGCGTTAGAATGGAATCTCGTCATCGAGCTCCTTGTCGAAGGAACTCCCGCCGCTTTTGCCGCCGCCACCACTGAACGGCCCGGAGCGCCCGAAGTCCCCGCCCGCGCGTGACTCGCCGTCGGCCATGCCGTCGCGTTGTCTCCCATCGAGCATGGTGAGCTCGCCGCGGAACCGCTGCAACACCACCTCGGTCGTGTAACGCTCCTGACCGGACTGGTCCTGCCATTTGCGCGTTTGCAGCGATCCCTCGATATAAACCTTCGAGCCCTTCTTCAAATATTGCTCGGCGACGCGCGCGAGGTTCTCGTTGAAGATCACCACGCGGTGCCACTCGGTCCGCTCCTGTCGCTCGCCGCTCGCCTTGTCGCGCCAGCTTTCGCTGGTGGCGACCCGCAAATTGGCGATGGGACGCCCGTCTTGAGTCTGGCGGATTTCAGGGTCGGCGCCGAGATTGCCGACCAGAATGACCTTATTGACCGATCCAGCCATGTCACGAAACTCCCCCGCGGAAATCGCCAGTCTATCGCCTGCACCCGCGGTGAGCGCGTCGGAAGATGCCCTATCCAGCCTGTCCACAGCCTTAAGGCTTCGTTAACTTTGTACCTGTTTTGTTCCACAGAGTCTACCCTGGGCATCTTGAGATTTCGGGAGGCACGCCCTATCCCTAGCCAAAGCAACAAGGCAATGGGTTCTTTGGCAGCGCGTCCGGCACGAGGGCTTGCTCGCCTCAAGCCGGGACGAGGGACATATGCAGCGGCCGATCGAGCAAAAACAGCACCCCAAGCGCCGCCCTGCGGCGCGGCGCGACCCGCGCGTCAAGATTCTCGGGTTCACCTCCCGGCAGTGGCCTTTCATCTTCGTGCTGCTTGGGAACTGGCTATTCGCCGGTCTGTTCTTCGGCATCGCCAAGCTGCTCTGGCATTGGACGCCCGAGGCCTGGTCAGTCGGCGACCGCATTGCCCTCGTCATCAAGGATGCGGTGTTCGCCATTTTGCCGGCGGTGCTCGCCATCTGCATCGTCGCCGCGCAGCGTCTCGACCCATCCATGTTCGTCGGACGCACGCCTAAGCCCAACTCGGCCGTCGACATCAACAATCGCTTCATCCTGAATACGGTCGAGCAGTTCATCCTGTATTTCATCGGCAATGCTGGACTCGCGCTTTATTGCCCGCTCGAGGAAGCCCGCACGCTGATCATCCTCACCATGCTGTTCTGCATGGGGCGCGTGCTGTTCTGGGTCGGCTATCATTACAACCCTTATGTGCGGGCTTTCGGCTTCGGCATCACCTTCTATCCGACCGTCGCAGTCTATCTCTGGCTCATCCTCTACGTGGTGTTCGGCATCCACGTCGATCTCTAAAGCCCTTACCTCGCCTGCTGCCAGTGCAGGATCGAGTCGAGCGGCCATACGAGCATAATGACGTTGAGCGTCAGGTTGTCCCTGATCATGGCGCCGACGAAGATTTCGAGCGCGAGCCCGATGGTGACGGTGAGCCAGACCGGCAGCCGCCAGGCTAGGAAGAAGCCGAGCACCATAAACAGAATGTCGCTCATCGAATTGATGACGCTGTCGCCGTAATAGTCGAGCGCGATGGTCGCCTCGCGATAGCGATTGATGGCGAAGGGCGTGTTCTCCAGCACCTCCCACGACGCCTCGATGGCGACAGCGAGCACGAGGCGAGTGCCGAGCGACATCGGCACAAAGCGCGAGACCAGCCAAAGCAGCGCGTAGAACAGGAAGCCGTGGATGATGTGTGACGGCGTGTACCAGTCGATCAGGTGCTGGGAGTTCTCTGCGCTCTGCACGTCGAAATGCCAGAGCTTGACGTAGCCGCATTTGCAGATGAGCGGATGGCCCATCAGGTACTCGGCGAGGGCCGCGGCGAGAATGATGCCGGCTGCGAGAAAGACGTGCGCGGAAGTCCAAGACGCGGCTCGTTGGCGCCCCGGGATGCATGGGCCGTCCCCGACCTTTTGCGCCATTCCCTTATCCCCGCTTAGTGAAGCTGCTTCACAATCGGCAGAAACCAGGGACTGTCCAGACAATCTCTAGTTGCATAAAGTGATTGTAGCTCGGATATCGTGTGAAGGCTGAGCCAGCCACGCGTGGGCGGGGCCGGCACTTGGCGAGGGAGGTCACCATGAGCACGCCAGAACAGCGCATGAGGATGGCGAAGCAGATCGTCGATTTTGAGGCCCGCCGTGACAAGAAGGGACGTCTCCAGGTCTACAAGCTTCCGGCCTGGGACGGAGGCAGCCGCTACGGGGTGGCTGGCATCAACGAGAAATACAACAAGGAAGTCTGCGACCATCTGGTGGAGTTGATCGAGGCCGGCAAGTACGACAAGGCCGAGGAGTTGGCGACGGAGTTCATCGCCTCCGACACCGACGTCGTCGTCACGTGGTCAAAACTTCCCGCGATCGAGTTCTATCTGCGCGACTCGGTCTTCAACCGGGGACATGCCAGAGGCGCCAAGATCCTGCAAATAGCGCTCGGCGTGGAGCCGGATGGTGTCGTCGGCGCCCGCACTCGCGCGGTGCTTGCCGTTGCCGAGCAAAATCCTTCGGAGCTTCTCGATGACCTTCGCGCCGCGCGCGAGCGCTACGAGCGTGAGGTGGTCGGGCGCGACGAGCGCAGCAAGCCCTGGAAAGAACTGGTCAGCCGTTGGAACAATGCGCTGAAATTCGCGCGCACCCTCCTGCCCGCCGTCCCGGCGCCTGCGCCGAAGGGCGCGTTCGAGGCTATGGCCGCGCACGCAACCATTCCAGCGCCAAGTTTCGGTGAGCCGATTTATCAGCCGGTCAGCAGCGGCACTACGCCGACCGCCGATCTCGCGCTGCCTCTGCCTGCGCTTCGCCTCGGCTCTCGCGGCGCCATGGTGAAGGCCTGGGAGGTCTTCTTGATCGGTGAGAAGCTCGACCCTGGCGAGCCCGACGGAATGTTCACTGACAAGACCGCGGAAGCGACGCGCGCCTTTCAGGCCAAGGTCGAGGCTGACGGCGTTGTCGGGCGCCAAACCATGCGCAAGGCCCTTGAGCGCGGCTTCGAGCTAATGGAGCAGCCGGCTGCAGACGCCACCAGTTCGAACTTTCCGCCGAGACCGTCATTCCCGCCGCTGGTCAGCAATGCCCAGCGGCAAGCGATCTTTGCCTCTTACGCTTACGTCGCGGACCCGCAGCCCAGGAATCCGGAGCACATTCGGATCCTCGGAACTTGGGAGCATGACAACATCGTCGACGTTCCCGTTCCGCAGCTCAAGAAGACGGCAATTGGGCCCAAAGCACCCTCCACGATCCCGTTCCATCGGCTGGGCGCTGCCCAACTGTAAGGGCTGTGGAAGGAGTGGGAGAAGGCTGGCCTTCTCGACCGTATTCTTTTTTTGGCGGCGGCTTCGAGCCGCGCTTCGTGCGCGGCAGCACGACCACGCTGTCGAACCACTCGTTCGGCTCGGCATTCGACATCAATGTGGCGTGGAACGAGCGAGGCCATCGTCCGGCGCTCGTCGGCGAGAAAGGCTCGGTGCGCGAGCTCGTTCCCATCGCCCACACATGGGGAT